>NZ_JABSST010000067.1 GCF_013213975.1 Winogradskyella sp.
CTCTAAACTTAATGGAAACTTTAGAAGATGTAACTGTAAATATAGCGTCAAAACAAGTATATGAATTCGATACCATTTTATCCTTAACTCATCACATCCATTATTTAAAAGGAACATTAGATACTCTTAATACAGAACAACTAACCATAAGAGACAACTACAGTTATGATCATCCAAATCTCAAAGCAGAAGATGATTGGCAGATATTTTTAAATACCATTTGGTTAGAGGCAAATATCTTTATGGACTTGGCTAAAACATTTGATGACTCAATTTTAGATACTTTCTTGCGGAAGAAAATATGGTAATTATCACAAAAATCTCCTAGGTATTATTGAGCATACACATTACCATGTTGGTCAAATAGTGATCATTAAAAAATTAGTCGGTTTAGTTTAAATGACATGATTAAAAATCATAAAAAAGTGACAAATGGCACCGGCTAAAACAAAAAGATGCCATATCACATGATTGTAAGGAATTCTTTCAATAGCATAAAAAACAATGCCAACTGTGTAGAATAGTCCACCTGCAAATAACCAAAGTACACCGTCGGTCCCTAAAGCATTTGCTGTATTTGTATAATCAAATACTATTAACCAACCCATTACCAAATAAAGTAAGGTTGAGAAGGTCTCAAATTTCCCTGTAAAGAACAGTTTTAAAACCACACCAAAGGCAGCAATTCCCCAAACCGTCCAAAACAAGGGCCAACCTAAACTATCTCGCAATAGAATCAATAGAACTGGCGTGTAGGTTCCAGCAATAAGAAGATAAATGCTTATATGATCGACAATTCTAAAATAGTGTTTACGTTTTTCCCCGCGTACTGCGTGGTAAAAAGTCGAAGCCAGGAACAAAACAATTATAGATATACCATAGAATATAACACTAAACAAACTCCAAGGTTTGGTACCATTATCTGCATAAACTATAAGTAATACCAGTGCGGCTATACCTAATGCAGCGCCTATTCCATGAGACCAAGCATTTAGTTGTTCTTCTAGTTTAGTCTGAGTACGCATCTATTGCTTAGATTTTGAATTGGTCCATTTATTAACGCAGGCATAAAAATCAATGTCATAAGCAGGTCGTTGCCGTTTTAATTGTTCATTTTGGAAAGCACGTTGTAAAATATCTTCAATAAGGTAGTCCTCTTCAACATTAATTGGCACAAATTCGCGTTTTAATGAAATATCAAAAAGACTCGCCGTATTATTATACCAAAACGCTTTCCAACCACTACGAAGTTCTTTAATAAGCTCAAAGGCCGTTTTTCCGGTTTGTCTATGAATTAGCTTTACTAATATTTGTCCTTCAGTTTTGGTTAATTTCTTTAACTCTGCAGAAAATTCATCTTCAATGTACTTTTGAATGACCTTGGCATACCTCTTTTTCTCTCGCTTTTTGGTCAATGTCTCCAAACGTTCTTGCAGTGCCTCTAAACGCTCAGCCGCTAACTTTGCATAGGGATATACTTTTAGAGTCTTTCGTCGTAAAATGACATAACGGATTCGTGCATCTCTATCCTTAAAACTTAAATTCGGCAGCATTAGTACTTCATCTAATTCTATTTCAGTCACTGGAATAGAATCGCCTTCAATAATAAGGTAATGAACGACTGTAGAATCTTGCCCAACAGGCTCTTGTTGACAAAACCCCAACACTGAAAAAAAGAAAAAGATGTACGATAAATATCTCATGTTTTATAGCCTTCCAAAATCATTCCAAAGAACAATTTAGGTCCATTCAAAATTAAGAATTAATATATCCATTAACCCTAAATTCCTATTAATATTATTATTTTTAAAAAAAATTTATCAATGGCTAAAAAGCAATTACTTACGAAAAAGTCGATGGACTTTTTAGAGAAATATCTCAATAACGCTTCTCCAACTGGATATGAATGGGAAGGTCAGAAACTGTGGATGAATTACCTTAAACCTTATGTGGATGAATTTATTACAGACACTTATGGTACTGCTGTGGCAGTTATAAATCCAAAAGCTAAATACAAGGTTGTAATTGAAGGTCATGCTGACGAGATTTCATGGTACGTAAATTATATTTCTGATAAAGGATTACTATACGTTATAAGAAATGGTGGTAGCGACCATCAAATTGCACCAAGTAAAGTTGTAAATATTCATACTAAAAATGGTATAGTGAAAGGTGTTTTTGGCTGGCCAGCAATTCATACACGCAGTCGTGCCAAAGAAGAGCCGCCAAAGCCAGACAATATTTGTATTGACATAGGTGCGAAAGATAAAAAGGAAGTTGAAAAAATGGGAGTTCATGTTGGATGTGTTATCACCTATCCAGATGAGTTTCATATTCTCAACAAAGATAAGTTTGTTTGTAGAGCTTTAGATAATAGAATGGGTGGTTTCATGATTGCTGAAGTGGCAAGAATACTTCATGAAAACAAAAAGAAATTACCATTTGGTCTATACATTACAAATTCTGTTCAAGAAGAAATAGGGCTTCGTGGTGCAGAAATGATTACAGAAACAATTCAGCCAAACGTTGCTATAGTAACAGATGTCACACATGACACCACTACTCCAATGATCGATCCTAAAAAACAAGGCTTGGCAAAAATTGGAGATGGACCTGTTATTGCTTACGCGCCAGCTGTACAACAAAAGCTTAGAGATTTAATTACAGACACGGCTGAAGAAAAGAAAATCCCATTTCAACGTGCTGCATTATCAAGAGCTACAGGCACTGATACTGATGCTTTTGCTTACAGTAATGGTGGTGTAGCATCTGCATTAATTTCTTTACCGTTGCGTTATATGCATACCACTGTTGAGATGGTTCATAAAGATGATGTTGAAAATGTGATTAGGTTAATTTATGAAACCCTATTAAAAATTAAAGACGGAGAAACCTTTAGTTATTTTGAATAAGTAAATTCCCGCTATGCAGCGGGAATCTTTTTATATGGATGAATACATTGACATTGTAACGAAAAAAGGAGAACCCACTGGAAATACTGTATTAAAATCAGAAGCGCATAAAAATGGCTGGTATCATAACACCATTCACTTATGGCTATATACCAGGCAAGGCCATATTTTATTGCAACAACGTTCTCATAAAAAAACGATACATCCTTTATTATGGGATGTTTCCGCCGCTGGTCATATCGATGCTGGTGAGTCTTTTATTGGAGCTGCATTGAGAGAAACTAGAGAAGAATTGGGTTTGCAATTAGAAGCAAATGCACTTACCAAAGTTGGAACATTTTTGCATGAAACGAATTATGGTACTATTCAGGACAACGAATTCCATCAGGTATATATTGCTGAATTAAAGGTGCCATTGGATGCACTCAAACCTTTAGAAGAAGAGGTTGAGGCCATTAAATTGGTTAACTTTAATGAATTTGAGCTATTATTAAAACACAGTGAAACTAATCATCACTTCATTGCAACCAACAAATCCTATTATAGTTTCATTTTAAAAACTATTAAAACAACACTCAACTTATGAATTTAATCCTCATGGCAGTTGCTCCAGTAATGGTAATAATCCTTTATATCTATTTCCAAGATAAATATGAAAAGGAACCAATTGGTCTACTTTTAGCAAGCTTTCTTTTTGGTGCCATTGTAAGCATATTCATTGTGACATTATTATATGTTTTTACAGGTCAGTTTATACCAATAACAGACGAATACAGCTTATGGCAACAATTTATTCAGGCCTTTGTGGTAGTGGCTTTTTCCGAAGAGTTTAGTAAGTATGTTATTGTAAAATATTTCAATCAACCCAAGAAAGCATTCAACGAACCTTATGACGGTATCATCTATGCTGTTATGGTTTCTATGGGCTTTGCATGTACTGAGAATATCATGTATGTGCTTGAAGGCGGTTATCAAACTGCAGTTCTGAGAGCTTTTACAGCCGTTCCTGCACATGCCACTTTTGGCATTCTTATGGGCTATTTTATGGGTAAGGCCAAGTTTTCAAATAATAGATTTAAACTTAATATGGCTGGTCTATTTCTTGCTGTATTTTTTCATGGAGCTTACGACTTCTTTTTATTCATCAGATTCATTCCTGGTATTTCAATTGGAGCCTTTATTTCGCTAGCGGTGGCGCTCTACTTATCTCGTAAAGCCATTAAAAAACATCAAAACAATTCAAACTTTAAATCTTTGTAAAAATCACAGTTTAAAAGTCTAAATTTTCATATTTTGCAATAAGAATTACAGTTTTCTGGTAATCTTCTAATTTTTCAAAATTTATGTACAAAATAAAAGTCGATGCTTCTCACGTTTTTGAGGTTTCAAAAGCAGATTGCGAAGCACTTGATGCTGTAGAAACAACATCAAATCATTATCATACGCTTGCCGATAATCAATCAATAGAAGCAACAGTTATCCAATCCAATTTTAATTCTAAAACTTATACTGTAAAAATAAATAATAACAGTTACCAAGTGCAAATAAACGATGTCCTAGATCAACAAATTGAAGCTCTCGGATTTGAAATTGGAGCCTCAAAAAAGGTTAATGAAATTAAAGCACCAATGCCAGGATTAATATTAGAAATTAATGTTACTGAAGGTGATGAAGTTAAAGAAAATGATGCGCTCTTAATCTTAGAAGCTATGAAGATGGAAAACGTTTTAAACTCACCAAGAGATGGAGTCATTAAGTCCATTAGTGTTAGACAAGGTGAGACCGTAGATAAAAATGCCCTATTAATAGAATTCGAATAGTATGAAAAAGATATTAGTTGCCAATAGAGGAGAAATTGCTATTCGTGTTATGCGCACAGCAAAAAAAATGGGGATTAAAACAGTTGCCGTTTTTTCAGAAGTGGATCGAAATTCTCCACATGTAAAATTTGCCGATGAAGCTGTGTGTATTGGTCCTGCACCTTCTAACCAATCTTACTTAAAAGGGGACAAAATTATTGACGTTGCACAAGCTCTAAATGTTGATGGGATTCATCCTGGGTATGGATTCCTCAGTGAAAATGCAGAATTTGCTGAACTCTGTGAAAAAAATAACGTCGTATTTATTGGACCTCGTTCTAAAGCTATTAAAATGATGGGCGATAAATTGGCAGCAAAAGATGCTGTTAAGGATTATGATATTCCTATGGTTCCAGGTGTAGATCATGCGGTTCTAAATCCTAAAGAAGCCGTAGAAATTGCACGACGTATTGGCTTGCCCATATTAATTAAAGCTGCTGCCGGTGGAGGTGGAAAAGGCATGCGAGTGGTTGAAAACGAAAGTGATATTGAAAATCAGATGAATCGCGCGATTAGTGAAGCGACGTCCGCATTTGGAGATGGCTCTGTTTTTGTAGAAAAATATGTGGCCTCTCCACGACATATAGAAATTCAAATTATGGCAGATATGCATGGTAATTACTTGCATTTCTTTGAACGAGAATGCTCTGTGCAACGTCGTCATCAAAAGGTCGTTGAAGAAGCTCCTTCTGTAGTTCTCACAACAGAACTAAGAGAGCGTATGGGACAAGCTGCAATTGATGTTGCAAGATCTTGCGATTATATTGGTGCAGGCACTGTTGAATTTTTATTGGATGCAGACCATAACTTCTATTTCTTGGAAATGAATACACGTCTCCAAGTAGAACATCCTGTTTCTGAATGGATTGCAGGTGTGGATCTTGTAGAACTGCAGATTAAGGTGGCTAGAGGCGAAAAACTAGATCTGAAGCAGGAAGACCTGAAAATAAATGGACATGCTTTAGAATTGCGCGTTTATGCAGAAGATCCTCTGAATGATTTCTTACCAAGCGTTGGCAATTTAGAAGTGTATGAACTTCCTGTAGGAGATAATATCCGTGTAGACAACGGATTTGAAGAAGGTATGGATATTCCTATTTATTACGATCCGATGCTCTCAAAACTTATTACCTACGGTGAAACCAGGGAAGAAGCTATTGAACTCATGATAAAAGCCATAGACAATTATGATGTTAAAGGGGTACAAACAACGCTACCATTTGGTCGTTTTGTTTGCCAGCACGAGGCCTTTAGAAACGGAAATTTTGACACCCATTTTGTGAAAAAGTACTACTTACCTAGTCTGCTTGAAGAACAATACAAAAAAGAAGCTGAAATCGCTGCAAAAATAGCCTTAAGACGCTATTTAGAAGACCAAAAACTTTTACGATTACCAAATTAAGATTCACATGGACACTAAGATAAAAACACTAAAAGATAAAATTGAGCAGGCTAGACTTGGCGGTGGACAAGCGCGAATAGACAAACAACATCAAAAGAAGAAACTAACAGCAAGAGAACGTGTCTTATATCTACTTGATGAAGGATCTTTTGAGGAAATTGGTGCATTAGTAACGCATAGAACCAAGGATTTCGGAATGGCAGATCAGCAATTTTACGGAGATGGTGTTGTGACAGGATATGGTACCGTTGGAGGACGTTTAATCTATGTCTTTGCACAAGATTTCACAGTATTTGGTGGCTCTCTTTCAGAAACACACGCTGAAAAAATCTGTAAAATTATGGATATGGCTGTCAATGTAGGGGCGCCAATCATTGGTTTAAATGATTCCGGTGGGGCGCGCATCCAGGAAGGTGTAAGATCCTTAGGTGGTTATGCCGATATTTTTTACAGGAACGTAAATGCTTCTGGTGTTATTCCTCAAATATCTGCAATCATGGGACCATGTGCTGGAGGAGCGGTTTACTCACCTGCTATGACTGACTTCACCATTATGGTACAAAATACGAGTTACATGTTTGTAACGGGACCTAATGTCGTTAAAACAGTTACCAATGAAGAAGTAACCAGCGAGGAGCTTGGAGGTGCTAGTGTCCACTCAACAAAGTCAGGAGTTGCACATATTACATCAACAAATGATATTGAATGCTTAGAAGACGTCAAGAGACTATTAAGCTACTTACCACAAAGCAACAAAGAAAAACCTGCTGCTATCCCTTTTAACATGAAGGATGAGTTACGAGAAGTTTTAGATGATATTGTACCAGACAATCCAAACAAGCCTTACGACATGCATCAGGTCATTGAGGGTATTATTGATGAGAATTCATTTTACGAGATTCATAAGGACTTTGCAGAAAATATCATTGTAGGATTTGCACGATTAGGTGGCAAGTCTATTGGTGTTGTTGCTAACCAACCTATGTTTTTAGCAGGTGTTTTGGACGTTAATAGCTCTACAAAAGCCGCTCGCTTCGTAAGATTCTGCGATTGTTTTAATATTCCATTACTAGTATTAGAGGATGTTCCTGGATTCTTACCAGGAACCGACCAAGAATGGAATGCTATTATTACCAATGGCGCAAAATTACTCTATGCGTTTAGTGAAGCTACAGTTCCTAGAGTGACAGTGATCACAAGAAAAGCATATGGCGGAGCTTATGACGTCATGAACTCAAAACATATTGGTGCAGATATGAATTTTGCCTGGCCTAATGCTGAGATAGCGGTAATGGGTGCTAAAGGTGCAGCTGAGATTATTTTTAAACGTGAAATTTCTTCTGCAGAAGACAAAGAAGCCAAATGGAAAGAAAAGGAAGCAGAATATGCCGAATTATTTGCTAATCCATATAGTGCTGCTGAACGTGGGTTTATAGATGAAGTCATTTTACCGCATAATACAAGACGTAAACTCATCAAAGCATTCACCATGTTAGAGAATAAGGAGATTAGTAAACCAAGTAGAAAGCACGGTAATATTCCGTTATAGAATTCCTATTTCATACAATCAGAACATTGTCCTTTTAATAAAACATCTGCGGACTCAATAATCCGATTTTCTATACTTGGAATTGGAATATTGATTTCAAGACATTCAACTTTTCCACACTTCTCACATTGAAAATGAGGGTGGATGTCATTGTGATGATGAGCATCGCATTCGCGGCATTTTGCATACCACGTAAGACCGTTAGAGCCTGTAAATGAGTGAATAGCACCTTCGTTTTCTAGTCGTTCAAGAACACGATAGACAGTTGTCTTATTCATATCGTTCTTTAATTGTTCTACAAGATCTACAACAGACAACGCCTCACTTGAATTTTCAAAAATAGACAGTATAAGGTTTACCGACTTTGTTTTACGTTTTACACTCATAATACAAATTTAGTGCAACACTATTGCAATAACAAATTTTGAATTATTTTCGCAACTAAGTTGCAATAATATATTATGGTTACACTCAATCAAGTCTCAAAGTCATTCAAAGGCAACAAAGCCGTTGATAAATTAAGTCTAGAAATTGCCGAAGGTGAAATACTTGGTCTACTCGGTGCCAACGGTGCTGGAAAATCCACAACTATAAATATGCTGCTAGGTTTTATTAAACCTGACTCTGGTGCAATTAGCATAAACCATATTGATGTTGTCACTGGTTCAGAATCAACCCGCAAATTAATAGGATATATTCCTGAGAATGTAAATCTTTACAATGATCTTTCTGGTGTTGAAAATCTCGATTATTTCTGTAGACTTGCCAATCTTAAATACGAACCCTCAAAATTAGGTGAGTTCTTATTAAAATGTGGTCTGCAATTAGAAGCACACCACCAAAAGATTTCATCCTACTCCAAAGGAATGCGTCAAAAAGTAGGTATAGCCATCGCCTACGCCAAAAAAGCCAAAGTACTTCTCCTTGATGAACCTGCAAGTGGTTTAGACCCACTAGCTAGTAACGAACTGTCTGTCTTACTTAAATCTCTAGCGGCATCAGGAACAAGTATATTAATGGCATCTCATGATATTTTCAGAGTTAGGGAGGTCTGTAATCGTATAGGTATTCTAAAAAATGGCATACTAGTTAAAGAATTAAACAGTAAAGAAGTTAGTGCTAACGAATTGGAAACCATATATCTTGAATACATGCAAAACTGAATGTAATGAGACAAATTATAAAAAACGAATGGCGATTACTCCTAAGGCATAAAATACTCTTGAGATTTTGTTTTTGCTTTCTATTAATTTTAATTCTTGCTCTATTTCTTTCAAATCAGCAGCACAGAGCACAATTAAGCACTTATAAAATTGCGAAAGATGAATTAAGAGAGCAATGGGAAAGTATTGATTCTATGAATCCTCATAGTGCAGCACATTATGGCACATATGTGTTTAAACCTTCAAACATTTTAACAAATCTTGATGAAGGGGTTAATGGTGTTACTGGCAATGTATTGCGTGTTGAAGGTCATGTGCAAAATGAAATGGTGTATTCAGAAGCATCTCAGATGATGAGTGTGTCTAAGTTTGGAAAACTCAAAGCTTCACTTATACTTCAATATATAGTGCCATTGTTGCTTATGTTTCTAGCATTTTCTACTGTTAATTCAGAACGGCAACAAGGAAGATTGAAGACACTTCTGCTCCAAAGCACAAGCCTTTTTAGACTAATGATATCAAAAGCCATAGCCATTTGGTTATTTGGTCTGAGCCTTTTAGGATTTTCTGTGTTTATTTATACGATACTGAATTTTAATAATCTTAATGCAGAACTATTTTTAAGACTTATTTTATTTCTAATAAGTTATGGATTATATTATTTCATTGTCGTAGGGCTTACCATTTTTTTAACTATCTATTTTAAAAGACCTTTAATTGCATTAACGACAATGATTGGTATCTGGATCCTTTGGACCGTATTTATCCCAAATATAGTTATGAGTAGTGTTGAAAAATGGCATCTTCTACCCAATCGTAATGAATTTAAGTCTGCCATGAAAGAGGACCGCTCTAAAGGCATAGATGGGCACAACCCATCAGATGAGCGCGGTAAAGCCCTAGAAGAAAAGGTTTTAGCAGAATATAAAGTTGACAGTCTTTCACAATTACCCATAAACTTTGATGGTATAAGAATGCAAGCAGATGAAGAATACGGTAATATCGTTTGGGATAAACACTTCGGCAATCTGTCAAACGTTTTAATTGAACAAAAACAAAAGGTTCAGCTGTTTGGTATTCTCAGTCCTATGTTAGCGCTTAAAAATTCTAGTATGGGTTATGCAGGAAGTGACAACATTCACCATCAAGCATTTTTAAGGCAAGTGGAAGATTACAGACGTATTTTTATTAAACAACTTAATGATGAACATGCCTATGGTGGTTCTAAAACCGGAAATTGGGGATGGAAAGCTCAGAATGATTTCTTTAAATCAGTTAAAGATTTTAATTATAAAAGTACCGAACTAAAAAGTGTATGGACATACTATCTCACTGACAACATTATTTTATTGATTTGGTCGATTGTTACCATTTTAATGATTTTTTTAGGAACTAAAAGAATGCAAATTATATGAAAACCCTTGCTATTCTTAAATATGAGTGGATTCATTTTATAAGAAGTCCGTTTAAAATTGTTGCTCTTGTACTTTTTATTTTAGCTTCTGTTTATGGTTTACATAATGGATCAGATTTGTTTAAGACTCGAACCTTAGAAATAGATCGTATACAAACTCAAGCACAAGCATCACAAGCAGATATTATTGCATATTATGATAAAAATTTAAAAGGGCCTTCTGACAGACCATGGGTTGATGTAAGTACTCCATTTTGGGCTTTATCGTATTCTTATGTCTATGAATTTAAATCACCTTCTCCCTTAATGGTATATGGAGTTGGACAAGCCGAGAAATATGGATATTACAAACGTATTACTAATAGAAGTAGCCCATATGATACTGATATGGCCGAAGAAATAGCCAATCCTGAGCGGCTGCAAACTGGATATTTAGATTTCACCTTTTCTATAATATATCTGTTACCCTTATTATTAATGATCTATCTATACACTATCAAAGGTACAGAAGTTGATACTGGTATTTTACCACTAATCACTGTTCAAGCAACACGCACAAAGTTATGGTTATGGACTAGAATTAGCTTCTATTTTATATTAGTACTGAGCATTTTAATTTTATTACTTTTTTATGGAGCTATTTTAACGGATGTATTTAATAATGATTTTAGTGGTTTCCTTAACTACCTAGTTATGATGTTATTATATCTAACTCTATGGACAATTATTTTTGGGCTCATTATAAATTACGGATCATTCAGTATTACAAATACTTTAAAAATGGTTGGTATTTGGTTGCTTTTCGCTTTTATTGTTCCAGGATCCATACACCAAGTTGTTAGTACTAAATATCCGGCAAATCTCATGATTGATTTTATTGATGCGCAACGGGACGAAAAGGACAAACTATATTCACTTCCAGACAGCATTTTTCAACAAAAACTCAATGAAAAATTTCCACAAATTTTAAACAGTATCGTAATGAAAGATAGTTTAAAGCGAAATAGAGCAATGAATGAATCTGCGGCTTCATTAACTAACGATTTAACCAAAAAAAGTTTAAAAACTATAGAATCTAGTTATACTGAAAAGAACAAACTTATCAAAAGTACCTATTGGTTTAATCCCATAACTTTTTTTCAAAATAGGTTTAATTCTATCACTCAAACACATTTTGACGATTATCAAAACTACCGAGATCAAATTCAAAGCTTAGTAGATAAACAAATTGAAATTTTAGTATTAGATATTTGGGGTGATGTACAAGTAGATAAAGAAAGATATTTGGACTATATCAATATTTTAAGTAACTGATGTAAATTCATTTCATAAAAATTATCAAATAGGCTGAGCAATTTATACAATACATGAAATGTGATAGCCTTCCACTAATAAATTCAGTAGTATAATAAGTTTGTTATTATTTGTATTCACAATGATACATAATGTTTAACGATATTTAAACTGGTGCATTTGACCTCAATTACCAAGACTGTCAATTCATTAGTAAAATAAAATTTTCACATCATTTTTTAACTAAAATTTCTGTTTAAAGATTCTTTAAAATAAAATACATTACTTGAGCTTGGTTTAGAAAAATATATTAAATTTGCAACTCAGTTGCAATAACTGAGTCGGGTTTTAAAAATAAATGGCGATTTCTCTAAAGAATAAAAATACTGTTGAGGTTATGTATTAAATTCCTATTAGTTTAGGTTTTCGCCATTTTTAAATTATGATATGTTCGTAAATTCATTTAGACAAAACAATTCTGATACTTTTGGTGCTTTAGCAAGTGGTTTGTGTTTACTACATTGTATTATAACACCATTTATATTTATTGTACAATCAAGTACAGCTGACCATGTAGAAGTGCCTGTTTGGTGGGGAACTATTGACGTTATATTAATTATTATCTCATTCATTGCCGTATACTGGTCAGCAAAAAATACCACTAAACTATGGGTAAAGTTTGGCTTATGGCTATGTTGGGCCTTAATGAGTTTTGTAATTCTAAATGAAAAAATAGGGTTATTAGAATTATCTGAATCAAGTATATATGCGCCGGCAATTGGCTTAATAAGTTTACACATATATAATAGAAAATACTGTAAATGCAAAGACAGTAACTTAAAAAGCATAACGAACTAATCTGATGAAGAAGGAACACTTAGATATAGAGATTTTAGGTGACGCTCATATAGCAACAGGTATAGATACACCTCTTAGACCAGATGCTTTTAAAAAATCTGATGATGAAAAAATAATTGCGATTCAACACCATTTTAAGGCCATTATGCAAGAATTAGGCTTAGATTTAAATGACGATAGCTTATCTGGTACGCCTTATCGCTTTGCAAAAATGTATGTAAAAGAGTTGTTTTACGGTCTTAATCCTAACAACCGTCCCAAAATTTCCACTTTCAAGAATAAATACGGCTACAACAAATTATTAGTAGAAAAAGACATCAGTATAGACTCATCTTGCGAACACCATTTTTTACCAATTGTTGGAAAAGCTCATATTGGTTACATCCCAAGAGATAAAGTCGTTGGACTCTCCAAAATTAATCGTTTGGTGGATTATTATGCACATCGCCCACAAGTACAAGAACGTTTGTGCTTACAAATTTTAAAAGATTTACAAATGGCATTAAATACTGATGATGTCATCGTAGTTATCAATGCTAAACACTTATGTGTATCATCTCGAGGAATTAAAGATAAAAGTAGTTCAACTACGACTATGGAATATGGAGGTTGTTTTAATGATATAGAACAGAGGAACGCCTTCTTAAAGCAAATTGATTCATAAGGTCAATTATTTTGTGTTTAATTAAATAAATTAAACGATTTGTTTAAGAAAAAAGCTCACCAGTATTGGTGAGCTTTTGGATTATTATGAGAAAACTATTCTATTCTGAGCCCTCAGATTGATCATCTGTCATAATTTTTATGATCTGCCTTCATTAGAGCGTAGGTTGATTCCATTTTTTTTAATCAACAACTATTACCGTATGCTCTACTTAAACAGTATCGTGTTCTTTCTCTACCTTTTTCGGTAGTTATTTCTCCTTTTTCATGAGTAGCTCCTAGATCATTATACGTTTTTATTAATTCATTGTGCGTTGAAATCAAAGCTTCATGATAATTAATTGGCGTATTATACTTTGCCTAAATATCTAGATAATAGAATCTGTTTCCTCATAGCTGCATGAGTTTCCATTCAAAATTTATACACAGATTACAATGTCATATGTCCTTCTTAAACTATTAAATGATCTTTTTCCAAGGTTTCATGTTCAACTACGATTCATCATCAAAGACCTAGTCAAACATAAGTTTTCAGGAACATTATACTAAAAGAATTGCTCTAAGGACAAATTTCAAAAAATTAGTTTTTATACGACACTAGTGTTACGAACGGTTTTTATACAAAGCTAAATATTATCATTAATATCATTTTTAATCTAAGAGTCTTCTATGATAATTAATCTGACCTAAATGATAAGCCAAGTGCAACGCAAGATGAGTTAAGAAATATTCGGTAGTCATGTCATCTTCAAATGGATTGCGTCGGTATTCTGCTTGTAAATCCACTTCAGCTAACATTGATAGTGTTTTCTCTACCATTGTAATAGTTTCTGCAACTTGCTTTTTCATTTCCGAAACAGGAACATTTTTGTTAGAAAATTCCAAATCACGTTGCCTCACATAACCAGTATTTCCTAAAGTTGCACCAATAAAGTGATTAAGATTTCCAATTAAATGTAAACAAAGATTTCCTGCCGAATTACTGACTAAACCTTCCTGTTTCCAAAGATTAGATTCATCTTTATACAAGTCTAACTCATCAATTAACTTGTTTAAATCTCTCTTAAATAGCTTGATTAAAGTATCTGTTATCATCCCCATTTATTTACTAAATATAAGTATCTAAAATTAGTGAATTACCCAACCATAAATAGGTAATAATTAAGTTACTTTTGTCCTATGCAAAACCAAAAACGCACACAGTTTGAGTTTGTAGTCCTTATGGCTGCATTAATGTCTATTGTAGCCTTATCTATAGATGCTTTACTCCCTGCTTTACCTATCACTGGTGATTATCTGAGCGTTACTAATCCTTCTGAAAATCCAAAATTAATAACCTCAATTTTCCTTGGACTAGGCTTTGGACAACTTATTTTCGGACCACTCTCTGATAGTTTTGGACGCAAACCTATTGTCTACGCAGGATTTATTCTTTTCATTATCGCATCAATAATTTGTGTTACCACCAAGAATTTTGAAATGATGCTATTTGGTCGTGTTTTACAAGGTGTTGGACTAGCCTGTCCAAGAACCATGAGCATTGCAATGATTCGAGATTCTTATGAAGGAGATTATATGGCGAAAATAATTTCTATAGTCGTCATGATGTTTATTTTAGTCCCAGTGGTTGCGCCAACTCTCGGTCAGTTTCTAATGAATCATTATAACTGGCAATTCATTTTCACCTTTAATCTCATATTTGGCGTTTTAGTTGTCCTCTGGTTTTGGATTAGACAACCAGAAACATTGAAGGATAATTACAAAATCCCATACCGATTATCCATTTTTAAAACCGGTACAGTTCAATTCTTTAGAATTAGAGCCGCAGTCATATATACATTGCTCTCAGGGTTTATCACTGGGTCATTTATGGTTTATCTCAGTACCTCACAGCAAATTTTCGAAAAGCAGTATGGCTTAGCAAAAGAGTTCCCTTTAATTTTTGCTAGTTTGGCTATAGCAGTAGGTTTAGCTACTTTTTTTAATAGTCAATTGGTTGTAAAATATGGCATGAAACGTATCGTGCACCTTGCCATGTGGAGTTTCATAACGACGTCATTGGTTTTTATTCTAATTTTTAATTCAGAGAATAATCCGAGTGTAGAGATATTAATAACTTTTTTTTCAATTCAGTTTTTTACTATAGGGTTCCTATTTGGAAACCTTCTAGCACTGGCCATGGAACCAATGGGACATATTGCAGGAATTGGATCTGCACTAAATGGTTTTATATCCACTGTTATGGCCGTTTCAATAGCTAACTTCATCGGAAAATATGTTATTGATTCTGTAACTCCACTTTTCGTGGGATTTCTTGTCTGCGGAGTAATATCAATGGGCTTATTTTATTTTAATATCAGTAAAACTTCAAAATCATCGCATTAAATTTTATGTAGATTAATTCTGATTGATTCGATTTTTTAAAATGATTCTAGTTCTCTGGAAGTATTTGACTATTGTTGGCAATGGATCCTTCACTATATATAATACCATTGTATTTTTCGTTAAAAATGACCAATCAAAAATTTTCAATGGTTTTCTCTGAATCATATTGACAAATCCCTTGAGATTATAATAATTCATCAAATGATATTTAATACGCTTAATCGAAACTCCCTTAGCCAATAGACAATACAAATAAGGGAAATTATAACCCGCGGCAAGAGCTCCATCCATCGAACCCCAAAACCTCCCATTCACTTCAATAACCTTGATAGATTTAGAATTATTGTCATATCGCAGATCTATATGCGCAATACCTGTCCAATTTAAAGAACCCATAAGTTGCTTAACAACTTCTAGCACCTCATTATTATTTAAAAACTGTATTCCAATTGCTGGTGAAAACTCTCTATTTTCATAGAGAATTCCTCTTTGAACAATATGACATAAAACTTCACCGTTTTCACATAAAACACTGCAATCAATATCATAACCCTCTAAATATTCTTGAAAAACGTAAGTTGATTTAAGAGTTTCAAGAAACATATTGAGCTCTTTATCACTATTTAATAATTTTATGCCTTGACCATCTAAATTTTGAACCGGTTTTGCAATAATTGGATAACTCGAGAGATTAATAGATTTTTGATCTGAAAGAGGATTAAAAATCTGAGTCTTAGGTTGCGCTAATTTAAATTTAGAAAGATGCTCTGATAACTTTGCCTTATTAATAGCCGTTTTATAATCTTTTAAAGACGTCATAGGCACTAATTTATCTTTAGACTTGAGCTCCGCCTTATGAAGGATTAAATTTTCTACACATTTTTCATGAATTGGTAAAATTAAATCAATATTATGCTCAGAAACATAATTGTCAATGGCTTGCAACCATTCCTTAACACCTAATTTAGGAACTGCCTTATATCCAAACACATATTTTGAATAAGACATTGGTATATGACGCTTAGAAGAAATAACATGCACTTTAATGTCTTTACAAAATGACAAACAATACACCACTTGATAAAGTAATGGGTTTTCACCATCAGGAATTAAAATATCTATTTTTTCATTATTCAAACTCATGATTTACAGCTAATTTTTTTTGGCGTACTTTTTTTAAATAATCAAAAAATATTGGTGATAGCAACAATAGAAGAATCCAAAAAAGTCCAAGTAAAAAGATATACTTCAAGAAGTCATTAAATAAATATCGAATTCCCATTTCAAGGCATAAAATCAATATATAAAAACCAGAAGTACTCAACAAAGTATGCACTATTAGACTTTTACCATGCAGAAATTTAAAATCATTAGTTGCGCTCAAGCCTCTTCCAACTGCTTTAAACCTCTTATTAAAAGTAAAACGCCTGTCAAAATCTAATAATTTGATAAGATTAACCAATCCATTATTAAAATTAGACATTCGATAATCTATTTGAATTGGTTGTTCGGGCCATTCTCTAAAAGCAATTAGAATAATTAAAATATCCTCCATAAAATAACCAAACGTTTCGCCTGTAAATGAAAATAGAATCGTATGAAATACCAAAATCATAGTTATAGCATAAAGACGAAACTTTGGAACAAACAAACAAAAGCCAATTAATAGTTCTGCTAACATTGCAGAATACGACATTAACTTCGCTAGCATTAAGCTAGAAGTGGATTCATACCAAGAATTATAAACCGGATTTTCCAGAGCTACAGAAAGCCAATTATGCATAAACTGCCCAGTCCACCACTCTATTTGTGTCATTTTATTTAATAAGGCACCAAAATAGACTAAGCCAAGCTGAAAAAACAAAAGCCAAGGAGTATCCTCTTTTGAAGTAAGACCAGATAGAAAAAACACACATCCAATGATAAAAAGATGATTTCTAAAAATCGGTTTTGACGCTAAAATGCCTAAAAATATGCTACAAGCTATTAGTATTGCAGATGCCCTAACTTTATAATTTAATATTAAAGAAGTACTGCCTAAAATGAAAAGTGCTTTAATAAAATATTCAAGTAAATTTGGATATTGATTTAAGTTATCCAATGAACTAATAAAGGGAATAAAGGAATCTGTAATACTGCCAAAAAAGCCATGAGCAATAAGTAAAACAACGCAAATCTTGCACATCATTAAAACACCTGGTCGCATTGAAGTACCATAAACCTTGAAAGGTAATATCAAAAAGGAAATTATTTTATTGGTCGCCATATATTCCATCCATTGCCATTTGTATTGTATAAAATTTCAACATTAGCATTTTCAGCTTTTCCGTATGTTGCCTCATACTGCTGCACCAATGAAAAAACATTATCAATAGACCTAGGCTCCCATCCGTCAGATAAATAATTATAGCGAGACTTAACCTCATCAGTAGACAACGCTTTTCCATTTAAACTTACCTGTATTTTGTAATAGGTATGTTCATCGTAAGGTGCCCAACAAAAAAATTTTTCAGGTATAAATCTGGCATAAACTACTGACCCTAACTGAAGTAATAGGAATAGAACACCAATAAATAGATAAACGATCTTTTGGTTTTTCAAAATGTTTTTTGATTAATAGCTAACTAGATATAAAAGAAGTGAATTTTTCTGATAAATAAAATTAAATCTCTTAAATAAGCTATTATTCTGTATAATCGGTCTAAAAAATCTCTAAACTCCCCTTTCCTTCTCTTACAATTTCTGGCGGAACTACCGAAAGATCAATTACAGTTGATGCTTCATTAGATCCATAACCACCATCAATAACAAGATCTACGGAATTATCCCATTTCTCTTTTATGAGTTCAGGATCTGTGGTATATTCTAAGATATCGTCATCATCACGTATAGAGGTAGAGACTATAGGATTTCCTAGAGTATTTAATATTGCCTGAATAATTGAATTATCTGGAACTCTAATACCTACAGTTTTTCGTTTCTTAAATGGATTAGGAAGACTTTTAGATCCGGGAAGAATAAAGGTGTAGGCCCCAGGCAGTGCGCGTTTTAATATTTTAAATGTCGCATTATCAATTTGTTTGACGTAGTCACTAAGATTACTTAAGTCTTCACAAATGAAGGAAAAATTGGCCTTTTTTAATTTAACACCTTTGAGCTTTGCTAAGCGTTCTAAGGCTTTAACATTAGCCATATCACAACCAAGACCATAAACCGTATCCGTCGGATAAATAACCAAGCCACCACGTTTGAGCGTAGCAACTACCTTTTCAATCTCTTTTGGATTTGGATTATCTGGATATATTTTTATGAATTCAGCCATGTAAAACCTCCTTATCTACGTTATCTACGAGACCTTCCGACTATATTATCTGGTCTATTTCTAACATCATTACCACCGCGTCGCGATCTTGATTTTTCTAATTTTGATTTCTTATAATCAAACCACTTTTTATTTTCATCCTCATAAAATACGTCTTCAAGTGAGACATCTAATTGATCTTGATGTACTTTCACCTCATCTCTAAAAGGCTTGAGCTTTTTTTCAACCATTCTAATAGTTTCCTGCATCAACTCTCTATTTCTATTGTTACGCGCAGTTTCCATATTTTGATTAACAACAATATCCAATCCTTCAAAAAAATCTTTATTATCAGTTTTAATTTGACTGATATTAGTGTTGTAAGCTTCAATGTGCGAAGTGACTTCTAACCCATGAGAATCGCCTTTGTTAAGCTTTAATTTTCTAATTACTTTTTTAGCATTGTGTTCAAAAAGTCCAATGACTTTTTGAGATTCAAATATTGGCATCTCTCGAGTAGTATCCGATTGACCATTAGTTAAACCCCCTCCTTTAAGACCATCATTTTGTCTTTGAGCATAATTTGTGCTTACCATTGCTAAGCAAAAAAATAAAGCTAAATAGTTCATGAATTGTCTTTTA
>NZ_JABSST010000068.1 GCF_013213975.1 Winogradskyella sp.
GTTAGAACTATGTTCTGTTACTGTACCAGATTCTGTTAGACTTGTCCATTCAGGTGCAATGAGTCCAGATGTTGTTAAAAACGCTGGAATCATATAAGCCATAAATAATCCTGGAACTATCTTATAGAATTTAGCCCAAAAGCCATATTTAATAGATTCAGTATAAAAAACAAAGCCTAATGCTAGCATTAAAAGCCCAAATACAATTGTATCATTTGTAAACATTGGAGTTGTATCCATCCTTTAGAAATTTAGTGTAACGCAAAGTACCAAAATATCGTGCATAAAAAAAGTGACCTTCTGAGATCACTTTTCTTTATTAGGGGTTTCTTTCTTTTTAGGTTGCCTATTATGGTCCTTGAGATATTGCATCAATATCCATTCAATCTGTCCATTGGTGCTACGAAATTCATCAGCGGCCCATTTTTCAATAGCCTTTAGCATATCTTCATTGATACGTAATGCAAATGCTTTTTTCTTAGCCATTGTTATTTATTTTGGTTTGATAGGTCTGTAATACCATCTCAGATTCATTTTTTAACTGTGTGCCAATTAATAACTTTTTACCATTCTTTAGTTCTAATTGAATACCAATATCACCAGAAACATTAACAGCAGTGCCTTTGTCTTTTTTCCAAAACGCACCTCCTTTGATTCCCCAACCTCCATACTCTGTTAAAGCATCGTATTTTCTTATGTAAGCTTTATCAATTTCGTTCCATTGGATGTGTTTAAATTTTAAATGAAATGGAAAGAATTTGTATTGGATGCCTTCTTGGTCAATTCTTGTGCTTAACTTAAAAATAAAAATTAAACAAGGAGCTAAAAGGGTAGTAACAATAATTAATGTAAACTCTAAAGCAGTAAATTGATCCGGATTCTTGATATATGTTCCAATAGTTAAAGCAATAGGTACAAGCAGACTAACAAACATTAAGAGTATTAGCCATAATTGATTAAATCGTTGCTGTTCCTTAAATATTCTCATTATCTATTTTTATCTCGCTCAAATATGATTAATGGTGAGTTTTGTCCTATATGCTTTACTTCCCATCCTTCACGAGCGTACTGATTTAAAAAATCTTCATAGTTTTGGATTCTGTTTTTCCATCCAAGTTTAGGGGTAATTACTTTATATTCTTTCATTTTCAATCTTCTATTTTTCTTCTTTTAAAACAACTAAGGCAATGACAACACCTAGTATAATACCTGTTATCGATCCATAAACTATTCCCATGGCAACATTGTCAGTTACTGCACCAATGGTAGTGCCTATACTTGTTCCTAAGGTGCTTCCAATTGCTATGCTATAAATTTGTTTTTTTGTCAAAATTAATGGCTTAATGTACCCGTATTGACTACTGGTGCTGCTTCTTTGTCTCCACAAAGTACTACCATTAAATTACTTACCATAGCGGCTTTTCGTTCTTCATCTAACGCAACGATGTCGTTTTTATTAAGCTCCTCAATTGCCATTTCTACCATGCTCACTGCGCCTTGAACTATTTTATGTCTTGCTGCTACTATGGCTGTCGCTTGTTGCCGCTTTAGCATTGCGTTGGCTATTTCTTGAGCATAGGCCAAGTAACCAATACGTGCTTCTAGTACTTCGATGCCTGCAATTGATAGACGCTCGTCTATTTCTTTTTCTAAAGCCTCACTGACTTCATTAACACTAGATCTAAGAGTAATGTCTTCATCATGACCTTCGTCTGCGAAATTGTCATAAGGATACATACTTGCTAACTTACGCACAGCTGCATCTGTTTGTACACGTACAAAGTTTTCGTAATTATCTACATCAAAAGCTGCTTTATAGGTATTTTGAACACGCCATACTAAAATGGTACTTATCATTACAGGGTTACCAAGCTTATCATTTACTTTAAGACGTTCACTGTCAAAATTGCTCGCTCTAAGAGAAATCTTCTTTTTAGTGTAGAACGGATTCACCCAGTAAAATCCATTTTTCTTGATGGTTCCGACGTACTTTCCAAATAATAGTAACACTCGAGAACCATTAGGTTGTACCATTACAAATCCAAAAGCCATAACTAATGATAAGAATATTGATATCCCAGGCCAAGGTGTTTGAAAAGCAATAATTGCTGCAATACTTCCAAAGAATAAGATTAGGAAAACAAATAACATAAAGTAGCCATTTGCTGGGACAATGATTTTTTCTTCTTTCATGATCTAAAAGTTTAATTGGTTATCACTTAACTTATCAAAATGATATTAAAATGATATCATAAAGATATAATATATTAGTGTAGATTTCAAAAAAATTGTTACACTTTTATTAAAAAAAAACTAAAAAAAAAGTTTGGCACGCGGTTTGCTAATTACTAAGTGTAATGGTTACAGCGATAGTTACAAACGTAACAACACTACAAAATCGTGACATTACAATTTGGTTGGTTAGTTAGTTAAAAAGCATCTCAGTTATGAGATGCTTTTTTTATTTATAGATTAAAAACCTTAGACTACGCTTTTATAAAATCTGTAAGAGTAGTTATGAGATGTTCCGAAATTGGTCTAAAAGATTCATTGTAAGATTTAGAATTTTCCAAATCACCTCCTTCAATCTCAAAAAGTACGTGATTCATATTCTCAATTAGTTCTAAGGTTGCGTTATCATTACTTTGCTTAAGAAGCTTAGCTTCATCAATAGATACTTGTAAATCCTTAGTGCCGTTTATAATTAGAATAGGAATATTAAGATCTTTGACAATATCAGCTGGATTGTATTTCATCCAATTAATCATAAATGGCTGAACACCCGAATTAAAAACCGATGCCAAAGCTTGAGGATAATCGGTTGTGGTTTCACCTTGTTTTAGTTTATCAACAATCTTTTGTGCTTCTTCACCTAATTGAGGCGCCATGTTTGTTACCTGTTCTACAATAACGTCTCCTATATTTTGTCCAGCACCAGCTAAAGAAATAAAACCATCTACCAATTTATCTACTGCTAACATTCCTACTAAACTTCCTTGACTATGTCCAATGAGGTAGATCTTAGAGTATTTATTTTTTGCTTTAAAATGATTTAAGACATCTTTTGCATCACTCACAAAATCATCAAACATCATATTATTATCCACATTCCCTTGTCTTATTTGCTTTACAATGCGCTTATCGTATCTAAAGGTGGCTATACCATTTTTTGTTAGACCTTCTGCGAGCTTCTTAAGTGAATTGTTCTTTAGAAAATTTTGATTTCCATCTCTATCAGTAGGACCAGAACCAGCAATAATTATTGCTAAAACATGTTCCTCTGAATCTGAAGGTTCTAATAAGGTGCCTTCAAGAAGATTTGAAACAGAAACTTCTTTTTCTGTAAAGGAGTGGTCTTGACTATGTCCTAAAACAACAAATGAGATAAAAGCAATTAAAAACAACCTTTTCATTGGGCTAAATATTGTGAAAGTAAAATTAGAGCATATTACTAGTAAGGTACTAATTTTTAAACAAATTATTTCGACGTATATTGTTTTATAACCTTTACTAGGGCATATTTTTAGCGTGCATTTTATCGGCGAAATGCATTATTTGATCTATAAATGTTAAAATAAAGTGTATTTCATCGATTAATAGTGATTTTAAGCGGTAAAATTAAATTCTAATTCTATATTTGATGTGTACTAAAATTTAGTTTTTAGTTCAATGGATTAATTAATTAATATTTGCATTATGTTATGATGACTTAGAGACCCTAAATCTACTTACATAATAAAAAAAGCAAATTAGAGAAACCGGGTTTGAGGGAACCCGGTTTTTTGTTTTATATAGTGATGAGTTGTCGAAATGTAAGATTTATTCGAGGTGCAACTTGCTTTTTTGTCTTAGCGATCTGATGTAGCCAATGATGTTGCATTTCACCTTTCATAATTAATAAACTTCCATGCTCAAGAATCAGTTTGTGGCGTTCTTCCTTTATGGCGCGATGTTTAAAATGAAAAGGTCTTTCCTCTCCAAAG
This sequence comes from Winogradskyella sp., assembly GCF_013213975.1. Lineage (GTDB taxonomy): Bacteria > Bacteroidota > Bacteroidia > Flavobacteriales > Flavobacteriaceae > Winogradskyella. The sequence goes on from NZ_JABSST010000068.1 coordinate 3,984, forward strand.
CTAACTGAAGCAATTATAGGATTAACACCAAGTTCTCTTTCATTATCGGCATGCCAGCCATTGCTATCACTACCATTTCTATATAGGTTGATTAAGAGCGTATTGAAATTGTAATCTGAAAATGCTTCTACTTTGGACTTGATACCCTTTAAGATATTAGTAAATGGTTTGGGATACATGATTAGATTTGAATAGCCATAAGGTTGGTCTGTCTCACTATACAGAGCTGTGAGCCTTGGTTCTTTATATGTTTTTCCAAAAACAGTGATATCATTATGTTGCCAATCTGTCTCAGTGTTAATGCGATTAAAGTAATGGTCCGCTAACTCCTTTTTAAAAAAATTTGGAGCATAAATTATTTCTGCATTAGGTAGTTTAAAATCCTGTTTCTTTTGAGAAAACAAATTCATAGCATATTTTTTATCTAAATTAGTGCTTAGATATGAATTATAAAACTTACATATACCTCTTGTGTTTTGTGTTAATTGGTTTTGGATATACCAAACAGCAGGAATTGCCCGAAGGTTTTATATATGTAAAATCTGTAATTCCAGATATCGATGTTGAGCTTCGCTATTTTACCACGCATAATTTTGTTGGCGATACTATCGATGGCTACAAGGCAAATTCACTGATTCTTACCAAGGCTGCAGCAGAAAAGCTTAAACTTGTTCAAGAGGAGTTACAGACACAAAATTTGTGCTTAAAAGTATATGATGGCTACCGACCACAACGTGCTGTGAATCATTTTATTCGTTGGGCTAGAGATCTTAAGGATACCATTAATAAATCGCAATTTTACCCAAATGTCGAAAAGCTTAATTTATTTAAGGAAGAATACATTGCTTCACGATCAGGTCACAGTAGAGGAAGTACGGTAGATCTAACTATCGTTGACGGAAACACGGGTGAACCATTAGATATGGGTAGTCCTTTTGATTTTTTTGGTCAAGAATCTTGGGTCAATTATCAAGGCATTACAGAGGCTCAGAAAAAGAATAGGCAACTCCTACAAAGCGTTATGCTGAAACATAATTTTAGAAATTACCTAAAAGAATGGTGGCATTTTACCTTACGATGGGAGCCTTTTCCTAAGACCTATTTTGATTTTGAAATAGAATGAGTCTATAAATACATCCATGCCCAATACATAAGACCAAATTGCATAGGAACTCTAAGTATTATTATCCATTTTGGAATGCCAGCTGCCGCTTTTTCACTTGTGAACATATATAAGTGAATGGTTACTAGGAACACAATTAACATGGCAATAATTAAATATATAGAAATGTCTTTGAGCTGAGGTATGCAAAGGCCAATTCCCAATACTACTTCTGCAACACCACTAATATTAACCCAAAATTTATGATTAGACATGTAATGTGGCATCACACGTAGATATACCTTTGGAATTATAAAATGCATCACACCAGCAACAACATAAATAGCTGCCATTACATACAATCCTAATGGTTCATTCATCTTTATAGGTGTTATATGTTAAGCCAATACCGTAGTTGTATAGGTTTTGGTCTAGTAAGCTTGATTTAAAACCATTGCCCTTGTCAAATTTCACCCAATTATTACCATTTATAAAAATGCGTTTAATAAAAGTGTTTTTAGCGGATTCTTCATCCGTAAAGGGGAGTAGTGGTCTAAAATTAGTTGGGATTTTAACAATACCACTTTGAGATTTTATTTCCTTGTACTTTTTATTGGGAAGTAATTTTCCAAGTTTATCTGTATAACCCATAACTTGGATAGACACAAAAAAGCCATTCTCAGGAATATACAAATCATAATCTTCTACATTTAACTCATAAGCATCACCATTTTTTTCGGTTGCTCTAAAGACAATTGTTTCGTAAGTGAGCACTTGTCCTGGTTGACCATCGTCATAATCATAAAACTTAACTTTGAATAAGGTCGAGAATTTCTTTTTGTCTGTATTAGCGCGCTTTCTTTTGTTCCAGTCTTTAGATTCTAATGCTATGGGAAATATTACTGAAGTTAGCTTTTGATCTTTATTTGTGTTTTTTGAAAAGTAAACTGCAATTTCAGACTCTATAGTTGGAAGCCAACACTTATAATAGTCGTCATCTAAATATGGTTTTAAAGTTTCTTTCTTAAACTTTCTATTAAGCTTCGTTCCAATAACCACTTCCTTCAGTTCATCGGCCTTTGGTTGCATTTTGAGCTCACTTTTTAAATTGGTAACTGCAAGATTCAAATTCTTAAAACCAAGTGCAGATATAAATAGCGAATCCACATCTGGATACAAGGTCTTGGTGAATACAAACTGACCGTCATCATCAGCAAAAATCCCTTGGCCATTACCAAAGGATATCGTTGCATAGCTAATCGGTTGTTTAGAGATACTGTCTAAAACCGAAATTTGAGCGATGCTTATTTGGCTAACGCATAAAAGGAAAATAAGTAGGTACTTAGGCATAAGGCTAAATTTATCTCTTAAATATACATCAAAAAAGGGCATAAAAAAACGCCTTAATAAAAGGCGTTTTTGTTTTTTGATTGATTAGTTTTTATGTAATTATTCACCCAAAGCTTTCTTGGTTTGCGTAAAGCCTACATACAGACCAATTCCGGCCATTAAGAAAATCATTGCAGGATAGACAGCGTCGTCGTCTAAAGTTGTATAATTGTCGAGTACGTTAGCAATAAATACCCCTAAACCAATACCCATTAATAGAAAAGCAATGTTTAGTACAACAACTTTCCAAGATGATCCAGTACGTTTTCCAATATTAAATATACTGGCATCTGCACCTTTTTCGATTAAGGCTAAACGTTCTTTGTTTCTGGTAGAATAATATAAGTATACCATTCCGAAAATTGCTGCGAATAAGCTAATTGGGATTAAAATTTCCTCGTCCATAATATTTGTATTTTAAATGATTAATTTTATTTGTTTCATAGCTTATGACGACTCTGTTTAAGTTTAGGTTACAATTATTTTTGAAAAATATTTTTTTTACAATTTCTGTAACCTTATTAATGATAGTGTCGTCTTAAATTAAAAATGACCATTAACGACGAAAACATATTAATAGAAGCTGTTAATAATGGCAATACTAAAGCTTATGCACAATTAGTAGATCGCTATAAGGACTTGGTCTATACGTTGGCCTTACGTATGCTTAAACATAAAGAGGAAGCTGAAGAAGTTGCTCAAGATACGTTTATAAAGGTGTTTAAGTCGCTCGATAATTTTAAAGGTGATTCTAAATTCTCTACTTGGATTTATAAGGTGGCCTATAATACCTGCTTAGACACTATAAAAAAGAATAAAAAGCACCATAATAATGTTGCTATAGATGAGTACACCTTTAATAAGTTAGATACTATAGATAACGCTCTAGATAATATTATTAAAGAAGAAAAAAGTGTGTTAATAAAGAATTGTATAAATAAGTTGCCAGAAGATAGTAGTGCCTTATTGACCCTGTTTTATTTTGAAGAATTATCGTTAGATGAAATATCTAAAATCATAAATATTGAAGCGAACACGGTCAAGGTAAAACTATTTAGAGCACGAAAAAAATTAGCTGTAATTTTAGAGCAGTATTTGCAACCACAAAATAATATGAGTTATGGAAAAGGATGATAAAAGAATACAAGATTTAGTAAATAAGTTAATGAAAGCAGATGCTTTAGAACAGCCATCATTTGACTTTACAGATAAGGTTATGGCTCAAGTTGAAGCACTTTCTGATTCTTCAATAACTACTTACAAGCCATTAATCCCAAAATCTGTGTTTTACGCAATAGCTACAGGGTTTTTAATTCTTGTAGGTTATGTCTTGTTTAATGGCTCTTCTAGTTCTGAAAGTTTAACTGAGAAGTATAAAATAGTGCAAGACTATCAGAATATATTACAAGACATATCGTTTGACTTCTCAAGTACTTTAATGTATTCAATTTTATTCCTTGCAATCATGGTAAGTGTTCAAATTCCATTACTTAAGCATTATGTAAATAACAGATTATCCTTTTAATCTGGGTAATACCAAAATGGAATCTTTCTTAAGCTTAGGTAAATTGTATCATTATTATTAGTTAAACCCATTCGCTTAAACTCAAGGACATGTTTTCCTTTAGTTAAGTTGTCTGTAGGTAAAAAGGTTTCAAAACCCATGGTTCCCTTTTTAGTCTGACTCACTATAAATTCAGAATCTACAATTGTAGTGTCAATTTTTGCGTAATAGATTTTATTAAACGTTGCTAAGTATTCTCGCCTTAAACTATCGCTAGTGATAAAGCCATTATCTCCACTGCTAAAAGCATCAGTATCTAAACCACGTATGTCTTTTTTTGGTCGTAGTCCTTCATTGAAATTAAACACACGATCTTCAATACCCTCGGAGTAAGGTACAAACAGTTTAATGTAGTGCTCTTTAATTACTTTAGATTGTATAACTACGTTATCGATAAACCCAGATTTCTCATCTATTAAGTCTTCATAATTTTCGCTGTTGGAAATGTAGTCACTTGATGCTATTTTAGAACTAAAATAATTCGAAAAATTGTACCGCAATGAAAACGAAAGTGCGACTATAATAAATAATGGGAAGAGAATTAAAGTAAATCGTCTCCCGAATTTATTATCTAGAAAATTGTAAACAATAGGACGATACAGAAATGATAAGGTAATAAAACTGAAGACCCAATAAAACGGAAAATAGAATTTAGAGATCCATTTTTTACGCTTCAAAAAGCCTTGCGTAATGTAATCTATAAAGGTTAATATCATTCCAAATACTACAAATAGAATTAGCGGAACACCTATCCAAAGTCTTAACCATTCAGGGAGCCACTCACTACTTATTATATTATTCCCAATAAATCCAATAGTGCTGATGATACCTGTCATCGCTAAGACATAAAAAATCAATAGGAATGATGCTGCGAAAATAATACTGCAGTAATTCTCTAACGTCCCAATATATTTGTCAAAGGAGCCAACCTTTTTTTTGAGGTAACGTGTAAATTTTTCACTGTAGTTCAGCTCTTCATAATCAATTTCACCTGAGACATAACGTAACCCTAAAGCACCAATCCAAAGACCTCTTAATAATACATGAACAAGCAAGCTAAAGATTAGAATTATACAAGAAATACGTATCACTGTAAAAGCTACTTTTTTATATTCTTGACCTGTAGCATCTGCCTCATTAAAATAAAATACTATTGAATCATAAGCTGTAAAAAGTCCAAAAATGGCAAAACCAGAAATTAATAATTCTAATTGCCAACTCTCTTCTTGTAATTTCTCTAAGAGCTTTTTAAATGCTGGATTATTATAATCCTTACTCATAATCTGAGTTAATTTTAAATTCGTTTAAATTTACTCATATTCTATTAAATTGAAATTATTTCGTCAAAATTTGAAACCCTTTCACCTTGCTATCGTTTTTAAATACAAAGATGCTAACCAAACCAAATGCCTAACCAAATACATACATTAATAGAATCCTGTAAAAAGGGAAACCAATTAGCTCAAATGCAGGTTTATGACCAATATGCGAAAGCGATGTTCACTGTTGCATGTCGTTATTTGGATGATATTGAAGAAGCAAAAGATGCCATGCAAGAGGGATTTTTAAAGGCTTTTATACATATTGATAAATACGAGCCAACCGCAACCTTTGGTGCATGGTTAAAACGTATTGTAATTAATCAGGCACTAGATACTTTGAAAAAACGAAAGCTAGAATTGGTAGATGATACCGTAGATAACCTTCAGGTTATAGATGACGACAATTGGCAATTCGATAGTACTATAACTAAAGCAGATATCCTACTAGCTGTGGAAAGTTTAAAGGATAAGTACAAAGTTGTTGTGAAACTTTATCTCATCGAAGGCTATGATCACGAAGAAATTTCTGAAATATTAAATATACCAGTTAAGACTTCAAGAACGCAATTACGAAGAGGAAAACAAAAATTAAGAGAACTATTAAATCCACATTACAATGAAGCAAGATATTAGAGATTTATTCAAGGAAGAAGAGACCTTTCAGGCGCTTCCAAATAATCATAGAGAAGAGTTTTTAACAAAACTTCAAAGTCAACCAAAAAGAAAATCGCACGTATTCTATTGGATAGGAGCAGTTGCAGTTGCAGTCGTTGTTTTAGTATTAGGATTTAACTTGGCCAATACAAAAGCAACAACGCAAAATACGTCTTCAGTATTAGCACAAATAGAAGCTGTAGAAGCAAAATACTTAAAGGATATAGAAAAAGAATGGCAAAGTTTTGTCGCTCTCACAGAAGACGAAAGGTTAGTGGAGCGCTTTAAGGTAAGGCTTAACGAACTAGATAAAGACTACCAAGAGATTTCATCACAATTTAATCAAGATAGCAATAATATAGTGGTAATTGAGTCGCTAGTCGAGAACTTGCAGACTCGATTAAAACTGTTAAAGGATATTCAAGAACACATCAAAATTTTGAATCAAAACAACGAACAGAATGAAAAATCAATTTAAATTGCTCTTGCTGATGCTCATCATATCAGCAGCAACTTACGGACAACGACATCAAGTCTTAAGAGAAAGTATAGCAGTAAATAAAAACTCTTCTATTGTTCTAAACTTTGAAAATATTTATGTTGCGCTAGAAGAGTCAACAGATGGTAAAATTCATTTCGATTACAGGCTAGAGTTCGAGGGTTACTCAAAAAAACAAATTAAAAGTACATTAGACGGTTTAAAAGCTGAGGTTACTAATGCTAATAACATTGTTAATTTAGATGCTAAAAGTCATAGTCAAATAGCGTTTCAGAGTTTTACACTGGTTTCGGAGCATGGTTTGTATATCGATGATGATTTCATAGGTTCTAAAAGCGATACTGTTATTAGAAAATCAAAAGATTCATTATTGCAGCAAATAAGAAAGAACAATCGCTTGTTGTGGTCTAAGAATTCCCCTCAATACATTAATGGAAGGTTTAAAAAAATAGATAAAGACGGTAATTTATCAAATATCAGAAAGGGCGATGTTGATATTATGCGCAGTGTATTTGTAATAAGAGTACCACCATTTGTAAGCCTTAATATTAATGCGAAAAATTCAGGTATTCATTTTTTAAATAATCTACAAAACGAATTATCAATTGCAATTAGAAAAGGTACTTTAAAAACCAAAGCCTTGTTTAATAATTATAATGTTATCAGAATTAATGATGCAAGTTTTGAAGTTGAAGGAATTTACGGAGGTCATTACGATTTTAAAAATGTGAAGAATGGTAAAATTGGAAGTATCGAGCAGGCTAAGATTGACTCAGAATTTTCAGAAATTGAAATTGGAGAGATGGGAAAGAACACCGTCATAACTGATTTTAACAGCGAGTACTGGTTTTACAATTGGTCTGACTTTTTTGATCGCTTTAATTTATATTCAGAATATTCGAAAATTCATTTTTTCTATCCAGAACGTAATCATAGCCTGAAAGTTATTGGAAATAACACAAAAAACTTCTTAGGAAATGGCGATTTTCAAATTAGTATGCAACCAACAAGTAAAGGAGAAAAATATACCATGATGATCAAAGAACCGAATGCAGAAGAAACTTTATCTGGTAGAATCTATTTTGATATTATCCATGGTATTATCTATTCTCATAGTGACTATATCAAAAAAATAAACCACTAAATATGAAAACAATTAAAATTATAGCCGTTGCATTAAGTTGCTTCGGAGCACTACTAGCACAAGAAGGTGAAGTCGATTTTAACCTGCCTAAAGGGTTGACAATGGAAACACAATATTCAACTAAGGATTCTGAATTAGGCGATGTTTTGAGTTTTGAGGGCATTGATTATATGAAATTACAATTCAGAGGAGATTCTTTAATTGGAAAGGGTTATCATCTAACCGTAAAGGAGATTTGGGATGGCAAAGTTGTAAACGATACAACAGTAATTAATAGCCGAGCTATTGGAATAAACCAGTTTGAAACGCTAAATGATTCTGTGTTTAATATGACTATTATAGCAAAATTAGATGAGGATAATAAGCTCAAAATGACTATCAGATTTCCAAGGTTTAGCATTCAAAAAAAGTTCGATGCTATTGAATCTGATGATTATAGTCTCAGGAATTTAGCTGATGAAAGTAATTTAGATATAGCATATAATAAAAGGTTTTATCTGTTAGGGTACATCTTACCTTATGAACGAGAGGATGGTTCAAAATCCTGGTGCGAGGTTGGATCTTCTGGTGAGGATATTGAAAATTGGGGTCGAAAATTTGGCATAAAACATTACCTCCTGTTCGAAATGAAATTCGAGTAGTTTCGTCATTGGATACTAGCCATTAGCCATTAGCCATTAGCGATTAGTACTGCGCTTTTCGCTTTTATTTAATAATATAAAAAGCTAAAAGTCTAGCAATCTAGTCTAGTACCAGCGCTTTTTCTTTTTCTTTGAAGCTGCACTCTTTCGTCCCTTTTTGTATCTGCTACCTTTCTTTTTGTGGACAGGGGGCTTCGCCTTGGGGTCTAAGGGATAAGGATGATCTTGAATAATAGGAATTTGAACGTCTATAAGTGCTTCTATTGTTTTTATATAATTTCTTTCATCAGCAGAACACATGGAATAGGCATTTCCAATATTGCCAGCTCTTCCTGTTCTACCAATTCTATGAATATAGATTTCAGCAACATTTGGCATATCAAAATTTAAAACATTATCTAATTCATTTATATCAATACCACGAGCAGCAACATCAGTAGCTATTAATATCTTGGCATATCCATTTTTAAATTTATTTAATGCCGTCTGTCTATCACTTTGGTTTTTATCTCCATGTAGACTGTCTACGCGATAGCCTTTTTCTGCAAGTCGATCTTCTAATTTTTTTACACCGAATTTAGTACGTCTAAAAATTAAAACATTGCCCTTTATCTCATTTCGTAATAGATGTAAGCAAAGCTCTATTTTTCGTCGCTTTGGTACATAATATAAGGTCTGACTAATGTCTTTAGTGATACTATTAGTTACTGTGACATCTATTCGAACAGGATCTTTTAAAATACCATTAGCCAATTGTTCAATTTTATAGGGCATGGTGGCAGAAAGCAATAAGGTTTGCTTATTTTCTGGACATAGTCTTTCAATCTTTTTTACATCATCTATAAACCCCAAGGCTAGCATAAGATCCGCTTCATCTAACACTAGATTTTCAACATAATCCAAATTTATAAAATCTTGTTTATGTAAATCGAGCAAACGTCCTGGTGTGGCCACCAAAATATCAATACCTTTTTTAAGCACATCTACTTGTGGCTCAATTGAAGTGCCCCCAAAAATGGTATAAGCTCTTAGGTTTGAGAATTGACCATAAGACTTAAAGTTTTGTTTAATTTGTGAGGCTAACTCACGTGTAGGACTAATAATTAGTGCTCTTATTTTTTTGCCACGCTTAGGTGCATCTTGCCTGTCAAACAATTGTTGCAAAATTGGTAAAGCGTAAGTGGCAGTTTTTCCAGTTCCTGTCTGAGCAGAAATAATAACATCTTTGCGATCTAATATCGCAGGAATGCCTTTTTGCTGCACTAAAGTTGGTGAGGCATAGCCTGAAGCTTCAACAGCTTTTAATAGTGGTTTTATGAGTTTTAAGTCTTTAAAGGACATTTAATAAATTTCAACAAAGGTAAACGAAAACTAATTTGTCTAAAGGACTTAGAGCAAAATAAAAATAGATTAACCCTTTATTTATTTTCATTTGGCAATCATTTGCTTTTCTTTGGTTAGTATGAGCTTTAAATACGTGTTGAATTGAGATTTATGCTTAGGATTAACCTTATCTTAATTCCACTAATTGTAGGTGTCTTTTGAAGTCTCATAAAATGGTCATAAGGTTAATCAAGTAGCTATGACTTTTAATTAGAAACTCTTTCAAAGTGATAATGTCTCTGATCTGGCATTATCCATAAAATCGAGCTGTAGATGGTATTTTTATCAAGGATTTTTAACCATCAACCATAAAAATAGACCATTTTGTACAAAAAGCTTAGCTACTTCTTTTATAAATTACTACATGATTTGACTTTTACTTGGTTCTACATCATTATTAATTCAATGGGTTGTATTCTCGGCCGATCTAAGCAACTATTCTGTAACATCACGTACATCAATATATTTTGCCAGATACTTCACTTTACATGAAACTCGATATTCACTTACTTTTGCTAGTCATACAGGCCAATGAATAAAACGATTCCTTCGGTCTTCAGGACCTAACATATACGTTGGTCGGTTACTAACAGTTTCTTTTTTTACAAAGGTGTTGATTACGATGAGTTCAGAGTTTACAGTCTTAACCCCATAGCCCATCTCATACTTTTCGTTTTATACCAAACCTTCAGATACCTCTAGGGTAGCTATTGTGTCTTTCGTTATATTTCCGTTACAGTATGGTTAGAAGGAACCTATATAGGATGTATGTATGTTGTCTATTGTTAGGCTCTCTTTAAGTAGTTCTAGCACTGCTTTTGTTCATGATATTTTACGACTACAATTGTCGATGACAACATTTTGTTTTATAAGGTTTTAAGATTAACCTTTATATTGCCAATTGCCAATTTGCATTTCAACTTTTATAAAGATCGTCATAGGCCCTTGGTATGGTCTTTCCTAATGTAAATGTATTTACTCTTGTCTTCTAGATTAGACATACACAATCTGATGACCTCTGAAAAAACGAGTACCGCCTCAAACAAAAAAAATTAAGTTTACAAGACGTGTTTTCCTGGGAAATAGTATCAGTACTGTCTTGCTTTTTTGCAAGAAAGACTACTAGATCCTAACAAAGATAGTCTAATACTTGTCAGTGTATTTTTTTAATGAAAATTCTACGCGAATTTTAATTAGCTATTGTGAGTGGATTAAGATTTAAAAGTTGTAAAATAAAAGCGCCAGTTTTTTAACTCGCGCTTTTCGGCTATTAATCCTTAGGATAACTTAAATTAATATTGTTAGGGTATCGACAAACATACTGTATGAATACGTTCTGTCAATTGATGTATGATAAAAATTTAGTTATATACAAGTTCTTTTCTAATTCTACTCAAACTTTCCGTAGTAATACCTAAATACGAAGCAATATGGTAATTTTTTAAACATTTGGCTAATTCAGGATAATATTTCATAAAATCAACATATCGCTCTGCAGCGGACATAGAAAGGCTGGATAAAATTCGTCTTTGGAATGTGCCGAAGGCACGCTCTAATTTTATTCTGAAAAATTTATCTATTTCGGGAATTTGTTTGTACAGGTAGTCTTTATTTTCTCGATTAATCATATACAGATGTGAGTCTTGGAGTGCTTCTACAGTCATAATTGCTGTTCCACCTCTAAAAAATGCTGTATAGTCACTCATCCACCAGTCATCAATACCGAATTGAATAGTATACTCTTTGCCATGACTATCAATATGAAAGGTTCTTAGACAGCCTTTTATAATATAAAACTGAGAATCTACATGATCACCCGGACTCATCAAAATGTCTCCCTTCGACACAGACACCTTTATAAAAAGTGACTTAATGAGTTTGAGTTCTTCAGGTGTAAAGACTAGCGTTTTAAATAATTTTTTAATAATTATTTCGTCAGTATCCACAATGAAATATAATTAATAGCTAGTTAAATTTAAGTAATTACTTTCATAGTTGTATTAATTTATGTTAATTTAACATTTTATTTTTAAATATTTAACAGTGGTGTAAAAAACTGGTATTAATATACTTAGATATCGGTGTCTGTCTTTTTTTGTGAATAAATACTACTTGTTTTACTCAACTTTTTTTGCTAAAGTTTCTCCACCACCCTGAAAAAGGGTAAAACTTTCAACATTACCAGTTGCGTTTGTATTAAATTTTACGGTTATTCCTGCAACTTTTGCAAAGAAGGTTATTTCATCTTCTGCAAAAAGTTCAAACTGTCCTTGACCTGTAGCTTGAGCAAATATTTTACTGCCTTCTACAGTGATGTCTACCATAAAATTAGGTGCTAATTCATATTTTCCAGCATACGAACTTAATATAGCGTTAGCTAGTACAATTTCTTTGCGTGCGCTTGGCATGGCTTTTTGTATTTCTTTACCAATGCTTTCAGAATCTGTTATAAATAGGGCTTGTTTTTTACCATCTGCGGTTTTAGAGAACTTATATTCAATGGTACCTTCTTCAAACATAAATCGGTCTTCAGATAAAGGGAAAATATCAAAGACCGTATTGGTATCTGATTCTCTCATACTTTTAAGTGCGCCATCTTTCATGAAAATATGTCTTACTGAGCCATCCTCAAACTCGTAAGCTCCAACCCATTGCTCTAATTGACTTTTAGTGAGTTCAACAACATCCTTTAGTGTTGGGTAGGGTTTGCCTATAGCTGCAGCCGCAAGGTTTTGTGTAAGTGATCCAATGTCATTACAGCTACAGTTACTAAGTCCAATAACATAAACATCTTCTTCTATCATGTAAATGCCATTGGTAGAGGTTCCGAATATTCCGCCGCTATGTGTATAACCCTTAGAACCTTTTAAAGTCATTTCAGCTAAGCCGTAGCCATAATCAATATGCTCACCATTGTTTAACTCTGACCCGTTAATTGCTTTGTCTAATGAGGACGCTTTAATAAGGGTGTTATTGGTTAAGGCGTTTTGCCATTTTAATAAGTCATCAACGGTAGACATGAGCGAGCCTGCAGCATGTGGTAGAGTCATGCTTAAATAATTGGCATTAACATAACCATTTGGGCCTTCTTCATAAGGCATCGCCCTTTTGTGTATTAACTCACTATTACTGCCATATCTAGAATCTTTCATGCCTAAACGGTCAAATATTTTGGATTCAATAAAGTCTTCATAAGTCTCTCCGCTAAGGACTTCAATTATTTTTCCTAAAAGTACATAGCCTGAATTATTGTATCTAAAAGCCTCACCTGGATCAAAATCCATTGGCTCGTTCTTAAAGTAGTCTATGAGTTCATCTAAGGTCTTATCATTTCTAGCCACTTTTACGAGATTCCCAATTCCTGTATAACTTTTTATACCTGAAGTATGGTTTAAAAGCTGGTGTACAGTTATGGTTTTTCCATTGGTAGGATAGTCTGGAATAAATTTAGTTATAGGGTCATCAAGGCTGAGTTTTCCTTGTTCCTCAAACATTAAGATGGCAACAGCTGTAAATTGTTTGGTGATTGATGCCAACATAAATACATTTTCTGGCACCATATCGATGTTGTATTCGAGGTTAGACTTTCCAACCGCAGCTCTATAAATAGGTTGGCCTTCTTTGGCAACTAAAACAGCTGCACCTGGCATGTCATCTTGATAATATTTAGCAACGATGTCGTCAAATTGCTGTGTTAAATCTTGAGCTTGTAAGGGAAGCAGTAGGACACTAAAAATTAAGGATAAAGCGTAATGATGAATTTTCATGATGATAAAGATTGATTGTTTTTAAATGAGACGATACTCAAGATAATAAGTTACAAAAAAAAACACTTAGATCATCTAAGTGTTTTAATTTCAGACTGTAAGTTTTAATTTTTCTGACTTACTTATGATTTTTTAACCTTAAAATTATAAGAGGCCACAATATCATTTTTGATTTTTAAATGTAGGTCGAAGGTTCCTTTTTGTTTAAACTTATAATTGAATGAAATTATACCATCGTTATTTTTTAAATCATAGAGTTTAAAGGTTCTGTGATTTTTGTTAAGAACCTGAACCAATGAAACATCATTAATATCAATATCATCAAGCGCTTTAAAGGTGAAGGTGACTTCATCATTTTTTATGACATCTGAATATAACGGCTGTGGAGTCATTGGAATGATTTGATGCCTAAAGGTTGCACCATACACTATGGGTTCTGGAGTAAAAGTCTTTTGCTTTAAACTGTCATTCAGAAACCATTTTTTTTCAATCGGAAAGTGATTCTTAGCAAATAAAATAGGATCTGCTAAGAAGTAACCGTCATTGTAATCCTTTACAAAAATATTACCATTTAGCATGTATCCGCTAGACCATGTTGCATCGCACAAATACCATTTATTGTTTAGCCAAACCGCATTCCACGAGTGGTTAAAAGATTCTAAAGTATTTACATTGGTTTCGAATGACCTCGCATAACCATCAACAATTTTACATTCTATGCCAGCAATAAATGCCATCTCTTTAATGAGGTAAGCGTAACCAGTACACATGGTTTTTTTCTGTTCTCGGAGCTTTTTAAATGCGATCTTTTTATACGCGTTATTCCACGTAATATACTTTAAGCTATCATTCTTGAATTTCTCTCGTTTTCTATTTACCAGATTGTGCTGGTAATAATCTCCTTTAATGTTATGGCAAACCCAAAAATAAATGGCTCTAAATTTCTCGATGTCTGTAGAAAGTGAGTACGTTAATTTATGAGTTAGTAACGGGAGATTATCAATATTCGTGCACTCATTCATCTTAGCAAGATTTTCGGCTTTGGTAAAATCAACGTCTTCAAAATCCGAAATTTGAGCACCGATTAAAAGGTGTGAGATAAGAAAAAGAACAATTAATTTAATTCTCATTTTAAAAAATGTTTTAGTTCTTTTTTGACTTAAATAGCTCTTTAACAGCAACTTCACCTACAATGACAACATCATCTAAAGACATGTCAGCTTCTAAATTAATTTTAGTTGCTGATTTTGGATTGGTAATTATTACTTTTTTGGTTTTCATACCTACATAACTAATCAGTAGCACATCACCTTTTTTCAATTTAACTGGGAATTTAAAGTAGCCATCAAAATCAGTTTGTGCTCCGTGTGTAGAACCTTGTAGCATGACGCTGCAGCCTGGAAGTGGTAGCCCATCTTCTTCTGTAAATATGGTTCCTTCCACTGTGATATTATCAAGGTTGTTAATTTTTTCTGATTTAGTATCATCGCTTTTGGCATCAGTTGTTTTATTCGCCTCTTGTGCTTCAGCTGAGCTAATAGAAAAGAGGGATAGAAATGTCAATGCGATTCCTGTAATATGGCTATAATACGTCCTCTTCAGAGCGCCTTTTTCGTACGTATGATTTAGCTGTTTAGAAGTAAATCTTCCACAAGTATTTTGAGAGGAATGCGATCTAAAATATGAGGCGATCTCATCATTTTTAAATTTGGTAAAGTCAATGACTTCTTTGTGGCAACTATCACAAAAGCCACCTTTTGCTGTAGACTTAAATTCATTAAAATTCTCTGAGCAAGGTGT
>NZ_JABSST010000069.1 GCF_013213975.1 Winogradskyella sp.
CTCTAAAAAAGATAGCATTCATAAGTAATTTATTAGTGCCATACCAAAAGGCTCTAAAGTTGGTATTGTCTGTAAATGCTACGATATTACCACGTCCAATTCTTCCAAGTTTTAGTGGAATAGTTCTACTTAAACTGTCTAAATTTTCTTTAGAAATATAACCACTTAAAAGTGGATTTTTGGTATACTGAATTGGATTATCGTAACTATTCTTATTTGGTTTTATAAATAATGTGGTGTTTCTAAACATTGGTAATCTCTCGTTTTTATACCCAAAATTTATAGGATGTGATCGGTCTAGTTGTGCTTCAAAAATAGCCCCTCCAATAACTTGTGCACCTCTGAAATTTCCACGTTGCTCATGACTAATGTTTTTTGCAGTTATGCTACTTTTCTTAAAATCAATTTTCATTAATGTTTTAGAATTTAGCCAACGCAACGCATTTCTATAAGCTATTAATGTACCTCCATTTTGAATCCAACTTTTAAGCTTATTAGTATTTCCTTCATTTAATCCTGAGTATGAATTTACCATGATGATGGTATTGTACCTGCTTAAGTCGGCTCTCCCAAAACTTTTGGTATCTAATTTTGTGGCAACAATATCGTAACGCGTATCTAAAAGATGCCAAATTTCACCTGCATCGTATGAGGTCATGCCATCACCTACAACAAGAGCTACCTTAGGTAATTCGAGTGTTCTAAAGTTATTACTACCTAAATCTATGCCATCGTTAAGTCCTGTTGAAACAGGATCTATGGTAATATGACTCTCTTGTGCCACATCATTCAAAAAGCTATAAATCTCGTCAACAGAAAGGCTTTGGTTTTTAGCAGGAACCATTATGGTTCCATATTCGTATTCAGTTCCATTAGCTTTGAAGTTCTTCATACTAACTTTTGCTCTCAGCCCTTTCTTTAATACCTGATTTAACAATTTAGGGGCATAATATTCATTCCACGCAAATAAGTAAGCATAGTTGCTTTTGCTACTTACTCCACCTGTACGATGTACTAAATTTTTTACTTCAGCTCCTGCATTAGCGGTTGTAGTTTCTGTATAGTCCAAATTAAAAGCTAGAGGAAAGGTCCAAGCTGACACATCGTAAAATAGGCTGTCTTGAAAAGTGGTGCGTTTCTCAAACATGGCATTTATAAGACGTGTATTTTTTTGATTTTTTGGAACTACATAACTGTAGCCTTTTTTGTAGTTCTTTCCATTAAGAGAAACATCAGATTTAAGTTCATGGAATTTGATTTGATGTCTGTTCAGGATTTCTGCAAGATGATAGGTTCTAGCAGCATCTTTTTCATCACCAAATACAATAGCTTTAGAGCCTTCCTTAGATGCCTCAGAACGTGCATTTTTAAAAAAGCTATGCTGATAGTCTAAGATTTCTTTTCGCATATTGATGGCTGCGTCTAATGTTGATAAGGCTGCAGTAAACTGATTTCTGATGGTGAATGGAAAGGTTAAAATACCATTATCACTTTCTTGAATATGACCACGAGAACTCGCTTGTTCAAATAAAATACCAATACTTCCATTGATGTCTGGAAAGGTAGAACCCTTACCGTAATAGAAATCATCAAAACTCTCTTCAGAGTAGTATAAAGAACCAATTTTGTCAAATGCTTTGGCGTGATATTCTGCAATACCTTTTGTAAGCTCTTGGTTCATTTTAGGTGTTAATGGATGCGTTCGTGATGGAATTCCAGGCTGAAAGAAGAAACTAGAATTGGTGCCCATTTCATGATGGTCTGTTAATATATTTGGCATCCAATCATGGAAGGTCTTAATTCTTGCTCGAGATTCTGGAAGTTGCACGGGTAACCAATCTCTGTTCATATCAAACCAATAGTGGTTGGTGCGTCCTCCAGGCCAAATCTCACTATACTCTCTATCATTAGGGTCTGGATTTAGATTCATACCACGATTGGTATTTGCCCAATAGGCAAAGCGTTGTAAACCATCTGGATTAAGCGACGGATCAAGTAGTATTACAGCATTATCTAATAAATTATCAATTTTATCACCTTCAGCAGCCGCTAAATAGTAAGCGACAGCCAAAGCCGCATTAGATCCGCTAGATTCATTACCGTGTATTGAAAAACCCTCATAAACAACTATAGGTCTATTGTCAGTATTTGAATCAGTTTTTTCAGTGGCACTTATATGTGCTGCTTTAATAGCGTCTAAATTAGCATGATTCTCAGGTGAGGTTATTGTAAGTAATAAAAGTGGTCTATCTTCAAAAGTTTCACCGCGATTCTCAATAGTAATACGATCTGATGCCTTGGCTATAGCATACATGTATTGTACTAACTTATCATGGGTAATATGCCATTCTCCAACATCGTGACCAACCACGCTTTCTGGAGTTGGAATGCTTGGATTGTATTGTACATCATCTGGTAAATAGTATGATAAATCTACCTTTGATTGAGAAAAAACGGATGAGGTAGCTAAAACTAGTAATAGAACTATGCGTCGCATGAAATTATTTAGGTTAGTTAAAGCCTAAAAATAAAAAAACCGTTACGAAGCATAACGGTTTTTCATATAATTTAACAAAGCCTTTTAAATATCATCAAAACTGATATCTGTAAAACTTTCTGTACTTGTATCTTCTAAAGTCTTAGCTTCATGAGTTACAAATTCATCTTCGCGCTTGAAATCTTTTTGATGACGTTCACTAATCACTTCTTCGCCTTTTTCATCGATGATATAATTTGTCATTTCACCTAAGATTTCTCTGAACTCAGTAAAGTCTTCTTTGTAAAGATAAATTTTATGTTTCTTGTAATGATAAGAACCATCATCATTTGTAAATTTCTTGCTTTCGGTAATGGTTAAGTAGTAATCGCCTGCTTTAGTTGCTCTTACGTCAAAGAAATATGTTCTTCTTCCAGCACGTAATACTTTAGAATAAATTTCTTCTTTGTCCAGCATTCCATAATCACTCATAGCTAATATTGATGTTTTAAATTCTAATCAAAAATCTAAAAAAAAACCAAACTAACAAATAAATTAATGTATTTCTTTTTCTGAAAGTTGTTTTGTGTAGAGTTCTTGGTAGTATCCTTCAACACTAATTAAATTTTCATGTGTTCCAGACTGAATTACAACACCATCATCAAGAACAATAATATGATCTGCATTCTTAGCTGAGGATACTCTATGGCTTACAATTATGGTGGTTTTATCTTTCGTGAGTTTTACAAGATTCTTAAGTATTTTTTCTTCCGTTTCCGTATCAACCGCAGATAAACAGTCATCAAATAGTAAGATTTCTGGTCTTTTAATTATTGCTCTTGCAATAGATATTCGCTGTTTTTGACCACCTGATAACGTTATCCCACGTTCACCTAAAATGGTATCATATCCATTCTTAAATTTTACAATATTTTCATGAACTTTAGCGTTGGTTGCTGCTTGTATAACGTCTTCATCAGTAGCTTCCTCTTTACCAAACTTTATGTTGTTCCTTATCGTATCTGAAAATAGGAATGCGTCTTGTGGCACATAGCCAATGCTATCTCTTAAACTGTAAAGATTTAAATCAGATATAGGTTTATCATCGATCAGAATCTTGTGTTTATCGACATCGTATAGTCTTCCAATTAAGTCGAGAATTGTAGATTTACCTGACCCTGTTTTTCCAAGAATAGCCAGAGTTTCTCCGGATTTTAATTTAAAGCTAACATCCTTAAGCGCTTCAATATTAGTGTCGGGATAAACAAAAGAAACATCTTTAAATTCGATATCTCCTTTAACTGGGGTAATTGCTGAGATATTATTCTTAATCTCAGGTTCAGTGTTTAAGAATTCATTGATTCGTTCTTGAGAAGCTTCAGCCTGTTGCACTAAAGAAGTAACCCAACCAACCACAGCTACTGGCCAAGTAAGCATATTCACGTAAATTAAGAAAGCTGCAATTGTTCCAATGTCTTCGATTTCTCCATTCATGTATTGCATACCACCTATGTAAACAACAATTAGATTACTTATCCCTATGAGGAGAATCATCATTGGAAAAAACAATGCCTGCACCTTGGTTAGATTAATTTGTTTTTGCCTGTTTTCAGAAGACAGATTATCAAACTCGGTAGCAATTCTAGCTTCAATATTATAGGACTTTATAACCGAAATTCCGCTAAAAGTTTCCTGAGCATATGTAGATAAAGTTGACAGTGATTGTTGGACAATCGTACTACGTGTGTTTATCTGTTTACTCAATTTATAGATGGCCACTGAAAGAATTGGAAGAGGTAATAGTGTATACATTGTTAACTTTGGTGCAGTACTTACCATATATATTATAGCAACAGTGAATAAGGTAACGGTATTAATGGTGTACATAATGGCTGGACCAACGTACATCCTTACCTTACCAACGTCCTCACTGATTCGGTTCATTAAATCACCGGTTCGATTGGTTTTATAGAAATTTAATGAAAGCACTTGGTAATGCTTATAAATTTCGTTTTTGAGATCATACTCAATGTAGCGCGATACATTGATAATGGTTTGACGCATTAAAAAGGTAAAAAGTCCAGCGACAATAGCAGCACCAATTAAATATAAAATATTAGTCATGAGTTCCGCTCTAAAAACTTCCTCAGTGATTTTGCCATCTAATCGGTCTGAAACCACGTTTATAGAGGCCCCTACTAATCTTGGAGTAAAAAGTGCAAATATCTTGGCAACTATTGTGATAATAACACCGATTATGAGTCGGAATCTATACTTATAGAAGTACTTATTTAAATGTTTAAGTGCTTTCATGGTGCATTTGGTCGGTCAAAATTATTACGATAATCTTATTTTGACGTTAATGTTTTGCTAATCCTTTATTATTAATTTATTTTTGCTCGCTGTTTTTAGATAATCTTCAAATAGCCTTAAACTAGATCATAAAATGACTTCAGAAATATTAAGCCCTCAGGAGCTTTCAAAAATAGACCCTGTTTTCGGTCAAAATTCATTTGATAACCATGAACAAATCGTTTTCTGTAACGACAAAGATACTGGTTTAAAAGCAATAATTGGAATCCATAATACCGTTTTAGGACCTGCACTTGGTGGAACGAGAATGTGGAATTATGCTAACGAGTGGGAAGCACTAAATGATGTGCTGCGTTTATCAAGAGGAATGACCTTTAAATCAGCAATCACAGGCTTGAGTCTTGGTGGTGGTAAAGCAGTTATAATTGGCGATGCAAAGATGCAAAAGACGCCTGAATTAATGAAGCGTTTTGGTGAGTTTGTACATTCTTTAAGTGGTAAATATATCACTGCTGAAGATGTTGGAATGACCACTGCTGATATGGATGTAGTTAGAGAAGTTACGCCTTATGTAACAGGAATTTCAGAAAATAAAGGCGGTGCAGGTAATCCGTCTCCTATCACAGCTTATGGAGTATTTATGGGTATGAAGGCTGCAGCTAGATTTAAATACGGTTCTGACGTTTTAGAAAATAAAAGCGTATATGTTCAAGGCATTGGTCATGTAGGTGAAGCTCTTGTCGAGCATTTAGTGAATGAAGGTGCTGAGGTTACCATTTCAGATATCAATAAAGAACGATTGGAAGAAGTACGTTCCAAGTATGGGGTAACCATCTACGGTGGAAATGATATTTATAGTGAACCAATGGATATTTATGCTCCTTGTGCCTTAGGAGCTACAATTAATGACGATACCGTTTATAATATTAAAGCAGATATTATTGCTGGTGCAGCTAATAATCAGCTTGCGGACGAAGATAAACACGGTTTAATCTTACAGAACAGAGGTATTGTTTATGCGCCAGATTTTCTAATCAATGCGGGAGGAATCATCAATGTTTATGCAGAATTAGAGAATTATGATCGCCAAGAGATTATGCGTAAGACTGAAAATATTTTTAATACAACGCTTGAGATTTTAGATAATGCTAAAGTCAATAATCTTACAACGCATGCTGCAGCACTAAATATTGCAAGAGAACGAATAGAAACCCGAAAGAGAGAAAACTCTAAATAATTTTTTTGGGACTTAAATAATAGTATTTTTGCATGGTGAATCTAAAAAGGATTCACCTTTTTTAATCAACTTAAATAAAGTAGTTCTTTACATATGCTAAGTCGTAGACACATCAGAATTAAGGTAATGCAATCATTATACGCCTTTAATGGTACCGAAGGTGATGACCTTTCTAAGGATGAATCATTCTTATTTCATAGTTTATATAGCATGTACGATTTATACCTCTCTATTTTGGCCTTGCTTTCAGAGCTTCATAAAAAGAGCAAGGACTATAACGAAAAACTTCAAAAGAAACTTTTAAGCACAGAATCTGACAAGAATCCAAATACTAAATTTCAAGATAATCAAGTTCTCAGTTTAATTACTGAGAATACAATGCTGAATGATATTATCGGTAAGAGAAAGCTCAATTTTTGGGACCTAGATTTTGAGTATGTAGATATTCTTTTTAAAGCAATTTTAAAAAGCGATATATATAGAGATTACATTCAGGATAATGAGGTTTTCTTTAAAAATGATAAACAATTTGTTTTAGATATTTATACCGAAATCATTGCTCCAAATGATCAACTTTACGATTTTTTTGAAGATAAGAAGTTAACTTGGCTCGATGATTTGCCTGTTGTTAATACAGTATTATTAAAAGTACTACGAAAGTTAAAACCCACGTCACCAGAAACAGCATTGTTACCAGATCTTTACAAAGACGAAGATGATAAAGAATTTGCTAAACTTCTTCTTCATAAAACGATTTTAAATGCGTCTAAGTTTGATGAGGAGGTAGGAAAGAAAACTACAAATTGGGATAGTGAGCGTTTAGCGAGCATAGATGGGATTTTATTAAAAATGGCCCTTTGTGAATTTCAAAAATTTCCTTCTATACCTTATAAGGTAACACTAAATGAATATTTAGAAATTGCCAAAGAATATTCGACACCAAAAAGTAGTCTTTTTATAAACGGAATCCTTGATAAAATTGTAAGGGAATACCAATCTGAAAATCGGAATTATAAAACTGGACGAGGATTGATGTAGTTACAATGGTTTATCTTCAGAGTTAAGATGCTTACAAAAATTTTTATTGGTTGAAATTATTATTACCTTTGACTGCTGTTGAAAACAGAAAATATTAATTTAAAAAATAAATAATGAAAAAGGTAATCTTAGGCCTATGTGCTTTATGTATGGTAGCTTTTACGTCTTGTAAAGAAGATGCGGCAAGTAAAGTTAAATCTGAAAATGTTGCAGTAGCAGCTGAAAGAGATGCAAATGCTGGAAATTTTCCAGTATTAAAATTAGACAAGGAAATTCATGATTTTGGAACAATAATGAATGGCACTCCGGTCGAAACAGTTTTTAAGTATACTAATACAGGAAACTCTATGCTAGTGGTGAGTAACATTAAAAGTACTTGTGGTTGTACAGTGCCTTCAAATTACACTAAGGAAGTTGCTCCAGGTGAAACAGGACAGTTTACTGTAAAATTTAATGGAAAGGGTAATGGCAAAGTATCTAAGTCATTAACAATGACAACAAATACTGAAAAAGGAACGCAAATTGTTAAAATTACGGCTATGGTAGAGCAGGATCCAAATGCTCCACAAAAGCAGCCTGGAAAAGCAACAATAAATCCGTTATCTACGAGTAACGTAAAAACGTCAGCTCAAGTAGGTCATAACCATAATTAAGAAGTAATTAATGGAAGGAATAGGATCTTTTTTACCCTTTATAGCCATTTTTGCAGTGATGTATTTCTTTATGATTGCTCCACAAATGAAACGCGCTAAGCAGGAAAAGAAATTTTCAAGCGAAATGAAACGAGGAGATCGTGTTATTACTAAAAGCGGAATGCATGGTAAAGTTGTTGAATTGAGTGATAAAGATAACAGTTGTGTTATAGAGACAATGGCAGGAAAAATAAAGTTTGATCGCTCAGCAATTTCTATGGAAATGAGTAAAAAACTAAATGCTCCTGCGAAGTAAAAGCACAATTGTATACGAAATGTTAAATCAAAACCGTTCTTTTAAATGAACGGTTTTTTTATTTAGCAGTTTTTGTATTTATCATTTAGTGCAACACCCTTTATAATTATTGGAATGGTTTTTTTCGAATCGTCTCCACTATGTGACGTCTCGTTTGGCTTCACCACAATATTCGTAATATTCTCCTTGTGTTCCTGGGATTATCTCGTCAAATGATACTTTACCTCACTATTGGTTTTAAAAGCCATAGCTAATTTTTCAGCAATAACTACGGGCTTAGTCCTTACGCTTTGATTTTTAGTTCTTTACCAAGCTTTAGATTTGCATTCCATTATTTTAGATAGTCCAATACAGCTGATTCGTAAATGTTTGTTTTAGTTTGAAAGCGCAACTGTCTTAGTTTTATGCTCTTGTCAATTAATTAGCAAGTTACGTTATGTTCATCTTTAAAAAAATACCTCTTGATGAAACCAAATACAGAAATGATACTAAAAAGTACCAATGCCTAAAATATTTTTACCCTTAATGCATACGTTGGGCCACTCTATTTTAAAGTTTATTCTAGCCTTATGTTATGATTGATAGCTTTTAAAATATTTAGCGCTTAATCGTATTACGCATAACTTTCTATAAATTCTTGGATGCTGTAAACCTTTCTTCAGCTTACTCAAGTTTTGAATAGGTGATAGTATCTAAGGCATTGCCCTCATCTAATTCGTCATTAAAAATTCGAAGTTTTAGAGTTGTTTCGTTGAGCTCAACAATTTTAAAATCAATTTCATCATTCCCATTTAAAAAAATGTCAAATGCAATTACACTGTATGTAGAGCTTACAGAATTGACAAGTTCTGTACAATTATCACCGGTAAAGTCAGATACCGTGTAAGCAATTCTGGTGAACTCTGTAATTAAACAACTCGCTGAATCATCTGTAACACCACCACTACCACTTTCAGTACTTTCTCTGAACCAACGCCCAATTAGAGCATCTTTGGAGGTATTGCTTGTGCCGTCTGAATCCGTACTGCAGCTACTGCTTAGGAGAATGATAAAAACGATACTACAGGCTTTTATATATTTCATGATATTGATTATGATTTAGCCGTCAATTCGGCTATTTTACAAATAACTTCTGCGGCTTTCTGCATACTTTCTACAGGTACGTATTCATAACGACCGTGGAAATTGTGTCCTCCTGCAAAAATATTAGGGCAAGGTAAGCCCATATAACTGAGCTGAGAACCATCTGTACCACCGCGTATAGGTTTAATGAGCGGTTTAATTCCTAAGGAAATCATAGCCTCCTCTGCAATATCAACAATATGCATAACAGGCTCAACTTTTTCCTTCATATTGAAATATTGATCATTAATTTCTATTTCAAAAATATCAGCTTTAAATTTTGAATTGAGATCTGCGGCAATTTTCTCCATTACAATTTTTCGTGCTTCAAATTTAGCTCTATCATGATCTCTTATGATGTATTGAAGTTCAGTATGTTCTACTTTACCTTCTATAGCGTAAAGATGGAAAAAACCTTCATAACCTTCAGTGTGTTCCGGAGTTTCTAGCCTAGGTAAAGCATTGATAAATTCAGTTGCGTAATACATTGAATTAACCATTTTTCCTTTGGCATATCCCGGATGTACGATTTTTCCTTTGACTTTTATTTTTGCTCCTGCTGCGTTAAAATTTTCATACTCAAGCTCTCCAATTTGACTGCCATCCATGGTATAGGCCCAATCTGCACCAAAAGTATTAACGTCGAAGTTATGCGCCCCTCGACCTATCTCTTCGTCAGGCGTAAACCCTACTTTAATTGTACCGTGTTTAATTTCAGGATGACTAATTAAATATTCCATAGCAGTAATTATTTCAGTAATCCCTGCTTTGTCATCAGCACCAAGCAATGTCGTTCCGTCCGTAACAACTAGGGTCTGACCAACATATAATAACAAGTCTTCAAAATAGCTCGGTGACAAAATAATATTTTCCTCGCTATTTAAAACAATATCCTTACCATCGTAATTATCTATGACACGTGGTTTAACGTTCTTACCAGTAAAATCAGGCGAGGTATCAAAATGAGAAATAAAACCAATAGTAGGTACCTCGTGCTCCACATTACTTGGTAATGTAGCCATAATGTACGCATTATCGTCTATGGTGACATTGCTCATGCCAATGGCTTTTAAATCTTCGACAAGTTTATGTGCTAAATCCCATTGTTTTTCAGTACTCGGAGTTGTTTCAGAATTTGGGTCTGACTCAGTATCTATAGTGATATAGCTAATGAATCTATCAAGTATATGTTGCTTATCCTTCATAAGTATGGTTTGTACCCAAAAATACTTAACGTGTTGCTTTGTAACAAGTCTATCGAATGTTTCTTTTAATTTGATATGATTTGATTTATTTTTACCAAGCAAAAAATTCCTCATGTACAAAGCACTAATTCGACCAATTTTATTTTGTTTTGATCCAGAAAAAGTTCATCATTTCACCTTTTCTTTAATCAGAAATATCTCTAAAGTTCCCGGTTTTAAAGGACTATTTAGATCCATGTATCTTATTAAAGATAAACGCTTGGAACGTGAATTATTTGGACTAAAATTTAAAAACCCTGTAGGGTTGGCGGCTGGATTTGATAAAGATGCGAAACTTTATAATGAATTGTCGAATTTTGGCTTTGGTTTTATAGAGATTGGAACCATTACTCCTAAGCCTCAGGAAGGAAATCCTAAAAAGCGATTATTTAGGTTAAAAGAAGATTCAGCTATTATAAATCGAATGGGATTTAATAATGGTGGTATTGAAGAGGCAGTAGAGCGCTTAAAAAAGAATTCAGGAGTTTTAATTGGAGGAAATATTGGTAAAAATAAAGTAACACCTAACGAGAATGCTGTGGATGATTATGAGATCTGTTTTAATGCTCTTTTTGATTATGTAGATTATTTTGTGGTTAATGTTAGCTCGCCAAATACCCCAAATTTGAGAGCTCTACAAGATAAAGAACCATTAACGCAACTGCTCAAAGCCTTGCAGGTCCTCAATTTTAAAAAAGACCAATCTAAACCAATTCTATTAAAAATTGCACCAGACTTATCAGATGATCAGTTACTAGACATAATCGATATTGTAAATATTACAAAAATTGATGGTGTCATTGCAACAAATACAACCATTTCTAGAGAAGGTTTAATCAGTGATAATAAAACTGAAGTAGGTGGATTAAGCGGTAAGCCATTGACAAAACATTCGACAGAAGTTATCAGATTTTTGGCAGAAAAGAGTAATAAAGCGTTCCCAATAATTGGTGTAGGAGGCATTCATTCTGCGGAAGATGCTTTAGAAAAGTTAGAGGCAGGTGCAGATCTTGTTCAACTATACACCGGATTTATTTATGAAGGTCCAAGACTAATTAAATCCATTAATAAAACACTATTAAAAAAGGCACAGTAATCTGCGCCTTTTTTTTGAATATATTTAGAATTTAGTTCCGAATAAATCTAAGAGTCTGACTGACATTTTCTTTTTTCAGTTCAATAAAATATAAGCCTTTGCTTAAAGCTTTAATATCGATTATTCTATCATTGTCGAAACTTATCATCGATTGTTTAACAATCTGTCCTAAGGCGTTATATATGGTGTAATAATCTGGTAAATTTGTAGAATTTATTGTTATGCGATCCGAAGATGGGTTAGGATAAATATGAATCTCTTCCGTATTAAAATCTGTAACACTCAACGTTCCGTTAAAGAAATTATCAGTTGTTCCAAAATTGAAATTTCCTCCTGTGGATAACACTGTGTTATTTTCGTCAAGTAATTCATAGAAACCACTTCCAGAGACGCAACAAATACCATCCCCATAACTGTCGCTAATTACAAAGCTATAGCACTCGTCTGCACTCACTGCAAAGACTTCTGTTTTGGTCGTATAATCATCTATGCCTTCAATATATGGACCTCCAGAATATAAGACCATATTATTTCCATCTAAGAATTGCCAAGAGGTTTCTGCTGGCCAATCGTCTAAGGTTAGATTCATTGTTATCGTAGAGGTGCTAATTTCGTCTGCACCAACTTCAATATATTGCATCTTTACTTTATTTAATGTCGATGTGCCGTTAGAAATACTTAATGCTACGTCATAATCTCCAAAAGTATTATACGTATGCGTTACGTTTTGCGTAGTGTAGTCTATCACGTCATCTCCATCTACATCCCAAAACCATGCCGTGGCACCAACACTGTTATCTGTAAAGTTTACTGTTAGGTTACTTGAACAACTTTCTGTCTCATCAGCAACAAAATCAGCACTAAAACTAGGGCATGAAAGGTTATTTCTTGACACCTGATAAATAGCATTAATTCTGGCATACTGTTGAGCGGAAAATTGTGTTCTACATATTTTTCTAGAGTAGGACATAATATTTAAAGGGTCTGGCTGAAAGTATTCACCATTTGCATCTTGGGCGAAATCAAAAAATTCGCATGCCCCATTTACATTATTATTTCCTAATTTTGGATCCGCAGGAGTATCACAAATAAAGTCTCCTGTCGTTTCACAATTAGAACCGTCCACTAATTCTTGTGTTGAGTTGTATACGTTACTGTTGCCATGTGTGTGAGACAACCCAAAGAAGTGCCCCATTTCATGAGACAAAGTACTGCCGTTTGTGGTGCATCCATTTGCCATTAAAATAGTTTCAGGACCTCCAGGAAAGTACGCGTAGCCGCACAAACTACCACCAGAACTACTACTTACTACAGAGTTTGCAAAATAGATGTTAATGACACCATCAACATTATTAGCATCAGTAAGGGTACCTTCATCAGCAGACTGAAAATTATAATAGGCATCATTGTTTATGTAATTAATACCTTCGCACAAAAAGAACTCTAAACCAGCATTGGCATAATATGAGTTCATAATTGCCATAGCATCATCTAACTCAGTTGTAGTTAGACCACCTAATCCAGACGACATGGTAATAATATGTGCCTTAACAGGAACTGAGGTCATAAGAGTCGAGGAACGTGTTTGCAGTTGTTCTTGCAAATACTCTTGCTCTAAAATTTTTATCTGATCTTTTATAGAGTCATAGTAGGCAGCTGCTTGCTGAGTATATTTAAAACCGCACTCTTCCTGTGCATTTACAAATAAATTTGAAGCAAATAAGAAGACTAGTGTAACTAGTACTTTAGTAATTTTAATCATAGCTATTTTGTTAAAAATTAAAGTGCTCTAAAATAGAAATTTTAGAGCACTTTTATAAATGTTATTTGACTAGCGGGTTGCCATAATATTAATTTACGATGAGTGTTCAACGCAGTGATTCACTATATCCAGGCGGTTTAATTATATAAACACTTTTAATAAATTCACTTATGACTATAATTATTTTGTGATATATCCTCAAATTTTAATTGTTTTATCGTTTTTCCGAGTTATCAACAACTGAAATGTAATCAATTTTCGGGGCATTGGTAATAGATATTATCCCTAAAGCATTTGGGTTAGGGTAGAGTTTAACCTTTGTTAGACTATTTTCGTCATTTGAACTTAATGTTGTACTCATAAAGTAATTGTTAATATGCCAATTTTCTCATTATTAAAAGGGTGTCCATGTGTCCCAACTACCTTAGTAAAACCCCTTGTGCGTTGGTAGGAAGATTGTTTACACTATGACCAAAGCCTTCTTAGGTTCCAGTATCGTAAGAATATAAGTCTATAGAAAAAGATTCTTTCTATCTCTTAGTCGATGTGCCCTATAAGTTAAGACTATTCATAGCGATTATAAAATCTGAATTTGTGGCAACTATTGATGCTAGTGTAATTAATGGAAAACCTCTAATATAACCACATCGCTCAATCTTGCTGAAGCTATAGCTACAAAAGGATCAACCGATGCTTGAAACCACTGCTGTGATTTTCCAAAATTTATCTCATTTTGTACCTTAGAATTAAAGACGCCATTAGCACCAAATTCGGCAACATCTCTAATTCAAGGAGATACTATAGTACCCATTTTTAAAAACGTAATATTGCTTTTATGATTTGCATCTACCAAATCTGACTAAGGTGCACTTGTAGGTAATGTTGCATGATGAGTTGCATGCCGTGTACTTGTAAACGTTATAAGGTAAGTTACTGTTGAAGGGGTAAAGGCATTTAATACTGGAAAAACACTTAATAAGAGTGTAAGTGTAGTTTTATGCATAGCCCAGATTGTGGTTACTTTAATTAGTCATCTTGAATAATTTGAACTTATAACGAATAGCTTATTTTAGTGAAAATTTTGTAACCTTGAATTACGACATACTTTTTTCGTTTGCTTTGGCAACATCAGCATTGGCAATTTCTCCAGGACCAGATAATATTTATGTCTTAGTGCAAAGCATTTCTAATGGAAAATCATGCGGTCTTGCGATAGTTTGTGGACTGATATCAGGATGTGTCGTCCATACCACACTTTTAGCCTTCGGTGTTTCAGCCATAATTAAAACTAATGATTCTATCTTTTTGGCTATTAAAATTCTGGGATCCTTGTATTTATTTTTTTTGGCCTATAAAGTCTTTCATTCTAATTCCGACTTAAGTTTAGAGACTAAAACTATTGAAAAAAAAAGTCTCAAAGGATTATACTTTCAAGGGTTTTTTATGAATGTCTTAAACCCTAAGGTTACTATTTTCTTTTTGGCATTTTTTCCAGGTTTCTTATTTAGTGATTCTATGAGTACAGTACTTCAATTTTACATTCTTGGTGCAATATTTATGATTGTTTCTTTTATCATTTTTTCTGGTATAGCCTTCCTTGCCAGCCAAATAAAAACGTATATATTAAACCATAAAAACTCAGGTATTGTATTTAAATGGCTTCAGATTATTGTGTTTATTGGTATCGCAATTTTCATTCTTTTGTAAGTCTCAAAAGCACTATATTTGATTGATGAATAAAGCGGTAAAACTTATTGAATGTCCTCGAGATGCCATGCAAGGTATTAGAGACTTTATTCCTACAGAAAAAAAGGTACAGTACATTCAATCATTGCTTAGAGTAGGGTTTGATACTATTGATTTTGGGAGCTTTGTTTCACCAAAAGCCATTCCACAAATGGTAGATACCGCTGCGGTATTATCTCAATTAGATTTAAGTACAACTAAAAGTAAACTGCTTGCCATTATAGCAAATGTTCGAGGTGCTAATGACGCTTCTGTTCATGACGCAATTAATTACTTGGGATTTCCGTTTTCAATATCTGAGAACTTTCAGATGCGTAATACGCACAAAACAATCGCGCAATCAGTTATAACATTATCTGAAATCTTAGACATAGCTGAAAAAACAAATAAAAAAGTTGTTGTTTATATTTCTATGGGATTTGGTAATCCTTATGGTGATCCTTGGAATTTAGATATCGTTGGGGATTGGACGGAGCGCTTAGCAAAAATGGGCGTTCATATTTTATCTTTGAGTGATACTATTGGAAGTTCTAATCCAGAAAATATAGAGTATTTATTTTCTAATCTTATCCCAAAATATCCTGACATTGAATTCGGAGCACATTTACACACGACACCATCAACCTGGTTTGAAAAGATAGATGCAGCCTACAAAGCAGGATGTAGACGATTTGATGGAGCCATTCAGGGATTTGGTGGTTGCCCTATGGCAAAAGACGATCTTACAGGAAACATGCCAACAGAAAAAATGTTGTCCTACTTTACCCAAAAAAAAGCCCATGACTTAAATGCCATGAGCTTTGAAAGTGCCTATAATGAGGCTACTAAAGTCTTTTCAAAATATGGTTAGACAGTAATTACAATGCCATTTAAAATTCTGAATTTTTTATTCAAAAGTTGTTTCCCCTTCGTTAGGGTTATACACATAATCGAAAGTGTAATAACGTGGTGTACTTGCATCTGGTCCAAATCCTCCGATAATTGGATTAGGATTGTCTTCATAATAACTGATGATTTCAACCTTAGCATAACGTCCGTCTCTAGTTCTGAATACTAATACCTTACCAGGAATTTTGGACACTATATTGGTCATAAAGTTGTAGTTATACCAACCGTTATCACTTCCTGTTGGTATAGCAAAGCCAGAGGTTCCATCTTGGGCAAAAGTTAATCCATCAGCAGATGTAACACTGGCGAAAGTTCCATCTATAATAACAGCTCCAGCGTTGCCATTACGAGCAGGCTCATCGTTTGTGCCAGTTACGGCACCTCCATTTACAGCAATAGTAGTTCCTCTAAAGGCAATATCCCATTCAGTGTCACTTGTAGTTTCCATACCTGTAGAAAAATCAAACTTCGCAAAATCTCCACCAATTGGGTCAGGAGTTCCTGGTCCACCAGTTTGAGGTGCGAAAAGGTTCGCTACGGTTACAGACTCAACATCCATTCTTGCTGGACCACCATTATCATCATCAGAACTACATGAGGTAAATCCTACAAATAATGCTAATACAGCTAAAATTTTAATAGTTTTCATTCTTTTCATTTTTGTTTAATTGTTATTGTGTTTAAAAATTATAATTCAATCTTGTAAATAATTGTATGCCAGGAAGATTCGGGATATTATTATCTCTGTAATCCAAAAGGTTATTGGCACCTACTTGTAAATCAAAGTGCTCTCCAAATTGTTTTGTTGCCGCAATGTTGGCCGTTACAAAGCCATCCACAAAACTATCATCGAAGCTGTCTAATATGATATTTCCATTTGTATCGAATTGTCCATACTTACTTCTATATAATAGTCTTAGATTTATATCTGATTTGAGTTTAGGAATATTGTAAAATACCTTTAGGTTAGCATTGTGTCTGGATCGGTTGACCAATCCAAAATAATCTTCTCGCTCTACCAATACCGTTCTGCCAGAGTCATCAATTGTGAACACTTCATCATTATCAATACGCTCTAACTGGGTTTTATCGTAAGCATATAAAAGCTGGTAACCGCCACTAATGCGTAAATTATCATTCCAGTTATAAGTAGCATCTAATTCAAAACCAGTAAAGTAGACTTCATCAAAATTTCGGTAACTGAAAACATTTTGACCGTTGTTTTTTCTTGCAATGATTTGTGTATCAATGAGATTTTTAAAATCGTTTCTAAAGAAGTTGATTTCGGCGTTCCATTTATCTTTTTTAAAGGCAGCACCTATATTTAAACCAACAGAACTCTCAGCTTTTAAAGGATCGTTAAATTGCTCTAAAGGAATAACGACCTCAAGGATTTGTCCAGCTTCATCAAGTTCTTGTAATTTGTCCAGCGCTACGTTATAACCCAAAACAGTATAACCAACAGCTGAATTTGTAAAATCAAAATATAATTGTCTAAAGTCTGGTGCTTTAAAACCATAACCTACAGATCCCTTAAGTGCTATATTTTCGTTAAGATCATAGCGTAACGCTAACTTAGGGCTTAGTTGATTGCTATATTCAGAATGGTTATCAAATCGTGCACCAACTATGACATTAAAATCCTCAAACGGTTCGACATCCCACTGTGCATAAACGTATTGGCTATTAAAATTAACTCTACTATCAAAAAATGAGCGATCTAATTCATCATATTGATAGCCTAAACCACCTGTTATGGTTCCAGATTCATCAAAACTGTAGATAGATCTAATTTCTGGTCGAACTAAGTATTGGTTAAAATCACTATCAAACAATACATCACCTGTTACGGGACTTTCGGAAGATTCATTTGCTCTATAATTGGTAAAATAGAACTCATATTCAAATCTTAAATTGTCATTCCAATCATGATTTAACCTTAAATGAGAGTTCCACTCCGTTTCGTCAGAATCTCCTTCAAAAATATCGTCTGAAGTTTCAAAATTATTTTCTTGTGTTTGATAATAATATCGTGTAGAACTGAATAGTTTTAAATTATCATTAAAGTCGTAGAAAAAACGTCCGTTTAAGGTGTAATTTTCAAATGGACTTACAGTTTGTCCTGTTGTTTCTGGCGTAAGGTCGTAACCTTCACTAGATAGACGGTTTAGAAATATGCCATAGCCAAATTTATCTAGCTTCTGATCGATATTGAAGTTGGCGTCTATTTGTGTAAATGATCCTACTCTAAAAGAAGCATTGCCACTAGGTTTTTCAGAGGTTGGATTTTCAGTAATGATATTAATGACTCCGCCTAAAGCCTCACTACCATAAAGGGCACTCGACGGTCCTTTTACGACCTCGATTTGTTTGATGTTACCAACAGTTAATCGGCTAAGATCAAAGTTGCCAGCACTTCTACCAACAAGCGGAACTCCATCAATCATTATCATAATATAGTCCGATGCAATTCCTTGAATTTGTAAGCCTTCAAATCCGCTTTCATCTGGTACAACCACTAATCCTGTTTGTTCTGTAAGGATCTCATTTAAACG
>NZ_JABSST010000007.1 GCF_013213975.1 Winogradskyella sp.
AGGTAATGCTAATGTAATTGACTACATAAAAGTGAAATGGCTTAGTGGAATTGAGGATATTATTTATAACGTTTTGCCAAACCAGATGCTTACTGTTGTTGAAGGAAGTGTTTTATCAACTGATGATGTAAGTCCTAATAATCAATTAAGATCTTTTCCAAATCCTGTTAGTGGTTATCTGACCATTCGTGCTCATGATAATATTAATTCTGTGACTATTTATGATTTATTTGGAAGAATAGTATTGTCTCATCATGCGTTCAATTCCTTTGTAGAAGTAAACTTGGCATCCATTAGATCCGGAACATACTTTGCAAAGGTTGATTTTGCTGAAACAACTAGTAGTTTTCGATTCATAAAAAAATAATCGTCTTGTTGTTTTGCTCAAATTAATATAAAGAATTTGAGGTCCCTTTAGTTACCTTTGCGTTTTAATTGTATTATGCATTTTTCATTTATAGTTCCTGTTTATAATCGACCAGAAGAAATAAGAGAACTTCTTGAAAGCTTCTCAAATTTAGAGGGTGATTTTAACTATGAGATTGTTATCGTTGAAGACGGATCCTCAGAGACTTCAGAGGCTGTTGTTAATTCGTTTAGAGAACAGTTGCATATTTCCTATTATTTTAAATCCAATACAGGACCTGGTGATTCTAGAAATTTTGGAATGAAAAAAGCCGAAGGTGATTATTTCATAATTCTTGATTCTGATGTTATTCTGCCTTCAAACTATTTAATTGAAGTTAATGCTTTCTTATCCAAAACATATTATGATTGTTTTGGAGGGCCAGATGCGGCCCATGATTCATTTACAAACCTTCAGAAGGCTATAAATTTTGCGATGACCTCATTTATAACAACAGGTGGTATACGAGGAGGAAAACAGCAAGTCGAAGATTTTCAGCCAAGAAGCTTTAATATGGGTTTATCCAAAAAAGCATTCTTAGATACAGGAGGGTTCGGAACCATTCATCCTGGAGAAGATCCAGATTTATCTTTAAGATTATTAAAGAAAGGATATAAAACCACATTGATTAGAAGCGCCTTTGTTTTTCATAAACGACGAATCTCTTGGTCTAAATTTTATAAGCAAGTGAATAAATTTGGTAAAGTGAGACCTATTTTAAATCAATGGCATCCAGAATCTAAAAGTCTGGTCTATTGGTTTCCTACACTGTTTGTTTTTGGGCTACTGGCTGCGATTGTATTTGCAGGCTTAAAGATATGGTTGCCTCTTTACATATTTGGTTTTTACTTTGCTACAGCTTTTGTCTTGTCTCTTTTAGCCACAGGTAATGTAATAGTTAGCATTCAAGCTATAATAGCCATTATTGTTCAGTTTTTTGGTTATGGTTATGGTTTCTTGAAATCTACCCTTAAATTAGTAGTACTTAAACAAGAACCAAAGAAGGCATTTCCAGATTTGTTCTTTTAAATTTAACTTTTGAAAGGTAATAGTAACTTTAAAATATCAGAATATATACAGCGGCGCAATGTAAAACGCTTCAGTATATTTTTGAGTATGGCC
Organism: Winogradskyella sp.; assembly: GCF_013213975.1. GTDB lineage: Bacteria > Bacteroidota > Bacteroidia > Flavobacteriales > Flavobacteriaceae > Winogradskyella. The sequence continues at coordinate 1,529 of NZ_JABSST010000007.1, forward strand.
TTTTTATTTCTTGTCATTTCTAAACTCTCTAATGACTATAACCAAAGTATTAAGCTGAAAATACAGCTAACCAATGTAGACGATGAAATCATTATTGTGAATGATTCTTTAAATTATCTAGATGCCGTTGTCCAAGCAAAGGGGTTTTCTTTGGTGCCCTTTTTATTTAAAGATTACAAATTAATTTTAATAGATGCGGATAAGGATGTTTCTACTTTTCAGAATCTTTATTTATTTGATGTTAGACGACATAAATTCTTAATAGAGCGTCAACTAAGTAAATCCTATAAAATATTATCATTAAAACCAGATTCATTATTTGTGACTTACACAAAACGTGCTTCCAAATTTGTGCCTGTGGTTTTAAACAAGGATATTGAATTCTCACCTGGGTACGATATATTTGGTACACATCAATTAAATGTTGATTCTGTTAAAATTGTTGGTTCTGAGAATAAAATTAGGGAGGTGTCAAGAGTAGTTACTGAGGAGCTGAGGCTGAGCGATGTAAAAAATACTATAAATCAGACCTTGCGCATAGAAAAAATCCCTGACATTGATATTTTTCCAAAACAAGTGAATGTGTCTGCTGAGGTTATGAAATTTACTGAAGGAACAATAGAATCGTCTATAGCCATTGTAAACAAGCCATCTGAGTTAGAGATTAATTACTTTCCAAAAAATGTCACTATTTCTTATTACGTAGATTTAGATAACTTTAAATCTGTACAAGCATCTGATTTTAAGGTTGAATGCGATTTTGCTTTGCTTGAAGAAGGTCAATCGTTTTTTATTCCCAAAGTTGTTAAAAAGCCAGACTTTGTAAAACGCGTGGTTTTAAAACAAAAGCGAATAGATTTTATTAAACTATAAGTAATGATAATTATAGGGTTAACTGGCGGTATAGGAAGTGGAAAAACAACAATTGGTCAACGTTTTGCATCATTTGGTGTGCCTGTTTACATAGCAGATGATGAAGCCAAAACATTAATGAATCGATCGAAAGTTATAAAACGAAAATTGATTGCGTTGTTTGGGCCGTTGGCTTACGTTGATGACAAACTTAACAGACCATATTTAGCATCTCAAATATTTAATGATACATCACTCTTATCAAAAATGAATGCTATTGTCCATCCTAAAGTAGGTGCCCATTTTAGACGATGGTTAAAAAAGCAAGATGCACCTTACATCATTAAAGAGGTTGCAATAATTTTTGAAAATAACTTAGAACACCAATATGACTATATCATTTCAGTTGTGGCAGATAAAGAATTACGAATTGAACGTGTTATAAGGCGGGATAATTCGAGTAAAGAAAGGGTAGAGTCCATTATGAGAAACCAACTTCCTGATTCTTATAAAATTGAAAAGTCGGATTATGTGATCTATAATAATGATTTAGAGTTGGCCTATTTTCAGGTCGAAGAAATTCATAAGGAAATTCTTAAAATGGCAAAGTAATCTTCGTCTATCCTTTTGTTAATGTAAGGTTAAACATAATTTATGCTAAATGTTAAAATGTTAAATTTGGATGATGGGTAAAAAGCTATTCATCTTATTAGTAGTATTAATGAGTCTGTCGCTCATTGGTATAATTTTTGTACAATCGTTTTTTATTAATAATACATTAAAAAATGAAGAGAAGAATTTTACTTTAAGCGTTAAACGTGCATTAAGCTTTGTGTCTAGGGATATTGAAGAAATGGAATTGAGAAATTATATTCTCAAAATCCAACCTTATCTCAACAAAAATTCAGTCGCGGATTCCACAAGTATTCGTCAGCTTTTAATTACTACGGAAGATGATATAAACGATAAAACAATAGTTCATCGTAACACCGTTTTAGAAGAACGCTTTAAAGTCCCTTCATTGTTCTTTGAAATCGATGCTGACAGCTTTAATATAAGTAAATTAACCAACGAGCGTGTTAAAGAGACTTATGATAATTCGCAGTTAGATAGAAATAGTCGCATAGCACCTGTAGAACGTGTAATTGAGTATTCCTCAATGCCTGCCTTAGATAGACAGATGTTTGAAGATACATTTAAGGATTTTTTAAAAGATGTGCCTATCTATAAGCGAATAACTTCTTTAGAGGTTCAAGTTCATTTAGAACGCGAACTGAAAAAAGAAGGGGTTAATCTAGGTTTTGAATTTGCCATATATGACGATGATTTAGCGACTAATGTGTTTACTGAAAATTTCGAAAAGTCAAATGCTTATTATGGGGTTCCAATTTTTATGGATAATAATAATGAAAGCAGCTATACTTTATGGGTAGATTTTCCGCAAAGGAAAAAGTACTTATTATCCTCTATATTATGGATGATTGTATTGTCAATAATTTTTACGGGAATTATAGTATTAGCTTTTTCTAGTGCAATCCACCAATTGATCAAACAGCGCAAAATATCGCAGATTAAAACAGATTTTATCAATAATATGACGCATGAGTTTAAAACACCAATTGCTACAATTAATTTGGCCTTAGACGCTATTAAAAACCCTAAAATTATAAGTGATCAAGACAAAGTTAAGCGCTATTTAGGTATGATAAAGGACGAAAATAAACGTATGCATGCCCAAGTAGAAAATGTTTTACGAATCTCCAAGTTAGAAAAAAATGAACTAAATATCAGTAAGGAACGGCTTAAATTACACGACTTAGTTGAAGATGCTATAACCCATGTAAATTTAATTGTTGAGGATAGAAACGGTTATGTGAAAACGCATTTAAACGCTGCCAAATCATCGGTATTGGCTAACGAAACACATTTTACAAATGTGATCGTCAACATTTTGGATAATGCTATAAAGTATTCGGAAGATGAACCAAAAATTGATGTTTATACAGAAAATATTGGTAACAATGTTATTTTAAAAATTGCAGATCAGGGTAATGGTATGTCAAAGCAAGTTGCCAAGCGTGTGTTTGAAAAATTTTATAGAGAACATACAGGTAACGTTCATAATGTAAAAGGACACGGACTAGGTTTAGCCTATGTTAAAAGAATAGTTGATGACCATCAAGGTCACATATCAGTTGAGAGCGAAAAAGGAAAAGGTAGTACTTTTATAATAAAGCTACCTCTAATATCATAAAAACGAACCATGGAAGAACAAAACAAAAAAATTCTTTTAGTTGAAGACGATCCAAATTTTGGAACTGTTTTAAAAGATTATCTAATGATGAACGATTACGATGTTGTGCATGCCAAGAATGGTATGGAGGGATTTGAAAAGTTCAAAAAAGACGATTATGATCTTTGCATTTTAGACGTAATGATGCCTTATAAGGATGGATTTACTCTTGCCAAAGAAATACGTGAAAAAAATACGGATGTACCAATTATCTTTTTAACAGCTAAAGCTATGAAGGAGGATGTTCTTAAAGGGTATAAAGTTGGTGCTGACGATTATCTCAATAAACCATTTGATAGTGAAGTCCTGTTGATGAAAATTAAGGCTATTATGCAACGTAAAGCCACAGATTCTGTTGTTGATAGCAAACAATTCGAATTTAAAATTGGACGTTTTGACTTAAATTCTAAATTAAGATTTTTGAAATTTGATGGCGGTAAACCAATAAAGTTATCACCTAAAGAGAATGAATTGCTTCGTCTTTTGGCGTTGCATGAAAATGATCTAATGCCACGTGAATTGGCTTTAACTAAAATTTGGCGAGACGATAACTATTTTACCTCCCGTAGCATGGATGTATATATCGCAAAACTTCGTAAATATTTAAAACCAGATGCTAAGGTGGAAATCTTAAATATTCATGGGGAAGGCTTTAGATTAGTAATTAATGGGGGAGAGAGCTAAATAAAATATAAATCCGACGTAAAGTCGGATTTTTCATGCGTTTTTTTCGATATAATATATAATATCCTTAATATCTACTTGGTAATCGAACCATTTGGTGTCCTTATTTTTTCTGAACCAAGTTAATTGACGCTTAGCAAATCGTCTGGTATTTTTCTTTATTTCAGAGATGGCAAATTCTAGTGTGTCTTTACCGTCAAAATATTGAAATAGTTCCTTATATCCAACGGTGTTTAAAGCGTTAAGATGTTTATAGGGTAGCAGTCGTTCAACCTCTTCAACGAGTCCATTTTCTACCATAATATCAACACGTTGGTTAATTCTTTCATAGATTAGGCTTCTCTCTGCGTCTAGTCCAATGGATAAGGTTTTAAAATCTCTATTTTTATTTGTATTGGTTAAGAATGAAGAATAAGGCTTTCCAGTTCCAAGACATATTTCTAAAGCACGCAAGAGGCGCTGCGGATTATAAATAGCAATAGTGTTATAAGATTTTGGGTCTAATGCTTCTAATTGATCTTGAAGTGGCTTTAACCCATTTTGTGCCAGTTCAGAGTTTAATTTTTCTCTTATTGATGAATCTACATCTGGGAAATCATCTAGTCCATTGGTTACAGCTTTAACGTACAGACCCGAACCGCCAACCATAATAGCATATGGATTCTCTTGGTGAATTGTCTTAATTTGCCTAATAGAATCTCGTTCAAAATCACCAACAGAATATGGCTCTGTTATTGATTTATGCTGAATAAAATAATGCGTTGCTGAATTTAATTCTTCTAAAGAAGGTACAGCAGTTCCAATATTCATTTCTTTAAAAAACTGACGTGAATCTGCAGATACTATATCAGTATCAAAACATTGTGCGAGCTTTATACTTAATGCTGTTTTGCCTATGGCCGTAGGTCCAACAATGGAAATTAATGTTTTAGTCATAATGTAATTTACAGCCACATTTATGACAATATTCAGCACCATCTTGGTGTTTTTCGGTGAGGCAATTTACGCAGCATTGGGTATTAAGAACAACTGATTTTAATTGCTCCTTTTCTTCTTTGGTTTGTTGCTTCTCTCCACCAACAGCTTTTGTATACTCTGCAGATACAATTCCTGTAGGTACAGCAATAATCCCATAACCTAAAATCATAATAAAGGTGGCAATAAATTGTCCTAAAGGTGTCACTGGTGCGATATCTCCAAATCCTACGGTGGTTAGTGTGACAATACACCAATATACACTTTTTGGGATATTGGTAAAGCCATTTTCTTCACCTTCAACTAAATACATGATAGTTCCAAAAATTACAGACGCAATGAGAACAGCAAAGAGAAATACAGCAATTTTTGCGCGACTTGCCTTTATAGCATTAGCCAGTTGATTGGAAGCTCCTAAGTAACGTGCTAATTTTAAAATTCTGAAAACACGTAATAATCGTAATGCTCTTAATGCAGCAAGAGCCTGGGCACCTCCTAACATTAAGGATATGTATTTAGGTACAGTCGACAAGAAATCTACAATACCATAAAAACTAAATATATATTTAAACGGTTGCTTAACAGAAACAATCCTAGCAATATATTCGATAGAAAATAGGATCGTAATTACCCATTCTGAAACATTTAAAAAATCATGGTGTTTGGCATCAAAACTATTGATGCTTTCTAGCATAACAATAACTATACTCGCAAGTATTGTAATTAATAAGATAACATCAAAGAGCTTGCCAGCAGGTGTGTCTGCTTCGTAAATAATTTCATGAAGTTTTGAACGCCAATTGTGTTTAGTCGTTTGTTCCATAATTTAAAAATACAAAACTAATGTTTACTTGTTCAAATCAACCACTTTTAAACGCTTGTTACTACGCATGTAGCTTTGTATGATATGTTGCGTATCGCGATTATTATCCATGTAGGTAATTAAAGATTCTAATATTTCTTGATTGTTGATCTGATGGTTTAAATCAAAAAAACCGATGCCCTGAAAAACACCATCTTTAATTAAAACGACGCTCTTTTCCTCAATATCTCTACCACGATCTATCAGAATCATGTTTTTATTTTCGTAGCTGTTTTTAGCTATTAAAGCCTCAACTCGCTTGTTGTAGTCTTCTGGATTTTCGTTACCGATACAAGCGCCAGCGCACTCTTTTATGTCGTAATTAAAACAGCTATTTTCTGTTTTTTCATAACCACAAAGTTTATGACATAGTTCGTACATCTCAATCATTCTATTCATAAAAGATACACCTCCTTTTCGATTGGCGAACGTTGTGATTGGGTTTTCATTCTTTCTAATGGGGCCTATACGCAGATTAATATACCCTTGGTCATCTCTAAAACTGTAAAGACCTTGAGTAAACTTATTTCGTTTTAAAGCGCGATTAAGAATAGGTTTATTCAACTTTATCTCTTCACTTTCTTTAAGTAAGGCTATAAGTTCACTTCCTGTCTTTTCATAGGTGACTGAAGCCACAAGAGTCTGGATTTTTTTAGATTTAGAATTCTTATTAGTAAAATGTTGAGTAATACGTTTTCTAATATTGTTACTCTTTCCAATGTATATAATATTACCGCGCTCATCATGAATATAATAGACACCAGTATCACTTGGTAAATCTTCAATAATCGTTTTTAGATTAGAAGACATTTTAGACTTCTTTTCTATTTTTACCGCGTTCTTAATGATCTTTTTGTCACTGTCTTTATTCATCAACAGCTTAAATAGTTTAACTGTTGCTAACGCGTCACCATTAGCACGATGTCTGTCACTTACAGGAATGCCCAAAGCACGAGTTAATTTACCTAAGCTGTAGGACTCCATATCTGGAATAAGCTCTTGAGAAAGCTCTACAGTGCACAAGGTTTTACGCTTATATGGGAAACCTAAACGATTAAATTCTGTCTTTAAAATTCGATAGTCAAAATCGGCATTATGAGCAACAACGATGCAGTCTTCGGTGATTTCAATAATACGCTTAGCAACCTCATAAAATTTAGGCGCATTTTTCAGCATATTAGAATTAATACCAGTGAGATTAACAACAAAAGGTTGTATCTCACGTTCAGGATTTACGAGAGAAATAAATTGATCTGTGACTTCATGACCATCAAAGCGGTAAATTGCAATTTCAGTTATCCCTTCTTCATTATACTTTCCGCCAGTAGTCTCTATGTCTAATATTGCGTAGATACTTAATTTTCTTTTAATTAGCGTAATTTCTTGCTCCAAAGATACTACTTCCAACCCTTACCATGGTACTTCCACAATTAATGGCTAATTGATAGTCTCCACTCATGCCCATTGAAATTGTTTCGAGATTGCAATTATATGAATGATAAGACTTGAGTCTGTTAAAAGTTGAGTTTAGAAAATTAAACTCACCTTTTATTTGCTGCATATTATCAGTGAATGTAGCCATACCCATTAAACCTGTGACATTAATGTGTTTTAGTTCTGAAAATTGATCTGATTGGAGTAGCACAGAAGCCTCATTAGCCGACATGCCGAATTTACTATCTTCTTCTGCAATTTTTATTTGAAGTAAACAATTAATAATACGATTGTATTTCTTAGCATGTTTATCAATTTCCTTTAAAAGCTTAATGCCATCTACACCATGAATTAAATCGACGAATTCTGCCATGTATTTAACCTTGTTACGTTGTACATGACCAATCATGTGCCATTTAATATCCTTTGGCATGTCTTGATACTTTTCTGCCATTTCCTGGATTTTATTTTCACCAAATATGCGTTGTCCAGCATCATAGGCTTCCATTAAATCACTAATAGGCTTTGTTTTAGAAACAGCAACTAGTGTTACGTGTTCTGGAATCGAGGATTGTATTTTATTTAAATTGTCTTTAATACTCATAAATGGTAATTGCACTTCTTAATTTAGGTAATATATAAGTACTCTTTGGGGGCATTTTTAAACCTTCTTCTGCGATTTGTTTTATAGCACCAACCGTTGCAGGACACATACCAAAACCAACCTTAAAATCTCCGCTATCTACACTTGATTTTATGGTAATCATTTCGTGCTGCCCATTTACATATTCAATGCGGTTGTCATTTCGTAAATCTTCTATACCTAGCAACGGCTGTAAAATGGTCTTATAGAGTAATTGTGCATCTAACTGATCTAAAGCATTATTAAATTGGTAATTCGCTTTTCTTAAGTAGAGGGAGTAAAATTCACCATCAAGATACATACTGAAATGATGGGGTTTAGATGGTGTATATGGTATTTTACCTCTATTGGTTATGCGGTAATTTTCGTCAAGTTTAATCAAAAATTCTTCCTTAGTAAGTCCATTTAAATCTTTAATTAGTCTGTTAAATTCATGAATGACTAAATCCGATTCAGGAATGAGATAGGACATGAAAAAATTATAAGACTCAGTGCCGTTATGATTGGTGTTTTTTTCTTTTTCATCTTTGTATAAAAGATAGGAAGAGGAAGATCTGTGGTGGCCATCGGCAATGTAGATGGTTTCCATATTTCTGAATTCATCCTCAATACTTTTGAGAATTTTTTCATCATCAATCTTCCATAGATAATGTGTGTCTCTGTAGGTCATTGTAAATTCAAACTCAGCATGACCTTTTTGAGCCTCTTTTATGATTTGAGCAAGTAAGGCATTATCTGGATAGGTTAGCAACACAGGTTCTGCATTAAAGCCTACGGTCTGTATATAGGTTTTAAAAGTTTGCTCTCGTTTTGCAATAGTATCTTCATGTTTTTTTATCACATCGCGCTCATAATCTTTGGCACTCGTAGTTGCAATAATCCCATTGAATTCTTGCCCATGCCTATTTACAATCTTGTAAACATAAAAACTAGGCTTTTCATCTTGAACAAAAACTCCATCCTCCTTAAATTCCAGATATCTGTTCTTTACGAGTTTGTAACGCTCATTTCCAGTAACTTCTTGAGCATACTTGTATCCTGGGTTGACAATATGAAGAAAACTATACGGATTATAATCCATACGCGATTCTCGTTCATCCACTGTATAACTCTGATAAGGTCGTGCAGCCACTAAGCCAACTATGGCTCTTGTAGGGCGCACTGCTTTAAAAGGTTTAACTATTGCCACGTATTGAATATTAGGTTACTTAAGGATGAAGAACTTAATCTTGAACGGAATAAATATTGCTTAACTTTTAAATTGTTTAGAGACTTTCTCTGCTTTGCGACTCTCTGAGTAATCATAGAATCCTTCGCTGGATTTAACTCCTAACTTACCAGCTCTTACCATATTAACTAAAAGCGGACATGGAGCATATTTAGGATTTTTAAATCCGTCATACATAACATTTAAAATTGATAAACAAACATCTAAGCCAATAAAATCTGCTAATTGTAAAGGTCCCATAGGATGCGCCATACCTAATTTCATTACCGTATCGATTACTTGAACTCCTGCTACACCGTTGTAAAGCGTTTCTATAGATTCGTTAATCATTGGCATCAATATTCTATTAGCAACAAATCCAGGATAGTCATTCACCTCAGTTGGTATTTTGCCTAAAGTGGACGATAATTCCATTATAGTCGTTGTAACGTCATCACTGGTGCTATATCCACGAATAATTTCTACCAACTTCATTATTGGTACTGGGTTCATAAAGTGCATTCCAATAACCTTTTCTGGTCTATTGGTTACAGCAGCAATTTGAGTAATTGATATTGAAGAGGTATTCGTTGCTAAAATTGTTGCTTCATCGCAAAGTTCATCTAATTCTTTGAAGATTTTTAGTTTTAAATCTACATTCTCAGTGGCAGCCTCAACTACGAGTTCTACACCAGAGATGCCTTGAGCCATATCAGTAAAAGTTGAAATATTGCCCAAAGTAGCTTGCTTGTCTTCTTCAGTAATTTTTTCTTTAGCCACCATGCGATCTAAATTTTTAGAAATGGTTGCTAAACCTTTATCTAAAGATGCTTGGCTAATATCTATAAGTTGTACTTTAAATCCTGATTGCGCAAAGGTGTGGGCAATTCCATTTCCCATAGTTCCGGCTCCAATAACAGCGACGTTTTTCATTGAATTTTTATTTCATTCCCACGAAAGTGGAAATCAGTTAATTTAATTTTATTTGGTATTGTAATATTCCCACTTTGCGAGAATTAAAACTGATTAATAATCATGGTTGCTACACGTAATGCTTCTGTTCCATCATGTAAGGTTACAATCGGTTTAGTGTCTGTGTTGATAGCATCTGCGAAGGTTTCCAATTCATCAAGAATAGCATTGTTGTTTTCAATTTCTGGATTATCAAAGTAGATCTGTTTTTTTACACCTTCAGCATTTTGAAGAATCATATCGAAATCTCCTGGTTGCTCGGGTGCATCCTTCATTTTAACAACTTCACACTTCTTCTCCAGAAAATCAACTGAGATATAGGCATCTTTTTGAAAGAACCTTGTTTTTCGCATATTTTTGAGTGAGATCCTACTCGCTGTTAAATTAGCAACACATCCATTTTTGAACTCGATGCGTGCATTAGCAATGTCTGGGGTGTCGCTTACTACAGCGACTCCACTAGCAGAAATGTGTTTGACAGGAGAATTAACAACACTGAGAATGATATCGATGTCATGAATCATTAGATCCAAAACAACAGGAACATCAGTGCCACGAGGATTGAATTCTGCTAAGCGATGCGTTTCGATAAACATTGGGTTTTCAATTTTATCTCTTACCGCAATAAATGCAGGATTGAAACGCTCTACATGACCAACCTGACCTTTAACACTATGTTCAGCAACTAGAGTTCTGATGGTTTCTGCTTCTTCAACAGTATTAGTAATAGGCTTTTCAATAAAAATATGTTTGCCTTTATTTATGGCCTTTTTAGCGCAATCGTAATGCGAAAGGGTTGGAGTTACAATATCAACAACATCAACAGCATCAATTAAAGTATCAATAGAATCAAAGTAAGTGTAACCAAATTCCTCTACAACACGTTTTGCGTTTTCTGGGTCGGCATCATAAAAACCGACAAGATCATATTTTGACGATTGATTAAGTAATCTGAGATGGATTTTACCAAGGTGACCAGCACCAAGAACACCAGCTTTTAGCATGTTTTTCAGTTTTAAACAAAAATAGGCGTTTTGCTTTAAAAATTTAAAAAAGAAAATATAAAAAACTGAGAATTCAATAATTGAAATTAGGGATTGGAATTTGCTGTTCTTTGGGTTAATTTAGCATTAAACTAAACTAAGATTTGAAAGATACATTTAAGCATAAAGGCATGCGTCAGCAACTCGTTGATGTGCTGGCGACTAAGGGTATAAAAGACAAAGCTGTCTTGAATGCCATAGGTAAGATTCCGCGTCATCTTTTTATGGATTCTGGATTCATAGATCATGCCTATGTAGATAAGGCATTTCCGATTGCTGCAGATCAAACAATTTCACAGCCATACACCGTCGCTTTTCAGTCTGAGTTATTACAAATTCAACCTGGACATAAGGTTTTGGAGATAGGCACTGGAAGTGGATATCAATGTGCTGTACTTATAGAATTAGGTGCTAAAGTTTACAGTATCGAACGCCAACAAGAGTTGTTTAAAAAAACGTCTAAGTTTTTACCTAAAATAGGCTATAGAGCTAAAAAGCTCATCTTTGGCGATGGCTATAAAGGACTCGAGGAAGAAGCACCTTTCGATAGTATAATTGTAACAGCAGGTGCACCATTTGTGCCTAAGCCATTATTGAGTCAAATTAAAGTTGGTGGACGTCTTGTGATTCCTGTTGGAGACGATGTTCAAACTATGACGCTATTCATCAGAAAAGGAGCTAAAGCCTTTGAAAAACACGAACTAGGTGAATTCCGATTTGTGCCTTTGCTTCAAGATAAAAATTAGTCTGTTAATTTCTTAAAGGCTTCTTCACCACCGACTATTGGAAGGCTAAGATATGTTTTATCTAATTCTATGGTTAACTCAGTGCCTGGCTTTGGGTGTATAGTGTATTCCTGATCACTCGAAAAAATCATTAGGCCAATCTGTTGTCCCGCTTTTATTACTTGGTCATCTGGTTGAAGCTCAAAAGTTAAGGTGTACGATTTGCCAGGAATTAAGTCTTCTTCGTCAGTTAGTGATTTATAATTTTTAGGGTCTGCCCAACCTCTAGTTATGACATTATCTGTAATCTTAACATTACTGCCTTCGTTCCAAGGTAAAGACACTAACCAAACCGAAAGATTAGCAGCTGGTTTATTACTAGATAATGTAACCGTTATTTTTGGAACACCTGAAATATGTAAGTCTCCCTTAAGTTTTCGTGTTACGTATAGTAATCTGTTTTTAGACGATTTTGACTTAGCTAAATCGCTACCAGTAAAGGACACATCATCAATTAAAGTTTCACCAATTTCTTCGCCTTCGTTTAAGATTAAGTCACCAGCAGTATTGCCACCAGAACCAAAATTTAAAGTAACCTCCTGTGCATCTGGATTAGGATAATCTAAATAGGCTGTTGGTGATTGTCTATCATCATTTTCTCTAACAATGTAGGCTTTATATTGTTCTTTATCTACACCATTATCTACACCATGTAAATATTTGGTAAACCATTTATTCATCATTGAAGTAGGTGGTGGACCTCCGTGTCCATTTTGATGATAATAAATTTGATGTGGTAAACCTTTCTCTTTAGCAGCTTTGTAAATTCTGTAGCTGTGCTCTGGCATTACGTTCCAATCATTAAAGCCATGAGACATTAAAAGCGCAGCTTTCATGTTAGCCATCTGATTTAAATAGTCTCTAGCTGCCCACCAATCGTTGAGATCGCCGGTTTGACGATCCATGTTATCCATCATCTCGGTGTCTCTAACAACTCTATTATTTCGAACACGCTTATCTTCATCACCACTATGAACAAAGTCGTATAGCACATCAATATCCTCGCCTAAGTAACCTCCTGGTGAACGCACCAAGCCATTAGATCGGTAATAATGATAATAAGAGGTGTTTGGTGCAATTGGAATAATCACTACCAGACCTTCAACACCTGTAGTAGCCGCCGCTAAAGGTAAGGTGCCGTTATAGGAAGTTCCTGTCATACCAACTTTACCGGTAGACCATGTTGCTTCAACTTCGTCATTACCATCGCGCTCAGTATAGCCCTTTGCGCGTCCACACAACCAGTCTATCACAGCTTTAGGTGCTAATGATTCATTTTTACCGCCAATAGTCGGTGCACCGTCAGAATATCCCGTACCTGGAGAAGATGAATGCACTATTACATAACCTCTTGGTAGCCATTTTTTGATATGCGAATAGGAAATCATTGGTCTTGGTGCAGCTTTTCGTTCTACTTCTGGATGTACGCGTTCTTCAGATTTGCCGCCAAGTTCTCGTTTTACATCCCACATAGAGCCAGGTAAATCTTGTGCTACACCGGCAAAATAAGGACTCGTAATATAAATTATAGGTAATTTTAAATCTTCGGTTTCAGTTTGCTTGGGTCTGCTTACAGACACATGCATGCGGTCTAAATCACCATCGCCATCAGAGTCAAATTCAGTTTCTACCCAAAGATCATGATGTACCCAATCCTCAGGATTATTAAAGGCTTCAACAATCTGTGCTTCTCCATTTTCAAAAACTGGAGCTGCTTTTTCTATAGTGTCTTGAGCCTTACTAAATAATGAAACGACTAAAGCTAAGACTAAATTTAATTTTAATTTTAGTGACATGATGGTTTTTGTTTTCTTTTGCTAAAAATAAGGCCTATAGTTAAGTCCTCAAATACTTTAAGAAAAGTTTGATAGTCTGCTCTATAAATATGACTGAATGCTAACCTCTAGGTAAGTAGGTTTCTGGAATTGGATGTTCTGCTGATTCTTGCATCCAATAGATGTTAATGATCCACCAACGCGCGCCATCATTCATCAGTTGAATGCTATTAATACCGCGCATAAATGGTTCTTCGTCAGTTTTACTTCTGTAAGACTCATACGTACTAAAGACGTGGGTAATATTCCCAAAGGTTTCTACTTTTCGGTTGAGTTCAACCTCATGAAATCCGTTTTTTAACAACCATTTTCCTGAAGAGTTGATATAGTCTTGTGGTGTCATATATCGTGCTATGTGCTTTCCTTCTTTAGTTTTGCCTGTTGGTATGAGTTTGGCATCTTTATGAAAGAGATGCTTAAATAAGTCCCAATTGCGCTCAACTCCTACATCACCTGAAATAACTGTATATAGAGTGGCGATAGTGCTATCTAGTGTGGCGACATTCTGAGAATAATCTTTTTCCTGAGTTTGAGTTTTATTAAAATCCTCTAATCTTTTAAATTCGGTTTTAACACGATTTTTATGACTTTTAGAATTAAGTCTTTCGTTCAGGGAAGAATTAGAATAGTCAAGATATATAAGGCCTGAACAAAGTCCTATAGAATATTTATCATTTGTTTTTTTTGAATACGCTATTAATCTCGTTCCTTCAGGAATAAAAATAGAGCAAGTTGATAGATTTTTAGTATTACCATTCACGCCATGAATAAAGATGGATTCAATAGAGTTTCCCTTATATAGTTTATTGATTTTAATATCAGCTTTATATTGCTGATGATCATTTTCAGAGTCATAATTTTTTAAAATCAATATATCTGCAATAAAATCAGCTTGTTCTATTTTTTCATTATCAAGAAATTCTTTACAATCACATGCATTAACATGATATGAAAGAATGAAACCAAACAATAAAGTAATCGTTGATCGCATTTTAAATTTTTATATAAAGTTAAAAGAATTTTAACCCAAACAAAATGGCATCGCTTTGAAATCCTCCTTGGTAAGATCTAACATAATCAACTCTTAAGAATCGCCATTTTCTCCAGCCAATATTATCTATTCCTATGCTCAACTCCTGATAAGGCTTAAAATCTGGAGTTGAAAGTAAATGCGCTCCTACAACCAAATTAAAATTAAGTTTATTTAATAACGGTACTTTTCCTAACAAGAATCCATTAAAGTCATGTTCCGCGTGAGCTTCAAAATAAGAATCATTAGTACTGCCTGTATAATATGGTAAGTTGTTAAAGACATTGGTGTAGTTACCTGCAGTACTTACATGAGTCTGGTTACCATTAAAATGTTGAAAATCCATAAAGGCGATGTTTTCTGCATTAAAGAACTTTCCGGCTCTTAGATTATAACTAAAGCGGCCTTTGTCGGCAATATTAAAAGACTGATACAAGCGTGCTTTAACCTGATCAAAATTATAGTCGCTATTTGTTGCACCAAATCCTTTTTCATAACTCAGTACTAAGGTTGGATACTTATCATTTCTAATATTAAACTTACTATCTGGATAGTTTAAATATTCCTGACCAAAATTGATTCTTGCTGTTATATTAGATTTAATGATATTATGAGTTTCGAATGGTACAATGCCAAAAGCGGCTTCATTAAGCGGATTATTACTGGTGTATGCATCTGAATCATCGTTAATAAAAACTTGATCCGTAGTATTAAAAAGCGCTTTACGGCGTTCGTAAGCTAATTGCCCGTATAGTCTAACTCCATTAAAAATCTCTTCAGAATAATTAAGTTGCAGATAACTCTTATCGTAAAGCTTCATGTAATTATCTTCAAAAAACAAGGTACTAATTGAATTTATAAGGGGTGTAATAGGATTTGACGGATTAAACTGTTCCGTTCTTACTCCACCAGATAGACTTAAAATACGTCGGTTGGTGTTGTTGAATTTATAGCTTAATGCACCTGTTGCCCTGAGGCGATCGTCGGAAAATCCATATTGAAAACTTGCACTCGCACTGAAATATCGTCTAAATTCGTCATAGCGCTTTGTATAAAAAAGATTGGCTTTAGCAGTATAGCCTTGAACCGTATTGAACTGTATCCCATTTAACGGTAAATTATATCCAAAACTATAATTCTTATGCGAATTTTGGTATGTATAGCCTAGGATATCACCAGGTTTAAATTTGTTATTTGCTTGGTCTATAGAATCTAGGTAAGGCTTTGATTCTCTTATAAGCTGAATACTGTCTTTTTTAATGTAATCTGTGCGCTCTTCAACCGTTAACGGAACAGGTCTAATAGATTTCCAAAATACAGAGTCTTTATTATTGGCTTCATCTTCAAAAGCCACAAGTTCTTTATTAAAATCTTTTTTACTAAGTCCAGAATTGAAGGCGTAATTACTATAAACAGCGGTAAAGCGTCCATCTCCTTTAATCCCTAAAAATTTATATTTAAAATCAATACTTTGAGAAATTACCGCCCAAATATCAATGGCATCAGAATAAGAAAAACTTTGCTTTAACGTAATAGCATCTACTGCTGGAATTCTAGCCTGAACACCAGTGATATCCAGTTCTAGTGCATAAATAGACCATTTTTCTTCAACGATATATATAAATCCTGAAAAGACGGGGTCGTTATCTCTTTTTGGCGTAACCTTTACCTTATTAATTAAATTTCCAAGCTCATCATAAAAGACTCCTTCTAATTGGTAACGATAATACCCAAAGGCGTTATTGGCAATTGGCGAAATGATTTCATTACCAAATTCTACTGTATTATTGTAAAAATTGTAATCCACATCAATAGCATTGTTAAAGCTAAACCCCTTGTTGTCGCCACTGACCTTTGATGCTGTAATTTTTTCCTTGAGTTTATCTGGTCTTAAAAACTTAATTTTAGAAATGGTCTCAGATAAATAAATAATCCCGCTTCTTGTAGAATCTAAGCCACCTCCAAGGTCCCCAAGCTCGCGTCCCAATATTTTTTCTGGCGCATCCTTAATTCTTATGAGTCCACGTGAGTAAAAATCGGCTTTGTAAGAATTAATTTTTTCTAAATTTTCTTTGCGCTTAGCAATAGCATTACGCATTATGACATTCGCTGGATTATTTTCAGCGTCGACCACAACTTCTCCAAGAGAAACCGATTCTTCTTCTAAACTTATATTAATTTCGTATGGAAATTTGTCTATAGCTACTTTTTTCTTTACCGTCTTATACCCCAAATAAGTATAAACAATAGTATAGGTTTTAGGATCTGTAATATTAAGCTCATAGTAACCATCGTCGTTACTAGTGGTTCCTTTATAGGTGTTTTCGATTAGGATATTTACAAATGGAAGTGGCTTTCCCTTTGAATCTGTGATGGTTCCAATAATTTGAGATGAGGCAATTAGGCTAAAAGTTGCAAATAAGACACTGAGTAATGTTCTGTTCATTCTGTTTGATTGATGGTTATTTATTCTATAGCATTGCGTAAAGCAACATACTACTTTCTTATATAGACGCAATTATATGACGAATAGTTGCCTGTAATGTTTCAAACATATATGAAAAAATAAAAGAGTGACGTTAGAGGAATCTTAAACTTATCGGAAACTTTTCTTAATTCGGTCTAAGTTTCGCTTATTATCTCGGTCCTTTATGGTTTCGCGTTTGTCGTACAGTTTTTTACCCTTTCCTAAGGCTATCTCGAGCTTTGCGAGTCCTTTTTCATTAATAAATAGTCGCAGTGGAATTATAGCATTACCCTTAACATTAACTTCCCTTTCTAGTTTTTTAAGTTCACGTTTATTGAGTAATAGTTTGCGTTCTGCTTTAGGCTTATGATTGTAATAATTACCAAAGGCATACTCTTCTATGGTCATATTAATTACAAAGAGTTCACCACGATCATTGAATTCGCAAAAACTCTCGGCAATGGAGGCTTTACTCCCTCTAATAGATTTTATTTCAGTGCCAGTAAGCACAATTCCAGCAGTATTTTTATCTAATATCTCATACTGAAATTTCGCTTTCTTATTAAGTATGTTGACCGTTTTTTGCATTAAGGGCAAAGATAGAAAGAAAGTTAGAAGTTATGCTTAAAAAGTTGCAGTGTGTAATCAATTCTTTAGTTTTACGACTTTGGATTTAGATAATATGAAATGAAATATTTTAGACTTCTTTTATGCGGATTATTGATTTTAAGTTGTAAACAGGAACAACAAGTTATAACCTTAACTGCAATGGATATCGTAAATAAGTCTATTGCTATTTCTGGCGGTAAACAGATTAGTAATTCTGCAATTGACTTTACGTTTAGAGATAAAGCTTACATCGCAACTAGAGAGCAAGGCAAATTTAGTTTGATGAGACTTAGCGGTGATGATAGTACTGGAATTATTATTGACGAATTGAATAACGTTGGATTTACAAGACGCATAGGTGCTCATAAAAACGGTAAATTCGAAACTGTTCATGTTGCAGATTCTATGATTCCAAAGTATTCTGCCTCTGTAAATTCTGTGCATTATTTCTCTGTATTACCTTATGGTCTCAACGATGAAGCTGTTAATAAATCGTTGCTTGGTGAAGAACAGATTAAAGGCAAGACATATTATAAAGTTAAAGTAACATTTGATAAGGAAGGTGGTGGGGAGGATTTTGAAGATGTATTTATCTATTGGATTGATAACATTACTTTTAAAGTGGATTATCTTGCTTATTCCTATAATGAAGAGGATGGTAAGGGTATGCGTTTTAGAGAAGCTTTTAACGAAAGATATATTGAAGGTATTCGTTTTGTAGATTATAACAACTATAATTCTCAGGATTCACTGGTTACACTTTCTGAATTAGGGAAATCCTTTAATAATGACCAACTTCAGCAATTATCTAAAATAGAACTTGAAGCAATTACTGTCGATCTAATCAATTTTTAAAAGCGTAGAGGTTTTTTCCTTTTCAGTTACTGTTACAATGTACAAGTTGGAGTTGTTATCCTCAGAGATTTGATCGTACTTTTTTTCTCCCAATAAGGCATTAGTAAGCATTGGGGTGCTATTGCTATGACCAACAATTAAAACAGTTTTACCTTTTGTCTGCTTTAAAAATTCTTTAGAATTCAGATTTCTGGGATTATAATATGTAATCTTAAGGTCTTTTGCTTTAGCTGTCGGAGTTGCAGTTTCCTTTGTTCTAAAATAATTAGTAGAATAGACCATATCAAAATTTACATCTTTCAGAATATTTGCCCAATTTTTGGCGCGTTTTTGACCTTTTTCAGTCAAATGTGGATCTCTATTAGTTTTGTCAGATTGGTCTTTTTCAGCATGCCGTATTAAATAATAGGTTGTGGTTTTAGACTCTGTTTTGTATTCTTTAAGAAAAGGCCCTTCCCATATCACCTGTTCTATCATCCATTTGTCATTGTCTTTAGAGAGTAATACATAATCAATGCCCCAACTCGCAATTACCTTCGCGGAAGCAACATGATTTCCAATATCAAGTACGTCAACAGTTCTAATTTTATTCTCGTCACGGGAGCGACCTTCATCTTTCATGCGTTGCACAAAATCCATTGCTTTATCATAGCTCATATGCGCATAGTATTCATAAGCTCCCGTCTCTTTGTTTTTCCAATATCCAAATTTGTTAAGCCTAGGTTTAATGGCTTCTTTTAATTTGGTAGTATCACCCTTATAGAAGGCATCTATATAAGTGTTAAGCGTAGTCTCAATTTGAGCCTGATCTGACTTGTCTTGAGAAAAGGAATAAAATGAAATTAATACGAAGAGCGAAAGTAATAGGGATTTCATGATGAGTGTGATTGGTTATTACACTCAAAAATAGGATAGATAAGCTGTTTTCTTTTAAAAAGTATGTTAAATAAGTTAAGCGAATTTTAAGGCAATTGCAATCATTTACTTGAACGTGGTTTCGCGTTCTTTGCTTGTGTTGGGGTTTCCAGTAACTAAGCAGTCTGAGATGGTGAGAATGGCCAGTGCATTGATATTGTGTCTAGTAGCCACAAGGTATAAACCAGCGGCTTCCATTTTTACACAAGGCACACCAACTTTGGACCACTCTTTATAAGGCTCTCTACCATCTTCATAAAACGCGTCAGAGGATAAGAGGTTATCAGTTTTTAAAAGTATTTGTTTTTTTACAATTTTAACAGCCTTAATCATTAAGCTAAAATCTTCTGTTGGTGCATAATCTAAACTTCCAAATGGCAGTACATTAACTCCTGAAGTAGAGCATACGGCCATTGCTAAAATAGCATTTCTATGTTTTATATCTTTTGGACAGGAACCAACACTTTCAGCTCGCATACAATTTTTAAAACCAAAATTTACGATTAATTCGTTCGTATAAATGGATATGTTAGGTAGACTTAGGCCTGACCATAGTTAAAATAAGTTGGCCATTATAAGTCTCTATATAGCCTGACATACCTTGGATTTCATTGGAGCAAAATGGGTTTTCAAAAAAGTTTCCGCTATCCATTGAGAGTGCAGAGGATCTACTGGTAATAAAATAGTTTCTCCAATGTCGTCTTTTCTGGCACTGATGTATAAACTGATATTATAAAATTACATAAACCTGAATACTAATAACTTGAAGCGGACGTGATATTTTGCATCATGGTAACACCTGAAGACGTACCAATTCTATGCACTCCAACTTCAATGTATTTTAAGGCTGTTTCTGCATCTTTGATCCCACCTGAGGCTTTAATTTTAAGCTGGTCTTTAACGCTTTTCTTCATGATTTTTACTGCAGTTAACGTTGCGCCACTTTTAGAGAAGCCTGTTGAGGTTTTTACAAAATCGGCTTTGGCATCGATACAGATTTCACATGCTTTGACGATCTCGTTTTTGGAGAGCTCGCTTATTTCAAAAATTACTTTAAGAGGTGTAAGTCCTATAGCGCGTTTTACATCACTAATATCTTTTAAAACCGCTACGTAGTTTTTGCTTTTTAAGCGACCAATATTCATTACCATATCAATTTCGGCGGCACCTTGCTCTATAGCCTGGGTGGCTTCAAATATTTTTGCTTGTGTAGACATTGCACCTAATGGAAAACCTACAACAGTACATACCTTAACATCAGAGTTACCAAGAGCTTGTTTCGCAAAAGGTACATAACTGCTATTAACACAAACAGAATAAAAATTGTGTTTTAATGCCTCTTCACAAAGATTAAGAATATCAGCTTCAGTCGCGGTTGGACTAAGGAGTGTATGGTCTATATATCTATTTAACTTCATGTATTTATAAGTAGGGTTTTGACAAAAAAATAACTATAGAATCCCCTTACATTTTTTGAGGGAAGTCTAGACAAGATTTAAATTGTCTTAAGTCGTGTTGGAATTAAATAGCTCGATAAAATTACGGATTTATCCGTTAAAGCGTATAATAAACTTCAACTATTTAATGCATTTCATCGAAAAGTTTTCTGATGTAGACTTAAATTATTGAGTACTAGCTCTAAACACTTGAAGATTATTTTGTCTTTTTAGGCTTAACTTGTACAACACGTTCTTCAAACATTTGTGCATTCACTGGATTTACAATATTACCAAATAAGGACATTATGTCTTCTGAATGCAATTCACGTTTTTTGGTCTTAAAATTATAATATACAAAAGTACCCCATAGGATGGCTTTTAGCTGACTTTTATCTTGATTATACATACGCATTTCTGCCTTTAGGTTAGAATTATCATAATAAATCAATTGAGACTCTATAACCACTGTTTCCATTAATAATGCTGGTCTTAGATAGGCAATTTGATTACTTCCTGTTACCCAACTTTTACCTTCAGATTGTGCCATTTTATAGATGTCTAAATCATAACTTTTAATAAGTTCATCTTCACGATGATTTATAAAGTAATCGATATACTTTCCGTTATTAAGGTGGTTAAATGGATCACAGTCTTGAAATCTAATTTTCGCTTTGCTTTCTAATGTTTTAGGTAATGTTGTCATATTTGATTGAAATTAAAATATACCAATCGGTATATGTAGAGTGAAATTTTTTAAGCTTTTAGTTCGTTAGTAATCATATCTTCAATTTGATTCATGGTATCATGCATGTAAAATTCATCATCCATTGTATAGGTCATAAAAATTGCTCCTTGTATCATTGAGTCAAGACGTTTCGCATAGTGCATGGCATTAATTTCGGTTGAGATTTCACCAACTTCAATGCCATCTTCAATAATTGTTGCTACCTGATCTTGAATACGTTCTATAACCACTCTTACTTTTTCTAATAGTTCTGAGTTTTGGTTATTCGCATCCACACCAATATTTAAAACTGGACAGCCTCCATAAGTTTTGCTTAATGGATAATACCCACGGTAAAAATCTGCAATTCGATGTAGTTTTTCTATTGGTGAGTCACTTTTGTTTATATGATCTGAAATGAGTCCCATTAGTTTTTTAATGGTGTGTTTGAATGCAGCAATTGCTAGGTCCTCTTTATTTTTAAAATTACCATAAATAGCTCCTTTGGTTAGGCCTGTAGCTGAAGTCAGATCACTCATACTTGTTGCTGCATAACCATGCTTGTTGAAAATGGGAGCAACCGTTTCTAAAATAAAGTGGATGGTATGTTCTGACTTTGTAAGCATTGCATACAAAATTAGTAAAAAATATACCAATCGGTATATTTTTTACTAATTATTCAAATTAATTTTATTGCTACGTTATTCGGTTACTGCCGTTACACTATAACCTGCTTTGCGTAGTAATTGAATAACACCATTTTCTCCTGCTAAATGACCAGCTCCAACTCCAAAGAACGTCGGTTGTTCTTGAGCAAAAGCTTCAATTTTCGAAATCCAATTTTTATTTCTATTTTCTAGCAGCACATCTTGATGCTCCGAAACTGTTTTATTATTTTCGTCGTTCATCATATTCAACAAGGCCGTAATATCTTCACTTTCATAAACTTCTAGGAGTTTTGCAAAGCTATTTTTATCATACTCTAAATTATCTTCTGCCATTCTGATTAAATCGGCATACTGATCCTCTAGTGGAATATCTTCAAAGACTTTCATTTGGTCTTCTATAGTTTCTAATCCTAAGATTTCTTCATTTTGTGCCTTAGCAACTTTAATAAGTTCTAATTCAAAAGACTGCATTGGACAGTCGATCATTTTAGGGTAGAACATAGAGGATAAGAAAAAAGGACGTACATTTTCTAACATCTTTAGAGACATTCCCATAGTATTCTGAAATAATGAGTCAATAGAAGCATACTCTTCTTTTGAAACAAAGTCATTTATGGTTTTACCATCATTGAGATACATATCCTTCATCATCTTAGCTTGCAAAGAAGGATCATCCATATCCATTTCTAATACAATTTGAGACGTTACATCTAGGGCTTTAGTTACATCTGCCTCTAAAGAAGCGTCGCATGTAATATGTATAGTTCCAAATAGGTAAGAAGGTTTTTCTATACCATTACCTTCTATTTTCCATAGGGTTGAACTTTCTAGTTCTTGGGCTTGATTAAAATTAAATGATAATAGCGTAATAACAAGTAGCGATAAAATTCGTTTCATAAGTAATTGTCTTTTTAAATTTTGACCTATTGGTAGCTTAAAATTTAAATTTGTTACAAAAGGAAAGCAACACATCAAACTACCGATAGCGATTCGGCTTGAAATCCGTGTTGCTTTAACCAACCAATCATTATATAGACTGATTTTAAGCGATTATGTTACACCGTGTTTATAATTCCTCTACAACCAAGTCGCCTTGATTTCTAAACACCAATTTATCGTCAAATTCATCCAGTAATATAATACTGTCTGTTGTTACTTGTCCTGCTAGTATTTCTTTACTCAATTGATTAAGGACATCTTTCTGAATTACGCGTTTTACTGGTCTTGCACCATATTCTGGATTATATCCTTTTTCCGCTAAATAGGCCTTAGCCTCAGGTGTAGCGTCAAAGGTTATACCTTGCTTAGCAATCATTTTAGTTACACTTTTAAGTTGTAATCCTACAATGTCTACAATGTTTTCTTTAGAAAGTGGAGTAAACATAATGGTATCATCTATACGATTCAAAAACTCAGGTCTAACACTTTGCTTCAATAACCCTAGAACATCAATTTTGGCACCTTCAATGGCTGTTTGAATGTCTTTAGTGGCTTCAAATCGTTCTTGTATGATTTGACTACCCATATTCGAGGTCATAATGATAATCGTGTTTTTAAAATCCGCAACACGCCCTTTATTATCGGTTAAACGTCCTTCATCTAAGACTTGTAATAGAATATTAAAGGTGTCTGGATGGGCTTTTTCTATTTCATCTAGTAATACAACAGAATATGGCTTTCTTCTCACAGCTTCTGTTAATTGACCGCCTTCGTCATAGCCAACGTACCCTGGGGGCGCACCAACCAATCTACTCACTGCATGACGCTCTTGATATTCACTCATATCAATTCTGGTCATGGCATTTTCATCATCGAATAAATATTCAGCCAAGGCCTTAGCGAGCTCAGTTTTACCGACGCCAGTTGTTCCGAGGAATAAGAATGTTCCAATTGGCTTTTGAGGGTTTTGGAGTCCAGCTCGTGATCGTCTTACGGCATCACTAACTGCTTCAATGGCTTCTTCTTGTCCAACCACACGTTTGTGTAGTTCATCTTCAAGATTCAGCAATTTTTCTCGCTCACTCTGAATCATTTTAGTTACAGGAATCCCTGTCCACTTGGCTACTACATCGGCAATATCTTCATAAGTGACTTCCTCTTTAATTAATGCAGTTTCTTGTTGTGCTGCCAATTGTTTTTGTAAAGTTTCTAGTTGTTCGGTCGCTTCTTTAATTTTTCCATAACGTATTTCAGCTACCTTACCATAGTCTCCTTCACGCTCTGCGCGTTCGGCTTCTAGCTTGAAATTTTCAATATCCTGTTTTACATTCTGAACATTTTCAACTGTTTCCTTTTCACTTTTCCATTTAGCATTTAGCTCATTTCGTTCCTCTTTAAGATTGGCTAAATCTGCTTTTAAAGATTTTAATTTGGCTTCATCTTTTTCACGTTTTATGGCTTCATGCTCAATTTCTAATTGCATTATTTTTCTATCCAGAACATCTAATTCTTCAGGCTTAGAATTGATCTCCATACGCAATTTAGAAGCCGCTTCATCCATAAGGTCAATAGCCTTATCTGGTAAGAATCTATTGGTGATGTATCTGTTAGATAATTCAACAGCTCCAATAATAGCCTCGTCTTTTATGCGTACCTTATGATGGGTTTCATACTTTTCTTTAATACCACGCAGAATAGAGATGGCACTTTCAGTATCCGGTTCATTAACCGTTACTTTTTGGAACCGACGTTCGAGCGCTTTGTCTTGTTCAAAATACTTTTGATATTCATCTAAGGTTGTTGCACCTATAGCTCTAAGTTCACCTCTGGCCAATGCCGGTTTTAAGATATTTGCAGCATCCATAGCACCTTGACCACCTCCAGCACCCACAAGGGTGTGTATTTCATCAATAAAGAGTACAATATCTCCATCGCTAGCAGTCACTTCCTTAATCACCGCTTTTAAACGCTCTTCAAATTCACCTTTAAATTTAGCGCCCGCAATTAGGGCACCCATATCAAGGGCATAAATCTGTTTGTCTTTAAGATTTTCTGGTATATCGCCATCAATAATTCGATGCGCTAGACCTTCGGCAATAGCAGTTTTTCCGGTTCCAGGTTCTCCAACTAAGATTGGGTTATTCTTAGTACGTCTCGATAAGATTTGTAATATTCTACGAATCTCTTCATCGCGCCCAATGACTGGATCAAGCTTGCCGTCCTTTGCTAATTGATTTAAGTTTTTAGCATATTTATTTAATGAATTGTAGGTGTCCTCCTGACTTTGAGAAGTCACGCGATCTCCCTTACGCAATTCGTCAATGGCTGTATTTAGCCCTTTTTCAGTAACGCCCTGATCTTTTAAGATTTGTGCAATTTTACTTTTAGATTTAAATATGGCTACAATGAGATGTTCTATGGTAACAAAATCATCGTTTGTCTTCTGAGCGATATTAGAGGCCTCGGTTAAAGCTTTACCAGCCTCTCTTGATAACATTAAGTCAGCTCCAGAAACTTTAGAGAAACTTTCGATTTCTTTATCTAATATTTGTTGTAACAACGAAACGTTAACATTCAACTTTTTAAGTAGAAACGGTAACACGTTTTCATCGACATCAAAAATTGCTTTGAAAATGTGTTCATTTTCTATCTGCTGATGCCCAAAGCCTTGAGCAAGTTGTTGTGCTCGCTGAATGGCTTCTTGTGATTTTATGGTATAATTATTAAAATTCATCTTTTATATATTTTCAATTTTTTTATTCTGTTTGTTTATCTTTACTCAAGAATCTTACCAAGTGTAATTGTCTTAAATAAAACGACAAAATGTCTTGTTTAGCGCACAATTTCATGACTTTTTGTCTTTAAAGTATTGTTTTGTATGAGAAAAATATTTTGGTTACTTGCTGGTTTTACCCTATGCATGAGCTGTAGCTCTGATGGTTCAGCTGACGAAGTCGAGCCTTTAGAAGTGATTACCGATTTGATTTATTTTGAATATACATCAGATACAGGTAATAATAGCTCTAGGTTAGAGTATCAGTTTAAATTTACCAATCCTAATAATTTTCAAGTTATTGGTGGTGCACAAATTACAATAAATACGGATGGTCTAGAGACTACGACAATAGGTACAAATTCTAGTCCTTGCTATATGATAGATGCAAATAGTGAATGTATTTATACTTTTGAGGCTGAATCTAGCCATGATTTGGGTTTTGCAAATTCTGTTGAATTTGTATCTGCGTATTATAATATTGTTGATTATTAATTATCGAAAATAAATGTTTAAAAAATTGTTTGGTTCAAAAGAACCTAAAGAAGAAAAAGTATTGCCTTGGATTCCTTTAACAACACTTGGGCAGTTAAACTCAATCTCTGAAAAATCAAAATTAAAAACGCAGCTAATTTTTAAGCATTCTACCCGATGTGGCATCAGTAGAATGGTTATGAGTCAATTTTCAGAGTTATATAATACTGATGCAAATGCCGATTTATATTATCTCGATCTATTGAACTATCGTGAGGTATCTAACGAGGTTGGTTATCAATTTCAAGTACTGCATCAATCACCTCAGTTATTAGTTATAAAGAATGAAGTAGCGGTAGCACATGCTTCTCATGGTGGTATAATTGATATGAATTTGAATACCTTAATATAAAAACCCTCTCAAATTTTGAGAGGGTTTTTATTTTAACCATCTAATCGATAGTTATTTATAATTTGTTTGAGCTGTAGTTTAAGATCCTCACCAGAATCAAATACCATTTGTTCGTCTGAGGGAAATCTTACCTGCTGTTCTCTTAAGAGCGCTCTATCTTGATTGTTTAACGCGCGTCTATCACCTCGAAAATGTCCAAACACATTTTCAAATGTAAATCCACTATCAATTGTGAAGTGATCTCTGATTTGATTTTCTTTAAGATCTTTATAGACCATTTCTGCTATAACTTGAGATGATTTGGTTTGTAAAACTTCATAAAAGCGTGCTCTAACATTAACTATACGGTCAATCTTAATATCATTACCAAGACTGTCTTTAGCCACATTGCCATTATCGTCTAGCAGATAGTCCCAGCCATCAATAATTTGACGTTCTCTTAGAATTTGTCGCTCATTAATACGTTCTGGTGATATATTTATTTGCTTTAATTGTAATTCCATTGCAAAATTATAATTGATCTTCTCATCTACAGTAGCATGATATCTTGTCCAAAATTGGTTTAAACCATAGGTATTAAAATCTAATAGTTCAGCTTCTAAACGTTCTGGTATGATTTGTTGTGTATGATTTTTAATAGACACATGTACATAATCTATTCCAGCTTGATGCGCTTCCTGCATCAATGCTTTGACGTTTTCAAAATCTGGATTAATCGAATCCACATAATCAAAAAGAGTATAGGCTTCTCTCGCACTGATTTTGTCTTCAGTATCTAATAGGTCTAAACCTTTATCCGTTAAATAGTCAGAGGTTTTATATCTGTAATCAACTAATGCACTTGAATAATCATTAAATACAAACGAGATCTCTTTACCATTGACTTGAAGTGGTAATATGCGTTTAATAGCATTTTGTCGAGCTTCTAGATCTACATAGGTTTCATAGATGGTTTTGTAATAAGATTCATTACCATCTTTCTTTAAATAATTGATATATGCCAAATCTTCTTGCAAGACTTTATCATAAGCATTCTTTAACATGATGACGTAGGCGTGCTTACGTTTTTTGTCTTTGTTATTCTCTAATTTTCTTAAAGCCTCAGAAATAGCTTGGTCATAATTGCCATGACTGATGGCTTGTTCAATTTGTTTTTTGGCACTACAAGATACCAGTACCGAAACAAGGACTGCAAATAGTAAAAATCGTTTCATAATCTTGTATTTTTTGGGTTATACGTAGTATAAACCAAAGATTATGCCAAAAAAATAAAGCACTATAAATGAGTGCTTTATGTTAATTAAAAAGTGTTGTTATCTATTTCTTCTTTTTTGGATTAAATACTGGTAACAATTGAGTTTTTACCTGTCCAAACCCAATTCTTACGTCATCATTCTCACAATAGCCTCGCATGACTACGGTGTCATAATCGTTTATAAATTTACGTTCTGATCCATCCTTCAGTTTTAATGGTTTGGTACCTTTCCAAGTCAATTCGAGCATTGATCCAAAAGAATCTTCTGTAGGTCCGGAGATGGTGCCACTTCCCATCATATCTCCAGAATTTACAGGGCACCCATTTACGGTATGATGAGCCAACTGTTGCGGCATACTCCAATACATATGCTTAAAATTGGATTTACAAACTGTAGTTTCTTTCCCACCCTGTGGAATGATACCAACCTCGAGATTAATATCAAAGCTTTGCTTGCCTTTGGTTTGAAGATAAGGTAGTGGTTTAGGATCTTGCTTTGGACCTTCAACTCTAAATGGTTCAAGTGCATCTAAAGTGACTATCCAAGGAGAAATGGTTGATGCAAAGTTTTTACCTAAAAAAGGACCTAATGGTACGTATTCCCATTTCTGGATATCTCTTGCTGACCAATCGTTAAACACGACTAAACCAAAGATATATTCTTCAGCTTCTTCAATCGGTATCGGTTCGCCTAAATCATTAGCGTCTGTTGTAATAAAGGCCATTTCTAATTCAAAATCTACCAAATTACTAGGACCAAAAACAGGTTTGTCGGCACCTTCTGGCATGGTTTGACCTTGTGGTCTATGAATAGGAATGTGAGTTGTCACAATCGAAGAACTACGACCATGATAACCTACTGGTAAGTGGAGCCAATTTGGCATTAACGCATTTTCCTTACCACGAAACATGGTACCAACGTTAGTAGCATGCTCTTTACTTGCATAAAAATCAGTGTAGTCTCCAACTTGTACTGGCATTTGCATTTCAATTTCATCTAATCTGAAGCAAATGATTTCTTTATGCTTATTGTTATTCTTGAGTTCGTCGTTATTAGCATCAAAAATTTCAGCAACACGATTTCTAACCGCACGCCACGTCTTTCTTCCATCCGCAATAAAGTCGTTTAACGAATCCTGAAGGAAAATATCATCGGTTAATGGAATACCATCAAAATAACCCAATTGATGTAAGGCACCTAAGTCAATTGCAGTATCACCAATTCTAGTTCCAATCGTTATAATATCTTCTTTCGTTAAAAACACACCAAATGGAATATTTTGAATCGGAAAATCAGAATATTTATTGACGTATAACCAAGATGTTCTGTTTGGATTATTTGCTGATAATGGCATAGTGCTGTTGTTGATTAAATGTTCATTAATTTCTATTCAAACCTAGTGATTTTTTAATATTAAAACTAATGTATTGCTTATTTTTGTTTTGGATTTAACAAAGACTTTATTTATGCAACGCGACGAACAAATTTTTGAACTTATTAATGCTGAAAGAGTGCGCCAAACCGAAGGAATAGAACTTATTGCTTCTGAAAATTTTACGAGTGATCAGGTAATGGAGGCTACCGGATCTGTGCTCACAAATAAGTATGCTGAAGGCTATCCAGGGAAACGTTATTATGGTGGATGTGAAGTAGTAGATGAAGTTGAGAATATTGCCATTGAACGCGCTAAAACCTTGTTCGGTGCCGCTTATGCTAATGTACAACCACATTCTGGAAGTCAAGCTAATACAGCTGTTTTTCATGCTTGTTTAAAACCTGGTGACACTATTTTAGGTTTTGATTTATCTCATGGTGGGCATTTAACTCATGGTTCTCCAGTTAATTTTTCGGGTAGATTATATCGACCAACATTTTATGGTGTAAAGAAAGACACAGGATATATAGATTACGATATGTTGTCTGATGTTGCTGAAAAGGAACAGCCAAAGCTAATTATAGCTGGTGCTTCAGCATATTCACGAGATATTGATTTTGCTAAATTTAGAGAAGTTGCAGATAATGTTGGTGCTGTACTATTAGCTGATATTTCGCACCCTTCTGGTTTGATAGCCAAAGGCATTCTTAGTGATCCGATGCCGCATTGTCATGTGGTGACCACCACGACGCACAAGACTTTAAGAGGACCTAGAGGTGGTATGATTATGATGGGAGAGAATATGGACAACCCATTCGGAATCACGCTAAAAAGTGGTAAACTTCGTAAAATGTCAGGTCTGTTAGATTCTGGCGTTTTTCCGGGAAATCAAGGTGGTCCGCTAGAACACGTTATTGCTGCCAAGGCAATCGCTTTTGGAGAAGCCTTAACTGATGATTTCTTACATTATATGCTTCAGGTAAAGAAAAATGCTGATGCTATGGCAAAAGCTTTTGTTGCTAAGAATTACCATTTAATCTCTGGTGGTACAGATAACCATATGATGTTAATTGATCTTAGAAATAAAAATATTACTGGAAAAGATGCTGAGAACGCCTTAGTAAAAGCGGATATTACGGTAAATAAAAATATGGTGCCATTTGATACAGAGTCACCATTTGTAACCTCAGGAATTAGAGTAGGGACGCCTGCAATCACAACAAGAGGTTTAAAAGAAAACGATATGAGCTACGTTGTTGATTTGATTGATGAAGTTATCATGAATTACGAAAATGAAGCTGTCTTAGAAGGAGTTGCTGCAAAAGTGAATGAACTCATGGAAGGTCGTCCGCTTTTTAATGGATAATAATTAAAAGACAATATAGAAATTAAGCCTCTTAGTATAGGAGGCTTTTTTAGTCCTCATTGTCAAAAACGGAACTCTCATAGGCACCAGCATCAGGGCTGCTATTATCTCTTGGATTTTGTAATAAATCAAATCCTGCTGGCATTAATGGTAATGCTACACAATTAGCGCCAGATTCTTCTGGTATACGCATGAGGTTTTCAAATGGATCTTGAAACTCTGGATCTGTATTAAACAGGTTTCCTTCGTAAAAGGTAGTGTCATCGGTCTGATAGTTGCCAGTACCGAATAAATCAGAATCTAACCTTATAAGACAATTGGTAAACTTATAATTGAACACTGGACCTTGATCATCTAATAAAATTTCAGGATCGTCATTACCATAAATAATGCAATTCGTAAAGTTAGCCTCCGTTAAACTATTAGTGAATACTGTGTTATTTTCGTCAACCACAAAATCGTTAAGTAAAACTGAAGGAAATTGTCTAAAACTGCTATTCCAATAATTAGCAATGGTACAATGTACAAAGTTATATTTACCTCCTAAGGTACCAGCAAATGACGACTGTCCAGTATTATTGATAACCACATTTTCAGCTGCTATGGACGTTGCTCTACCTAAAATACCAAAGCCACTTGAATTATAGATCTGACTGTTACTTATGGTTAGTTTATCGACAGCTGCGTCTTGGTTTCCTTCAGATAGAATACCAATGGTTGCGTTTTTTATTGTTGCATAATTAATGGTATTATTTGCACTTCCATTAAACAACCAAATCGTTCCCCATTGTCCAGGTACGTCTGTGAATAAAGGTTCTAATCGATCTCCCTCTAAAATGACTTCATTTTCCAAAGCATCTTGGTCAGTACTAAATTCACCATTAATATTTAGAGTTCCTCCCTGAGTAACTATGAGTCCAGAATCTGCGTGAAAATGCACACGAGCTCCAGCTTCCATTGTTAAAGTCTGTCCATCACCTACACCTGCATATCCGTAAATGACATAGGGTTTTTCATTGGTGAAAGTGAGTTCATCAGTGTCGAGAAAACGCCCTTGTAGGGTGGTTTCATCTGGAGTACCATCACCATCAACATCGAACGTTAAAGTCTCTATAATGCCTGTAGTAGCATCTCTATTTGGATAAATAAAAACTGCATCTTTGACTAAAGTTACCAGGTCTACATCTTGTTGGTTGTTACCTGAATCGAATAAAATTCTGTCTGTATAAAGGAATTGCGTGTCCGAATTAGACAATGCTTCAATATCTATGGTTGTTTCAATAAAAATAAAGAGACTGTCATTGGCTAATAATTCAACATTTTCAAAAAACTTTCCTTCTTGTGCACCTTCTAAGCCAGTAGTTCCATCTACATTCATTCTATAGAAAGAACTTGTGCCATTTTCTAACTGAATGGTCGGAATAACAATATCATTGTCGCTTCGGTTGTAAACCTTCAGATTATAAGTACTAGAGCCAATATTTGAGAAAACGGTATCTAGATAAACCGTATCCCTTTCAAACCTTAAATCACCAGTACTTGGCGAAAAATCAAAGTCGTTACGACAAGAACTCCAGAATACTAAAACGATTAAACAGATAAGAAAAGACAGAATACGTTTCACAGTGTAATTTTTAATTGGCTTAAAAATATAACTTTTGAAGTTATCAGTTATTATGATCAGTACTAATTATAATAATTACTTAATCTTTCTTTACGTTTTCTTCGCCATATTCCTCAAGGATAATAAGAAATAGTTGACTGTTAACAACAAATTTTTCCAGTAACATCATACGATGTTTTTCTTTTAGTAAGTCTGAACTAATACCCTTGGCAGCACAAAATTCTAGAAAAAGAAATTTATGTTCTTCTGGAATTTTTAAGTCTTTGGTAATGAGTTGGGAATTGAAAAAACTATGATTCTCAATTAGTGCACTGAGTTGTTTGTAAGTGATAAACGTCTCTTCTTCTTTTTTTGGTTTTTTACGTTTAAAAAGTTTTGTGATTTGCTTAAAAAGATAAATAAAGTCCAAACCATATTGTGCGTTTGGCGCACTGTAGAGGTGAGGGTTTCGTTTAATATCTTCTTTAATTAAATTGTGAAGTTCCTCATTGTATGTCTCTTCTTTAAAAACGGGCTGTTCAGGCGCTGCTTTAATATTTACTTCATCTAACTGACTCGTTACTTTTTTGACTTCGAAAATGCTGATATCCTCAAAATGATAGGGCTTTAATACCACTTTTAGTGGGTGATAGAATATAGAATTGAAAGTTAAGGTATCGTTGACTCGTGCTACAATACTAAAATTTCCATCTTGATCCGTAACCGTTAATCTATTCTGCGTTTTGTTGAGTACTTTCATGTCTTTCACCACCGCAAAAGAATCGAAGACTTTACCTTCAATAGTTTGCCCATGGATATTGACAGACAGAAGTAATAGTGAAATTAAAAAGACTAAATAGCGCATCGAGAAAAATTGGTGTACTAAAGAAACAGTATTCCCTTGAATTGTTTCAACGGATTTATAAAACTTTAACCTAAAAATTTGTTAATCAAATAAAGACACAACTTCTGGTGTAATGCGCGTCGGTCGTTTTGTTCTAATATCCATAAAACACCATTTTGTCTCAGAGATAGTAGCTATTTTATTGGTGTTGAGGTTTGAAATTTCTACATGTCTTATCGATGAAACTCCTTCAGATTTTGACACAAAGGTTTTAATCTTGAGCTGGTCGCCTAAAGTTGCTTCGCTTTTGTATTCTATGTGGTGGCTAATCAGTACCCAGAAATAGTTGTCTAATATGTCCTTGGTAACATTTTGAAGCCAATGGGCTTCTGCAATGTCTTGTACCCATTGTACATAACGCACATTGTTAACATGGTTAAGTTGATCTAAATCCTCTTCTGAAACCGTTATAATTTTCTCGAAGGTTTGCATTTAATGTGAATTGAAACCTAAAGATATTACTTCTTTGAAAAAAGGGATTTAATTCCATAAAAGAATTTACCTAAGACTGTACGTTCTTTTTCTCCATTTCTAATTGCATTTCGATTTGCAATACGCTGTGCTTTCCATTGAGTACGACGAGCTTTGTTTCTCTCTTTCCATTTTCTATTTTGCTCTCGTATTTGTCTTGATTTTTCTCGTTCTGTTCTAGAAGCAACGAGTTCTGGTTCATCATATATCATATTGCAATGATTGGTGTAAACTGGAGTATAATTAACGTAACCGCCTACAACATGAACATAGTCTAAAGCAGAATCTTGTTCCAGTATCACGTCGTACTCATTTGAACTTCCAATTATTACCTGTGAATCTATGTGTCCAACATACAAGAACTCAAGAATCTCACCTACAGATACTTTTATAGAATATTTTCCATCAAAATCTGTTTGTGCACCTCTTGATGTACCTTTAACGATTACTGCAGCTCCATGAAGTGGTAAGCCATCCTCTGCTGTGGTAACTAATCCTGTAACTACTTTTTCTTTTAAAATGGATTGTGCGATTTTCCCTTTAACCTTAGGTGTTTTTAAAGAATCGATTTTTACTGTTTTAGGGCTTCCTTGTGCTAGAATATCTTGGGAACCCAATGTCATAAAGGCCAAAACACCACTTGCAACTAAAGACAGGTAGTTGTTTTTATCTTTTCGGGCCAATACCATTTCCCTATTTAGTTGTGATGTTTTAAACCTTCCACAGATTTGTTCTGTATTGGTTAGTGTTTTTACAATCTGTTCGTCGGTTTGAGACGTGAAGTCCATAACTGTTTTGTTACAAGCTGAGCAATGGCGTCCTTTTTCTCTTGGAGACATTCTGTGCCAATCCTCATGACAAGGTTCAGGAATATTAACTTTAATGGATTTTCTCATGATTCTTTGTTTTATAATTCAAAGAACCATCATTATCATTAGTTGTAGAATAGAGAATGAGTAAACACTTGGTTTGAGTAAGGGAACTGGAATTTACTGTTTCTTTATTTTAACTTCAAACAGCTTATCCCAATTTTTACCAGTTACAAAAATGGTTTCGCGTTCTGGATGGTAGGCAATACCATTAAGTACATCTAATTCGTCATGTTGTGTTACTAATTTTTTAAGAGGTTCAAAATTAACAACTCCCTCAACACCTCCTGTAGATGGATCAATAATTACAACACCATTTCTTTGGTAAATGTTGGCAAAGATTTTTCCATTAATCCATTCAAGTTCATTTAGGCTTGGGATTTTACCCTTTTCAGTATAAACTTCAATATGACGTTGTTCTGATAGATTTTTAGTATTCAATAACCAGATTTTTTCAGTACCATCAGATTTATACAAGGTTTTACCGTCATTACAAATGCCCCAACCTTCTTTGCTATTTCCATAATTAAAGGTGTTCAGCCTTTCGAATGTATTAACGTCGTAAACAAAGCCGCGTTTGGCTCTCCACGTTAATTGATATAACTTGTTATTAAGAATGGTTAAGCCTTCTCCAAAAAAGTTATCATCCAGATCTATATTTTTAAGTATTTCACCTGTTTCAAAGTTGACCTTTCTAAGTTTAGATTTTTTATACTGACCAGTACTTTCATATAATTCTCCATTAAAAAACTCTAAGCCTTGGGTATATGAAGACATATCGTGTGGATAGGTATTCACAATCTCATAAGTGTATATTGCAGGAATAATGTTATTGTAAATTTTTATTTTTTTTGACAAGGTTTCTGTTTGGTCATCATATTTCACGGTTGCCGTAAGGGTTTTTTCGCCAAGCGTTACTTCATTTAAAACCTCATTCTGAATAATTGGGTTTCCGTCAAGAGCAAAGCTAACTTCTGATATACTTAAATCTTTAGGATTAGTTATAGTAAGATTTAAAGTGTCGCCCAATAGGAGTGATTTCGTATTAATATTGATGGCTAATCCTGTTTGCTGTTCAGTATTATTCTCGCCACAATTTATAAGAAAGAGACTTAAACAAAACAAAATGATATAGTTATATAAACGCATAAGAAATTCGGAATTTTTAAGCAAGTTATTAAAAAAAATCAGTTTAAAATTCATTTATAAATGGTTGTAAAAGTTTTAAAAGGTTGTATCTTTGCAGCCGGCAAGTCCTACACAACCAGCTCCTGCTTAATCCTCCAGGACGGGAACGTAGCAAAGGTACGCGGTCGTAGCGGTGTGATGTAGGTAGCTTGCCTTTTTTTGTACCCTATATTCAGGTCTAAATTTGTACTTTGCATATCTAAATTATAGTCTTTATGTCTAAAGTTGTTTTAATTACCGGAGGATCTTCTGGGATTGGAAAATCAATTGGTGAATATTTAACTGAGCAAGGATTTAGTGTTTATGGAACTAGCAGAAATCCTGATAATTATCCAAATAGTAAATTTCCGATAGTTGCTTTAGACGTTACAAAGCCTGAGACAATAACCTCTTGTATAGAAACGGTACTTTCAAGTACATCAAAAATTGATGTCTTAATTAACAATGCTGGAGCTGGAATCACAGGTCCAATCGAGGAAATACCTGATGCTGAAATAAAGCGAAACTTTGAGACAAATTTCTTTGGACCTATTAATGTAATAAAGGCTGTTTTACCATCTATGCGCTTACAAAACTCTGGCCTAATTATTAATATTACATCTATTGCTGGTTATATGGGCTTGCCTTACAGAGGTGTTTACAGTGCAAGTAAAGGTGCTTTGGAATTAGTGACAGAAGCGTTTAGAATGGAATTAAAGGATTTTAATATTGAAGTGACTAATGTTGCACCAGGCGATTTTGCTACGAATATTGCAGCTGGTCGTTACCACGCTCCTGTACTTGAGGATTCACCATATAAAGAAAAATATGGCTACTCATTAAAGATGATGGATGAGCACGTAGATGAAGGCAATGACCCGATAGACATGGCGAGAGCTATTCATGCTATTATACAAACAAAGCGCCCTAAAATCCATTATAAGGTTGGCGCGTTTATGCAGAAATTTTCAATAGTGTTGAAGCGTATCTTACCTGATAAGGTTTATGAAAAATTATTGATGAACCATTACAAATTATAGCAGCTTTTGGTACGCTATTTGAGGTGTATATTTCAAATTTAGTTGTTATGAATAAATATCTACTATTGCCTCTTTTATTCCTTTTTGTTTTTAGTTGTACAGATCCAATTTGCGTTTTCCCAAAAGAGCCAGAATTGGATAATAGACAGTTTCCAATCGGAACTGTAGATAGTTATTATTTTGTTGCTCTTAACGGAGAAATTAATAATGAGCCACGAGATGACGATTATGATTACTACTTCGACGTGATTGGTCTTCCATTGGGTATGGATTATTTTGTAAACTACAGAACTATAAGTATTGAAGGAACACCACTAGTGTCTGGAACTTTTGATATTACAATTTTCTTGGATGTCGATGGACCATTTAGAAATGATTTTGATGAGCCAGATCGCCTCTGCAATTACTCAACCTCTAAGACCTATACCTTAATTATTGAAGAGGAATAGATTATCGTAATGCTTGTTAATATATATTAAAAAAAATTAGGTACTAAGGATTCATAATGTTGTAAATTCGCAGCAACTAAAAACACAGCAATTTTCTATGAAATTTTTTATTGATACGGCTAATCTAGATCAGATTAAGGAAGCTCAAGATATGGGTATTTTAGACGGTGTTACAACGAATCCGTCATTAATGGCTAAAGAAGGTATCACAGGTGTAGATAATATCATGAAGCATTACGTTGATATCTGCAATATTGTAGATGGAGATGTTTCGGCCGAAGTGATATCTACGGATTTTGAAGGTATGGTTAAAGAAGGGGAGGCCTTAGCAGAATTACACGACCAAATTGTTATTAAATTACCAATGATTAAAGATGGTGTAAAAGCTTGTAAGTACTTTTCTGATCGTGGCATTAAAACAAATGTTACTCTAGTATTTTCTCCAGGTCAAGCCTTATTAGCTGCAAAAGCAGG
The DNA here is from genome assembly GCF_013213975.1 of Winogradskyella sp. Taxonomy (GTDB): domain Bacteria; phylum Bacteroidota; class Bacteroidia; order Flavobacteriales; family Flavobacteriaceae; genus Winogradskyella. The sequence continues at coordinate 39,393 of NZ_JABSST010000007.1, forward strand.
TGCTACATATGTATCTCCATTTATTGGGCGTTTAGACGATATTTCAACAGATGGATTAAATCTTATTGCAGAAATTCGTCATATTTATGATAATTATGCTTTTGATACACAAATATTAGCAGCTTCTGTACGTCATACGATGCACGTTATTGATTGTGCAAAATTAGGTGCTGATGTTATGACTGGTCCACTTAAATCTATTGCTGGATTGTTAAATCACCCACTTACAGATATTGGATTGGAGAAGTTTCTAGCAGATTATAAGAAAGGAAACTAAATCTAATTAATAAAATTATAAAAGGCATCTTATTGTTTAGCGATGAGATGCTTTTTTTGCAGAAGTTCACTCAACAATTCTTTAAAATCAGATTTAAAGATGTTGATGTTTGGATGTAATATAGTGCCATATTCATTGACAATAATGGCCTTGTTTAAATAGTTTACAGCAAGAGTTTTTCTTGCCTCTTGAGGATACTTAAACTTGTATTCATTTTTGGTTGGAAAGTCATAATTATCAATTATCGCCTTCCAAGTTTTATCGTCATTACGATTTAGGTTAATCGAAAGAAAATCTACGTGACTGAAGTCTTTCTTTAACTCCTTTACTTTATAATGACTATTTCTATATTGCATTTTAGAATTTGACGACCAGAAATAAATTATTGTAGGCCTTTTAATAATGGCATTAAGGCCGTGTTCCATATCATCGTAGTTAATAATAGCCAAATCAGGAATTGGATTACCTTGTCTTAGTAACTTAAGAGAAGCAACAAGGTCCTTCATACCTTTTTTATCTTCTTCATTTGTGCTTCTTGCTAAATAATAATTCAACATTTCATTGGCTTCTGCTTCCGTGTGATTATTACTAACAAAATCTCTGGTTTTGTATTTAAACAAATGGTTTCTCAGCGTTTCGTCTGTAATTATACTATCTACCAAGTCAAGCTTTGACTTGTTATAATCAATAGCGTGTCTATCAAATTGGCTATGGTAAGGATTGTTTCTATAGTAAGATAGCGTTGCTAAATTATCAATATGGCTAAATAAGAAACGATTGTAAGAGAAGAAGTGACTTAGATGACTCGCATTATAATCGATTACAGCTCTGTGCGCATAAAATTCTTCAGGCAAATCTTTAATATGAATGAGTTTATTGTTACCGAAGTAAGCAAAAGGATAAATCTCCTTGTCTGCATAGCTGTTATAATTAATATTTGCTTCAACGATTGATTTGAAAAATTCAGACTCATCGTTATGTTCTAAGAATTTTTGAAATTCATCTAACTGCTTGTGGCGTCTTTTCTCAATATACTCATTAAAATCCTCAGGATCCATGTTGGTAGCATATTTCACAAGTTTTTTTGCTTCGGCTTCGTTTTCAAGATATGTTTTAATGAGATAATTATTCTTTTTTGCTCCCAATCCAGTAAACACCAAAGACTCATCAAAGTCGTAGGTGTTTAAGCGGAACATAATACTATCATTAGGTTCTAGTAAAATCGTTTGATATTCCCCACCATGGGTAATTAAATAAATACCCGGTTCTAAATTTTCAATTTTATGGATAAATCGATTGTTTGTATCTAGTGTAAGTGAATCCGCAATCTTCCCCTTGGTATTGTAAAGTAAAACGTTTTTGTTCTTTGGATTGATAATCTCACCCCCAACATAGGCAAAGTCACCATCGCCAGAGCCATTAGTTTTACATCCAAAAGTAAGGACCACTAAGATTGTTATTAAGGCTATTTGTTTCAGCGGCATAGGGATTTTCGTCGACATATCCAACAAAAATATGTTTTGACAGTGTTAAGTCTTGTTAACGCCTCGTTAAAACTTGATAAGCGGCACTTTTATTTCGCTCAATCGCTTTAATTTTCTACTTTTGCACACTCAAAAATAGTGTGATATGTTATCAGTTTCAAATCTTTCAGTTCAGTTTGGTAAACGTGTACTTTTTGATGAAGTAAATACAACGTTTAACAATGGTAATTGCTATGGAATAATCGGTGCTAATGGAGCAGGAAAATCTACCTTTCTAAAGATTTTAGCGGGGAAAATGGATCCAACTTCTGGTCATGTCCATCTAGAGACAGGTAAACGCATGTCCGTTTTAGAACAGAATCATAATAAGCATGATGAAGATACTGCACTAGAAACCGTGCTTAAGGGTAATCAGCCACTCTATAACTTAAAATCTCAGATAGATGCCTTATACGCAGACTATACGGATGAAAATGCTGAGAAAATTGGGGAACTTCAAGTCGAGTTTGAAGAAATGAACGGATGGAATGCCGATAGTGATGCTGCCGCTTTACTCTCTAATTTAGGAATTAAAGAAGATTTGCACTACACTTTAATGGCAGATTTAGATGGTAAGCAAAAAGTACGTGTGTTATTAGCACAAGCTTTATTTGGAAATCCAGATGTGTTAATCATGGATGAGCCTACTAATGACCTTGATTATGAAACCATTTCATGGTTAGAGACCTTTCTTGCTAATTACGATAACTGTGTAATTGTAGTATCTCACGACAGGCATTTTTTAGATGCAGTATGTACTCATATTTCTGATATCGATTTTGGTAAGATTAACCATTATTCTGGGAATTACACATTCTGGTATGAGTCGTCTCAGTTAGCTGCAAAACAACGAGCACAACAAAACAAAAAGGCTGAAGAAAAGAAAAAGGAATTAGAAGAGTTTATTCGTCGTTTTTCGGCCAACGTTGCGAAATCAAAACAAGCAACTAGCCGAAAGAAGATGATTGATAAATTAAATATTGCTGATATTAAACCTAGTAGCCGTCGTTATCCAGCTATTATATTTGAGCGTGAACGAGAGGCTGGAGATCAAATTTTAAATATTGAGGGCTTGTCTGCAAGTCTAGATGGTGAAACCTTATTTAAAGGAGTTGATATTAATCTAGCCAAAGGCGATAAAGTTGTTGTGTATTCAAAGGATTCAAGAGCCACAACAGCATTCTATCAAATCATTAATGGTAAAGATGCTGCAGATTCTGGTAAGTATGCATGGGGAGTTACAACTATGCAATCCTATTTACCACTAGATAACAGTGAATATTTTGATAATAAGCTTTCTTTAGTGGATTGGTTACGTCAATGGGCAACAACAGAAGAGGAGCGTGAAGAAGTTTATATCAGAGGATTTCTTGGAAAAATGATCTTTAGTGGTGAAGAAGCCTTGAAAACAGCAGATGTTTTATCTGGTGGAGAAAAGGTAAGATGTATGCTTAGTCGCATGATGATGGTTAGAGCCAATGTTTTAATGTTAGATGAGCCAACTAATCACTTAGACTTAGAGAGTATTACAGCGTTTAATAATTCATTAAAAAACTTCAAAGGTACGGTTCTTCTAACCACTCACGATCATGAATTTGCCCAGACTGTTGGTAACCGTATCATTGAATTAACACCAAATGGTGTTATCGATCGTTACATGACGTTTGACGAATATATGAGTGATAAAAAGATAAAGGAACAGCGTGAGAAGATGTATGCTGTGAGTGTTTAGACATTTTGATAGAATATTATATATTTATACAAAATTGAACTACTATCTATGAAATATTCTTACTTAATTTTATTAGTATTTATTTTGTGCCTTAGCTGTTCATCTGATAAAGATGAACCATTGAGTGGTGACAATTTCATTACTTCTTTTAAACTATTTTTAAATAATTCATCTGTCGAGGGTAATATAAATCAGTCTACTGGGGAAATTACTTTTGATGTTACCGGTGCAGATTTAAACAATTTGACACCAATAATTGTTCATTCTGAAAAATCTAATATCTCGCCGTCTTCAATTACACCTCAAAACTTTAATGATGTCGTAGTTTACAATGTTACTGCAGAAAATGGAGATGTGAAAACATACATTGTAAATGTAGAAAATAGACCTTTTAATACTGAAAGCGAAATATTATCCTTTTCTTTTGATATTTCAGGTCAAACATATAATTGTAATATTGACAATAATACAAATGTAATATTTCTCGAAACGGTAGGTTTAGATTTAACGTCTATAGCTCCTAGTATTACAATCTCAGAAAATGCTTCTATTTCTCCCTCACCGAGTATTCCTCAAAATTTTGGTGAGGTCATAACATATGTGGTAACAGCTGAAGATGGTACTTCATCTTCATATCAAGTGCAAATTGACAATAGACCTATAGGTACTGAGAGTAAAATACTATCTTTTTCCATAGAACATTTGGGTGTTAATTATGCAGGTATAATTAATGAACAAGAAAGTACGATTTCCATAAATTTAGCAAACATAGACATCAGTTCATTAACTCCTGATATTATTATTTCTGATTATGCAACTATTTCACCTGAGGATACAATTGCGCAAGACTTTAATAATCATATAACTTATACAGTGACTGCCGAAAATGGGGATTTTTCTACTTATACTGTTATTGCCAATGAAATAAAGATAAATGCAGTTTCACCGAGGTTCTCATTAAATTACATATATTATACAGGTGCAGAGCTTAATGTTTTTGGTAATTATATTAATCCTGAAATCCCAGAGTCACAACTTATTCTTAGAGACGGTTCTACAGAATATTTAATAGAAACTGTGAACTTAATAAGTGAAAATGTAGATTCAAATAACGCTAGTGTATATCAGATTTCATTTACAATTCCAGAAAATATACCAACATCAAATAATTATAGATTGATTTATAGATTGGGAGATAATAATGGTGAATTTAATATTGATATTGATATCATGTCTGATGGACCAGAAAATATGACTATAAATCAAACCTCATACAATTATAATGATGTGTTAATTGTAAACGGAATAAATTTAGTTCCTGGTCTTGTGGTGCCATCTAATGGGAATAATTATATTGTTGAAAATTCGAATAATTACGATATAGAAGTAAACCCCGAAGGTACACAACTTACATGGACGCTAGATTTTTTCCAACATTTCCCCTCGTATTATGGCCAAGCTCCTCAATTGAAGAAAGTTTATACCCTAGGTCAAAATAGAAGAGTAGGGAAAGCCATATTTATAAATTTCAATTAACTTTCTTTTGCCGCTTATATATCAACTGATAAAAAATTAATGGAGCATTGTCAGAAGTTGTATACTAGGACTGCTCAAGCTTCCATCTCAGATTTTACTCGATCTACAATAGCTTGTGCTTTATCAAGCTCATCATTGTGAACATAGACTTCTTGGAACCCTTGGTTCATACTGCCATAACCAGCCAAACGTTGGGATTCACCTTCATCCTTAATTATCGGAATGATGCCTAGATTTTCCAAGACACTTTTAATACGATTGACTAATATAAAGTTGCCATTGTAAACGCATGTGTATTCGGAAGTGCTCATAACATACAAAATTTAGTACCTTATAAGTTACAAAATTTTTAAAAATGTTACAACTGTTTCTAAGTGTTGTAGTATTTACTATCCCAAATGGCGGCACTAAAATTTCTGCCAGATAAATAGCCGTAATACATTACCGCTGCGACAACAGATTTAAAAACAAATAGAAAAACGATTCCTGCGTTAGCTGCATTGGCTTTACTAGAAAATACTCCCTCAGGAATTGCTGCAGTTAAAAATATACTCAAAATAAACATGCAGAACACGAAATTTTCAAAATCCCTAACAGGCCACATCATAAGTCTTCTAAAGGCATTTAAATCATTTCCCCATTTATGAATAAGATAATAATAGCCATTACCAATTGGCGCAAAAAGTAATGGATCATCGTAGTGTTCTAGTTTAAATAACTTGGCAGGAGCAATAATCTTAAATCCATGAAGTTGCGTATTGTGATTGTTTTCGAGCTGTTTAATTTTTGCAATCGCTTCATAAGGGATTTCACCTTTAAATAATTTTGTATCTAGAAAACGCAATCTATAATTAACGCAGGTCTTTTTAATCTGACTAATGTGATAGATTCGATTTGTTTCTAACTTATCGAAAATAAGTTGATTTTCCGAGATTTCATTTTGTTGCGATAAGGTGTCTAAAATTTGTGCATCTTTATAATCATCAGCAGCTAAAATAGATTTTACTTCGTTAAGTAAATCTGCCTCCTTATCATGTGCAATAGACTTTAATTTATCTTCTATATTTACCTTTTCAAATAGCATCTTCCTTTTTTCTTATAAATTTAACTCTACTCAGAGTTAAGTACAAAATTTTAACAATCGTGTTTAATTTTTAATTTCAAAATTAAGACTGAACGTCTAAAAAGTTAAACAAAGTAATTGGATTGCTATTATTTATAAGAATTCTAAATAGTTATTCCATAGGCAAAAGCTATTGAAAAATAAACAGAAAAAATCTTTGTTCGGAATAATAGGCTTAGAGATTGGTTATTTTTATACATTCAAAAAAAGAATTTAAACAAAATTATAGATAATTATGAATCACAAAGAAGGAGATCCAAATAATTGTCCGTTTTTAGCTGGTAATCAACAAGCATCTGCAGGACAAGGAACCAAAAATAGAGATTGGTGGCCTAATGAACTTAAACTAAATATTTTAAGACAACATGCAGAACGAAATAACCCCTATGGTAATAGTTTTGATTATGCCGAGGCCTTCAAAAGCATTAACTACGACGAGTTAAAGAAAGACTTAACAAATTTAATGACTGACTCACAGGATTGGTGGCCAGCAGATTACGGTCACTATGGTGGATTAATGATTCGTATGGCATGGCATAGCGCAGGGACTTACAGAGTAGGTGATGGTCGCGGAGGTGCAGGAACTGGCAACCAGAGATTTGCCCCAATTAATAGCTGGCCAGATAATGGTAATCTAGATAAGGCGAGATTATTACTTTGGCCGATAAAGCAAAAGTACGGTAGCAAATTATCTTGGGCAGACCTTATGATACTGGCTGGTAATGTAGCATTAGAGTCAATGGGATTCCCAACGTTTGGTTTTGCTGGTGGTCGTGAAGATATTTATGAGCCAGAACAAGATGTGTATTGGGGAAGTGAAACGCAATGGGGTGAAAATGCCTCGCGTTATGATGGAGAAAAAGATCCAACAAAAAGGGATTTAGAAGATCCATTAGCTGCTGTTATGATGGGGTGGATTTATGTTAATCCAGAAGGACCAGATGGACATCCAGATCCATTAGCCTCTGCACATGACGTTAGAGTAACATTTGGTCGTATGGCTATGAATGATGAAGAAACTGTGGCTTTAGTAGCTGGCGGACATACGTTTGGTAAAGCCCATGGTGCAGCAGATCCTGGACAATATGTTGGTGTAGAGCCTCATGGAGCGTCTATGGCAGAAATGAGTACGGGTTGGAAAAATACTTATCAAAGTGGTGTGTTAGAAGATGCGATTACTTCCGGCATTGAAGGGGCATGGACACCAGATCCAACAACATGGGATGCCGATTATTTTAATGTCTTGTTAAATTATGACTGGGAGTTAACAAAGAGTCCAGCTGGAGCACATCAATGGACGCCAACAGCAGAGTCTAAAGCAAAAATGGCACCAACTGCAGGTGGTGACGGTCAGCAGGCGCTTATGATGACAACAGCAGATATCGCTCTTAAAACTGATCCAGCGTATCTTGAAATATCTAAGCGTTTTTATGCAGACCACAAGGCTTTTGAAGATGCTTTTGCTAGAGCATGGTTTAAGTTGACGCACCGTGATATGGGGCCTAAAGTACGCTATGTTGGACCAGAAGTCCCTTCAGAAGATTTAATATGGCAGGATCCAATTCCAACGGTGAATTATAATCTTAGTGATGCAGATATTACCTCTTTAAAGAAGATGATTTTGGTTTCAGGTCTTTCTATTTCAGAAATGGTAAAAACTGCATGGGCTTCGGCATCAACCTATAGAGATTCTGATAAACGTGGTGGAGCAAATGGTGCGAGAATTGCACTCGAACCACAACGAAGCTGGAAGGTTAACAATCCTACGGAATTAGACAAGGTGCTTAATGTATATCGTGCCATTCAGAACGAATTTAGCGGAGATATTTCTTTAGCGGATTTAATTGTTCTAGGTGGTAATGCAGGTATTGAAGAAGCTGCTAGCAAAGCTGGACATCACATTTCAATACCATTTGCTCAAGGTAGAGGAGATGCATCTCAAGACATGACCGATATTGAGCAGTTTAATTATCTAAAGCCTGTGGGTGACGGATTTAGAAATTATCAAAATGCGAATGCAGATGTTAAAGCAGAAGACCTACTAGTTGATAAGGCAAACCTTTTAACGCTTACCATTCCTGAGATGACTGTATTAGTTGGTGGGATGCGTGTATTAGGAACTAATTTTGATAATTCTGAATATGGTTTGTTTACTGATAACGTAGGGACACTTACAAATGATTTCTTCAAAAATATCTTAGATATGACTTATACATGGAGTGAAACTTCTGAGGATGAAACACACTTTGAAGGTCGCGATAGACGTACAGGAGAAGTGAAGTTTAAAGGAACTAGAGCAGACTTAATTTTTGGTTCTAATACTGAACTTAGAGCTGTGTGTGAGGTTTATGGAGCTAGTGATGCTGAAAGCAAATTCTTAAATGATTTTGTAGCAGCATGGACTAAGGTTATGAACTTAGATAGATTTGATTTAAAATAAACATTGGTAACTAGTAAACCAACATTAAAAAGGAATGTGCGTCTATTGTGCATTCCTTTTTTTAATAGTACAACATAGTGAATGCACAAGAACTTTTTTTTAGGACAATACAAATTGGAAATAGTGATCATATAAAATCGCAATTGCAACATAATCCACATTTAGTAAATAGTGAAGATGCTAGAGGATTTACACCTTTAATCTTTGCAACATATTTTGATAAAGTGGAAATTGCAATGATTTTATTAGATCATAATGCTGATGTAAATGGTAAGGATGCTTCTGGAAATACTGCTTTAATTGGGGTGAGCTTTAAGGGGAATTTGAGCTTGGTGGAGTTATTAGTCAAACATGGAGCTGATATTAATGCACAAAACAATAAAGGTGCAACAGCTTTGAGCTTTGCAGCACAATATAATCAAGAAGCTGTTGTGGGCTATTTATTAAATCATAATGCGGATAAATACATTGCAGATTCAGATGGTAAGACGGCACTTGACTTTGCCAAAGAAAAAGGATTCAAAAATATAGAGACTATGCTGTCTTAGTTGCTGTACCTGTTAGCATTTTAATTTTAATTCTTAGTGCTGCGAATAAAAGCGTTGTAAAAGGGCTTAGCCAATTAAAAATGGCATATAGGAAATATTCTCCTACTCCTACACCTAAAACACCACTTTGATAAGCGCCACAAGTATTCCAAGGAATAAGAACTGAGGTTACTGTTCCTGAATCTTCAAGTGTTCTACTCAAATTCTCTGGAGCTAATCCTTTATCGTCATAGGCGTTTTTAAACATCTTGCCAGGTATAACAATTGCTAAATATTGGTCTGATGCAATAACATTTAAGCCTAAGCAACTTATTACTGTACTTGCAAATAGACCAAAAACTGTTGTTGCTACTGATAGTAGAGCTTTAGTTATTCTTGCTAATGCACCAATACCATCCATTATCCCACCAAAAACCATAGCACAAATGATTAAGAATATAGTCCATAGCATGCCTTCCATACCTCCAGAACTAAAAAGATCATTTAGTTTTTCGTTATCAGTGGTAATAGAGGTGTCTGATAAAATTGAATTGGTTATTGCTGAAAGACTAGAATCCGATAAACCTTCAAGAATACTTGGTTGAAAAATAACGGCAAAGATTGCTGCTAAAATAACACCTGAAGCTAAAGCAACTAATGGTTTTGTTTTTAAAAGAATAAGTGCAATAACTGCTGCCGGAACTAGAAACAGCCAAGGAGTTATATTAAATGTTTTATCTATAGAAGCTAATAAATTACTAATATCAGCATTGCCAGTTGGCTCCAAGGTAGCACTAATAATTCCGAATACTATTAGGGTCACAACAATCGTAGGTACGGTGGTAATTGCCATATACCGAATATGTGTAAATAAGTCTGTGCCAGCCATTGCTGGTGCTAAATTTGTAGTATCACTAAGTGGTGACATTTTATCTCCAAAATAAGCGCCAGAAATTACTGCACCTGCAATCATACCAGAATTAATGCCTAAGGCGGTTCCGATACCAACCAAAGCGATACCAACTGTAGCTGACGTGGTCCAAGAACTTCCAGTAGCTATAGAAATTACGGCAGCGATTATAACTGAAGCAGGTAGAAATATTTCTGGACTTAGCACTTGTAATCCGTAATACACCATCGCAGGAATAACACCGCTTATTAACCAAGTGCCAGCCAAGGCTCCAACAAGAAATAAAATCATAATTGGTGCAAAAACACTCTTTAGGTTTTCCCAAACCTCTTGAATCATAACCAAAGGTGGTACTTTATTAAGCATACCGCCAATAAATGCAACGAATCCACCAATGAGTAAAATATATTGATTGGAATAATCACCCATCATGGCACCATCAAATCTAAATATGTTTATGGCTAAAAGAATCATTAATATGACAACAGGAACCATAGACTCATAAATATTGAGCTCCTTATTGTTTATGATTTTTTGATCCGCTATTTTGATTTTAGATAGGTCGTCGTCTTGCATTTTCAGTTATATTTAATTGATGTAATGTTACGACTTTGTGGGGCCAATTGCAAATCGATTTATTCTGTAATTTTGCGTTTCAATTATGGTTTCATTAACTCAAATCGTACTAGGTACTACATGTGATGAAGTGGTTTTAGGAAATAAAATAGATAATAAGGCTTTACTTTTCGGTACTATTGGAGGGACCATTCCAGATTTAGATGTTTTTATTGGTCCCTTGTTTTTTAAAAACGAAATTGACGCGATGCTCTTTGATAGGGGTTTTATGCACTCGATATTATTTGCTGTTCTGGGTGCGTTTCTGTTTGGTTGAGTAGTACATAAGCTTTATGATAGAAAAACATATCAATCCAACTAAGCGTAACGATTGGATATTATTGATCTTCTGAGCTTTATTTACGCATCCTATTCTAGATGCCTTTACTCCTTAAGGAACACAATTATTCGCTCCATTTTCAAACTATCGCGTAGCGTTTAATAATATTGCTGTGGCTGATCCTTTATACACATCTCCTTTCCTCATTTGTTTAGTCATTCTTATGTTTTACACAAGAATGAAAAGTAAAAGACGTTTCTGGCTAAAACTTGGAATTGGTGTGAGTTCTATTTACATGTTATGTGCGCTATTCAATAAAGTTTATAAAGACAATGTGTTCAAAGAAACTTAGGCTAAAAAAACAAATCAATTATTTTAGATTTAGTACACAGCCAACAATATTAAACAACATTCTTCGGTATAGTATCGCAGAGACAGAGACTAATTATCAGGTTGGGTTTTACTCTTTATTAGACAAACCCAACTGCTTTATCGATTGGAAAGTTAGTGCTAAACAGCGGTTCTTAAGGGCTAACAAACATGAAGATCTTAAATACTTAGTAGCATGGTTTAGTAATGGTTATTATAATGTAGAATCTTTAAATGCTTCGTAATTTATATATAAAGATTTACCTTATCCCTTAGTTCAAACACGAAATGGTGACAGAGCAATTTTTAATTTGAAGATATTTAAAGATCAAGAACGTTTAAATATGAAGCCCTTCACACCAAAAATGGATGACTTTGAATTTACACTGAAAGCTTTGTGGATTAGATTAAAGGGAAAATAAAAAGCCTGATCAAACATCAGGCTTGATAAAACTTTGTTATATTAATTCAGGTTTCAGGATGTTTAGTTCTCGCATACAAGCATTCATCATTGTATAGGTGCGCTCGATATCTGCATCTAAGCCAATAGAAAAACGAATAAGTCCATCAGTTAATCCCATTGTTTCTTGTTCGTCTTCTGGGATTTCAGAGGAGGTAGAGCTTCCTGGAGCACTGAATAAGGTTTTATAAAAGCCAAGACTAACAGCAAGATAGCCTAAGTTCCGTTCTTGCATTAATTCCATTAGGGCATTGGCTTTATCGAGCGATCCTACATCGATGGTTAGCATGCCACCAAAGCCATACTTTTGATTCATCATGTTTTGAAATAAGTCGTGCGATGGATGAGAGTTTAATCCAGGATAAACAGTTTTTAAGCCATCTTTCTTAAACTTATTGGCCAAATACAAGGCATTATTACTGTGTTGTTGTATTCTAAGATGTAGCGTTCTTAAATTTTTTAAAACAGATGCAGATCTTAAACTATCCATAGTGGATCCTAATAGCATTGCAGCACCATCATTCACATTTCTAAGATTATCAATAAACGCTTGAGTACCACAGATAACACCTCCAACAGTATCCGAAGAACCGTTGATGAATTTTGTTAAGCTATGAATAACAACATCAGCTCCCAAGGCTTTTGGTGAAATGGACAGTGGTGAAAACGTGTTATCAACAATAAGTTTTAGATTGTGTTTTTTTGCTAAAGCTGCAAGGCCTTTGATATCTGCAACTTCTAATAGTGGGTTACTCACAGATTCACAGTATAAGACCTTAGTATGTTCGGTAATGGCGGCTTCAACAATATCTAGTTTGGTGATATCAACAAATGAGGTGTTAATATTCAGTTTTGGGGTAAAGTTTTTTAAAAAGGCATAGGTGCCACCGTAAATGGTTCTACTACTTACAATGTGATCACCAGCATTACAGAGTTGCAATAAGACTGCTGTTATGGCTCCCATACCTGATGCTGTAATGGTTGCAGTTTCTGTGCCTTCCATAGCAGCCAAGGCTTCTCCCAAATATAAATTTGAAGGCGAGGTGTGTCTAGAATACAAATAGCAGCCATCAGCATTTCCTTCAAAGGTGTCAAACATGGTTTTTGCTGATAAAAAAGTGTATGTCGATGAATCTGAAATGGATGGATTAACCCCACCAAATTCGCCAAAATATTGTAAGTCTTGAATATTGTTTGCAGGTTTGAATTTCATAATTAAGATATTGTATAATGATCTAGCAAAATTCAATATTTAAAGAAACATAATCAATAATATTGTTAGAATTTAGAAAATAAAACTATATTTAGAACAGAATGCAGATATATTTTCTAATTTTGTCTTACGGATTTATTTGTGATAGAAAATTTATAAACCATGGTATTGGATCAAACAGATAAACAACTGCTGCATTTATTACAAAAGGATAGTAAACAAACCAATAAAGCATTATCTAATGCTTTGGGGTTATCCGTGACAGCTGTTTATGAACGCATTAAAAAGTTGGAGAATAATGGTATTATTAGTAGTTATGTAGCACTAATAGATAAGAAGAAAGTTGAGAAATCTTTTGTAGCCTTTTGTCACGTGAAGTTGAGTCAACATTCTCAAGATTATGTTATGAAATTTGAACGAGAAGTTCGTAAATTGGACGAAGTACTAGAGTGTTATCACATTAGTGGTGATTACGATTATCTTTTAAAAGTTTTGGTAACAGATATGGAAGCTTTTAGAGAATTTATGGTGAAAAAATTAACCAAAATAGATCATATTGGCAGTACACATAGTATGTTTATGATAAGTGAAGTTAAACACACAACAGCAATTGCTTTATAATTCATGAAAAGTATTCAATACAGACTTACTGAATTCTTCTTAATTTTTATTCTGGTACCAATAAGTTTTGCCTTTTCATTTGCAATATGGATCAAAATGGTAATTGGTATTACTGGATTCTTATATGTTATTTATGTTTTACTTCGTGTTGAGAATAATAAATTCAAACTTAGAGAACATATAAACTGGACACAGTTTTGGCAGAGAACTTTAATTAAATTAATTGTAATAATTGCCATTACAACGCTATACATGTTTGTTGTTGATATAAATATGTTATTCATTGTAGTTAAAACAAAGCCTTCACTTTGGTTGATGATCTTGTTTATATATTCTTTTTTTTCAGTTTATCCTCAAGAATTAATCTATCGCACTTTTTTCTTTCAGCGTTATGAATCCTTATTTAGAAGTAATTTGGTATTTATTCTTGTAAATGCTGCTGTGTTTTCTCTAGCCCATATTTTCTTCAAAAGTACATTGGTTATGTTCTTAACTTTTACAGGCGGCATATTATTTGCTTTGACTTTTAAGAAAACAAAGTCAACACTTTTAGTGTCCATTGAGCATGCTATTTATGGCTGTTGGTTATTTACTGTTGGAATGGGTGCAATACTTGGATTTCCATCTTAAAAGTTTATTAAAATTAAAAGAGTATATAACCATTTTTCTTTTTTTAGCGTCTTTGTTAGTAGAAAAGAATTCTGAGAATATCATTTATTAATACCTTCTAATGAATAGACAACTACATGCTTTTATCATTTTATTGCTTTTGGTTTCTTGTTCGAGCGTAGAAAAGCATAATGAACAGATTACAAAACTACATCCAGTTGAGGATTTGAATGAGGATATCGACAGGATATACGAGCAACTCAAGCGACATCATCCAAGGCTCTATCAATTCACTTCGAAAGAGATACTAGACTATAAATTTGATAGTTTAAAGAACGCTATTACACAACCAATGAATAGCCGTATGTTTTATAAACAATTATCTCAAGTGACTAGATTTGTTGGTCAAGGACATATGTCCATAACACCTCCAACTGAGCAGTTTGATCGAAAAGAGCGCAAAGCACTTAATAAAATGAAGTTTGATATTACTAATCTTAATTTCGAATATTTAGATGGTAAGCTTATTGTAGTAGAGGCAAAAGGAAACGATAGTCTGCTTGTTGGGAGTGAGGTAATTATGATTCAAAATGAAAAACCAACCGACCTAATCAATCAGTATAAAAAACGATTTGCATCAGATGGATATAACACCACATTTTACAATCGTATCCTTGGAACACGTTTTATGACCTATTATTCGTACGATAAAGGTCGCTCTGACAGTATTTCAATTAGGTTTAAAAACTCAGATTCTACGTTTGTAAAATTGTACAGGCGTATGCCAAGCGATAACAAATCGTTAGTCTCAAGCCAGATGGATTCTTTAGTTCAATCAAAACCTAAATTGAAGCTCACTAAAGCAGAAAAGAAAGCAAAAAAGCTTAAGTTTAAGCAAATGCTAAAAGACCGTAAAAAATATGGTTATGATTACAAAACACAGCTCAATGATAGAGATTTATCTTTTGTGGGAAAAGATAGTACTGTAGCACTTTTAAAAATTAGAGGTTTTAATAGAGGTAAGTATGAGGAGTTTTATGACGAAACATTTAAAGTATTAGATTCATCAGGTTCAGGGACACTCATCATAGATTTAAGAAATAATCTAGGAGGCCGACTTAAGGAAATTACATATCTGTATTCATATTTAACCGATAAGGAGTTTGTGATGATTAATCCAAGTGAAATCAATTCGCGTTCTCCGCTATTAACCAGTGTAATGAGTAATAGCAGGCCGTTTGGAGTTAAAGCTTTTGCAGCATTATTGTCTCCTTTTATTTATGGCTACGATGCTTTATTCAAAACTCAAAAATCGGAAGGAAAGTTATATTATAGATTCAAGGCTTCTAGATTGCAAGAACCTAAAGCAAATAACTTCAAAGGTAAAATCTACGTATTAATCAATGGTAACTCGTTTTCGGCATCGTCTATTTTATGTACGAAGTTGCATGGAGATCAACGTGCTACTTTTGTAGGTGAAGAAACAGGTGGTGCATATAATGGTGCAGTCGCTGGTTTTTACAAAGTATATGAGTTACCAAATTCAAAAATTAAAGCTCGAATAGGTTTGGTACATATTGACGCACCACATAAAGCTGAAATTGACGGATATGGTATTAAGCCAGATATAAATATATTACCTACTTATCAAGATCGATTAAAGAATATAGATAGCGAGTTAGAATGGGTTTTGAGGGCGATTGATAAGGAATAAAACTTGAAGCTTTCAATAAATGCTAAGGTTTAAAATGCTTAATTTAGTAAAAAGAAATATTTGCTATGAATTATACACAAGTCAAGGATTTATATAAAACCATATTTCAATCTTATGACAAGCCATCACTTGAAGCCCATATCAACCGAATTATAGACTTAGATACTTATCTGCCTTATAGTTCAACATTTTTCTGTGTAACCAATACACAGACTTTAGAGTTTGAATATGTAAGTAAAAATTTTAAAGCTTGTCTAGGGCTTGAAAGTCATTTGCTAGAGAAGCAAGGCATGCGCTATTTTTGGAGTAGAATTCATTCTGAAGATCTAGAGAAATGGCTCAAAGCATTAAATGAATTAATGGAATTTACACTGGGTAATATAAAGGAGGCGGATAGAGAGAAAGCCAACTATACGTGGAATTATAGATTTAAAAACTCGGATGATGTGTATGTGAATATTGTTCAGAATACCACTCCCTTAGCCTTTGATACTCAAGGGAAGCCAATTATTGGTCTCGCGCACTACACTGTTATTCATCCTGATATAAAGATGGATATTTCGGCTTCTGCAAAGTTACTTAATGCAAAGAATGAATACGAAACCATCTATTTTAATAACTTTTCACAAAAGCTACTCAGTGAAGGTATAAGCAATAGAGAACGCGATGTGATAAGATTGCTATTGCTTAATAATACAAGTAAGGAAATATCCGAAAAACTAAGTATTAGTTCTCATACAGTAGATACTCATCGCAGAAACATTCTTAAAAAGCTAAACATTTCCTCAACAGGTGAGCTTATAGGTATGCTTAAAATCAACAAGAATTTAATTTAGGGTTTTGTCTAAATTACTCAAATTGAGTATTGTAATTATGTCATTTTTTAATTAAATTTACGTTGCTATTAAACAAACTTAACGGTTACGATTTTAAGTGCTGGCTAAACCAAAAGTGGGGGTGTTTAGTTGGCACTTTTTATTTGGAAATAATCTTTTCTTCAGTAAAAAACGTAAGTCTACATTCGTGTAATTTTAATCTAAGTCGTAATTTTGTCATTCGATTGGAATTATGGTAAAAGTATTCGCAATAGTTTTTCTATTATTTGGTCTTAATGGTTATTCGCAAGAGCATCCCATTGGTATTAAGGTAGGAGGAAATGTCGCGAGTTTATCTGGCGAGGGAACACAGGAACTGGAATCAATTCTAAACTTCCATGCAGGTTTTTTTATGGAAATTGGAATTACAAAGGGTTTTGCAGTACAGCC
>NZ_JABSST010000070.1 GCF_013213975.1 Winogradskyella sp.
TGTGACGGTAGAATAGCTATTTTTTAGGCTGCAAATATAATAATTAAAAACGCTGTCCTAAGACAGCGTTTTTAATTGTATAATATTTTAGAACATAGTTTTCTTCAGATATGTAATGAATTCAATCGTAAAGAAAAACTGTATAAACTAAGATTTGAAAGCTAGTTTGCTTTGTTTGAGAGCAGCATATGTTTCACTTGTTGATTTTAATAGTTCAGGATCACAATCTGAAGTATCTATGGTTTTCTTATTCGCGAAAGGCTTTACATTCGAATAATCAAAACTCATCTTCATTTCAGCTTCCAAATACAACAAGACGTCTTTTGGAGCCTGTAAATAATCTTCATACTCTAAGAGAATAAACTCAGAATCATCTAAGGTAACAGATACCTATAATAGTTTTGCCAAACGGCTAACCAATAGTCTAGTTTATCGCGATCATATTTAATTTCGGTTGGTTTCTCGTCAAAACTAAACACCTTATGATTACCACCAAATTCATGGTGCGCCAACCAATTCATGTAGGTTTCAATAAAATTATCACGATCATCTTTTTGAAAATCTGAAAATCTCAAATGCTGATTCAAAAGAGAATGCGCATGTTCTTCAGGTTTACGGAACAAAAATATAGCCTTGAAATCTTTGTTATGCGCACGTAATGAAGGATATCTTAGAATAAGGTTATTGTTTTTCGATAAATATAAATGGTTATTACTTAAACGCACCAAAGACTGATACTTCAAATAGTTATCATATACATCCTTATCAATATTGTGCTTGATCAGTGTAGAATCGCCAATAAAACTATCTTTTAAAAATACTTTAAAAAAGTATTCTTCTAGAGCTTCAATGGTATTTAGACCAAACATCATGTTATCACCATGTTTACGTTCTGTAAGTTTAGCCTTTTTAGGATTGTACAATTTTTTCCAAAGGTTTGGCGCTAAAAGAAATGGCATATTAGAATAATCTAAAGAACTAAAACTTCCGGCCTTAAAAAGTTGATCGGTAAGACTGGTTGTACCAGCTCTTGCCAATCCAGAAACAATCACAAAGTTTGAATTAGAAGTGATCTTTTCACCTTTTTTGAATTTCTTATCGAAAGAAAAGAGAAATTTTGATAGATTGTAATTATTCAAAATCAGCTTATGTAAAAGCATTGAGGCTTCAGAATAATTTTCAACTTTCTTCTTTTTCTTCAATAGGAAAGGCAAAATACTTCCGATAGAAAGGCTCACCCAAAACCAGACCGAACTGAAATCAAGCGATTCAAAAGAAACGCCCTTAAAAAAACTGTAAGCCTGTAAGGGAAGTAATGCACCAGCGATGATTATTACAATAGCAATAATCATCTTACCTAAGGAAATAAGTATTCGTTTTAAAGCACCAATTAGATTCTTTTGTTTGATCTGCTCATCTTCCTTTGATAAAACCTCATTGGCAAGTCCAATAGACGCCTCCAGTATCTCAAAAAAAACTTTTCTGAGTACTATGATTAGGGTAGCAAGAAAAACACCTGCTACACCTGCAATTATAAAATAAAGCATTATCCTTTCTTAAATAGATTGCGAAAAAATCGTTTGATAGGAATCCATAACACCACACCAAATGCAAATATTACCAATAGTAATATAAAAATGATGATAAGTAAAGTTCCAAGTCCTAATCCAGGTCCAATATAATTAAGCATGATAGTAGATTTTAAAAGTTTATGTCTGTATATATCGATGTCCAGTTCGGAAGGTAATGATACCCTTCTAGATCACTTTTCAAGGTGGTTTTTAGGACAACGCCATTTTCATTTAACACCCATAAAACTCCAGGTCCTTGTTCTTCAACAAACAAATCTCCATTGGGTAACAATTCATATAAGCCTTCTGCTTCCGTATAGATCTTATTTTTGACGAACTGTTCTTCGTAAAGTGCTTTAAATGAATCTGTTTCAAATTTATAAATTAGCACATTCGAATGTACTATTTTTCGTTGAATGTCGCCTTTACTTGGTTTAAATTCATATTTATTGAACTTCATATCCATGGCAACAGTGTTATTGTTAAATAACGCTATCGTGCTGTCATTTACAACGTCTACATCATGTTGATAGGTAAACGGCCCTTCAATTACTTTCATTACTTTACCTGTTGAAGGTCTAAATTGAAGTATCGCTGAAAGATGTCTAAAACTCAAGAATACATCACCTCGATTAAAATAACGAGAACTATCAGTAAGTACTGGTACTACGTCGTTTAAATGAAATGGGTCAGTTACAATACTTCCTCTATTCAAAAATTCTAAAAGGTCATTTTCCTCAAAAATACTTGTCAATGATTTACTGTACAATGTTTTACCAGTTTTGGCGTCAATATTTAATATTAGATCATCTATGTAATCAATTTTTGAACCATCAACAGCAAGGGTTTTGGGCATTATAATACCATCGTCATGCTTAACACCTGGTGTCCAAATATTACCTTCATGATCAAAATTCATTCCATGATGAAAGATAAAATCTTTGTTATGCCAAACAACATTCGATAAAGAATCTAATCTAATTAGACCAGGTTGTTCATCACATGCAACAATTATACCTCTATTTTTCATTAATTTTGAAGGGAAAAGACGATCGTTTTGGCCAACCTTATGATGTTCTGTTAAATATGAGACAGGCAATCTCCACGTTTTTACAATCTCATTGGTTTTGAAATTTTTCAGTTCAATTTTAAAACCATCGCCGCTCCTGTACGAATAACTACCATATAGATTATAAGTTAAATTATTAATGTCTTTTTGATCACCTTCTTTTGTTTTCAAATAATATTCAGGAGCAACCAAGAAATGGTTGTATGCTGCTTTCATATTAGAAGGTAATTCTGAAAAAGTTTTAATAGGTTTAGTTAGGGGACCTAGAGCGCGTTGTCCAAGCGTTATATTTCTTACAATACCACTCCATAACATTAATATAAAAAGACCAATAATGAATAGTGCGAATTTTCTTATTGCTTTCAATGTAGGTTGTTTTTGGTTTTGATTAATAGTTCATCTATTTATGAATTAACAATTATAAGTATAAAAAATATTTTAGCTCAAATTAATCTATGTAATGGTAATTTTCTAAGATATTCTAGCACTATATTTAAAAACTATTATTCATTAAGTCATATTAGTCTAAGCCTTAAACACACAAAATTTGAGAAATTAATAATTATTCGGTCTTATTTTTTAGGAAATATATTATGCGTGCATAATTTTTTGAGAATTTCTTATTTAAATTTCATATATTTAATTAAATTGCTCACCTAATAATAACTAATTCTCTAAAATGAAGACAATCTTAAAAGTTTTTACACTACTTTTTTGTGTGGTATCTTTTGCTCAGACCACTATAAGAGGTAAAATTACAGACAATTCTGGGTTACCCTTACCTGGCGCAAATATTGTCCTAGTAGGTACCAGTTCTGGTACTGTTTCTGATTTTGATGGTAATTATACATTAATTGTAGATCAAGAGCCACCATTTTCAATTCGTGTAAGTTATACAGGTTTTAAAGAACAAACCTTAGAAATAACTACAAATAATCAAACAGTTGATGTTACGCTACTTGAGGGTAATGAGCTGGATGAAGTTGTAATTTCTGCTTCGCGAACACCTGAGCGTATTTTTGAATCTCCAGTGACTGTCGAAAGATTTGGCATAAGAGAAATTAAAAACACCGCTTCACCAGACTTTTATGGTGGGTTAGAAAACCTCAAAGGTGTGGATATCAACACCAATAGTTTGACCTTTAAATCTATTAACACAAGAGGTTTCGCAACATTTGCTAATACCCGATTTATGCAACTAGTGGATGGAATGGATAACTCTGCTCCTGCCCTTAACTTCCCGTTAGGGAACTTACTAGGTATGGTTGAAACCGATGTGCAAAGTGTGGAAATTCTACCTGGTGCATCTTCTGCACTTTATGGTGCAAATGCTTTTAATGGTATCCTATTTATGACCAGTAAAAATCCATTTGACCACCAAGGTGTAAGAGGTTACATCAAACAGGGTATAACCTCTCAAGAAGCTGCAGGTGATAATGAATACACAGATTTAGGGATAAGTTTGGCTCATAAATTCAGCGATAAATTTGCTGCTAAGGTTAACTTTGGTTATCTGAAGGGAACCGACTGGTATGCTAATAATATTGATGATAAAGACATGCGCGGTGGCACAAGAGAATCAAATATTAATTACAATGGTGTCAACGTTTATGGTGATGAAGTTACAACAAATATTAATGATGTAGCGCAGGTGCTCGAAAGCCTAGGATTAGCCCCTTCTGGTTCTTCTGCTTTAGTTCCGTCAGTAGATGTTAGTAGAACAGGATATCAAGAAGCACAGCTAACAGACTATAGTGCAGAGAGTATTAAAGCTGACTGGGGCTTATATTTCCGTCCTTGGGGAAATGATTTCGAAATCCAATACGTAGGTAAAGTTGGTACTGGCTCAACAATTTATCAAGGAGCACAACGTTACCGTATTGATGGTTTCTCTTTGCAGCAGCACAAAATTGAAGTAAAAAATAACAACTTCTTTGTTAGAGGCTATATAACCTCCGATAAAGCTGGTGATACTTACGTAATGGATGTCTTAGGACCTAACTTGTTAAACGCATGGAAAGACCACACCACATGGTTTGGTGAGTATGTTGGTGAGTATATAGGTCAAACCTTACAAGGAGCCTCAAACGAACAAGCTCACGCTGAGGCAAGAGCTGTGGCTGAAACTGGACGTCCAGATGAAAATTCAGCAGAATTCCAAAACTTATTAAATAGTGTTACATCTGACACTAATTTCTTAACTGGTGCAGGGTTTAAAGATAACTCTAAAATATACCACAGTGATGCTAATTATAATTTTGGTGACATGATTGACTTTGCAGAGATTCAAATAGGTTCCTCTTTTAGAACTTATCGATTGAATTCTTTTGGAACAATTTATGCGGATGCCGAAGGCCCTATCACCTATTCAGAATTGGGAATTTATACACAGTTACAACGTTCATTAGAGCTAAATGAAAGTTTAATACTTAAGTTGACAGGATCTATTAGGTATGATAAATCAGAATTATTTGATGGGTTCTTTTCACCGAGAATATCTGCTGGACTAACAGTTAATGATATCCATAATTTTAGAGCCTCTTTTCAAACAGGATTTAGAAATCCGGATACTCAAGCGTTATATATTGGCTTACAAACTAATGCAGGTACTTTAATTGGTGGTGCTACAGATATCGGTAGTCGCTATGATAGAGATGTCGCTGTAAGTCAGGCTGGTCAAGCTTCAGGACTTCCAGCGATTATAAATCAAAATGGCGCTGCGGCTTACACAAATTCATTTGCTCAAGATCAAGAGGGCAACTTAGTTGTGGGTAATTCAAACTTTACGAAACCGGAACAGGTAAGCTCTTTTGAGCTTGGCTACAGAGGTAAATTAAGTGACTTTATTATTGATGCTTCTGCATATTTCAGTACGTATAATGATTTCTTAGCAAACGAAAATGTTATAGCGCCACTATATGGAAATGTAGATCCTGATGGTGATGGTGTTTTAGACCCTACAAACCCAGAAACACAAAATGCACTATTTGCTTTGCAGAATGGTGATGTTGTAGGTTACCAAACCTATACAAATGCTAATGAAACTGTAAACTCATATGGTGCTGCAGTGTCTGTCTCAACAAAAGTATTAGGTGGTTTTGACTTAAGTGCCAACTACACTTGGGCAAGATTAGATTTTGATGTTGCTGGGAATCCAAATTTTCAAACAAATTTCAACACCCCTGAACATAAGGTGAAGTTAAGTTTTGGTAAGAACGAGTTAATTAAAAACTTAGGTTTTAATGTTGCTTGGCGTTGGAGCGATAATTATTTCTGGGAAGCCTCTTTTGGTAATGGAGAAATTCCTGCTTTTAATGTTTTGGATGCTCAAGTAAACTTTAGAGTACCTAGTTTAAAGTCTAGTATTAAAGTAGGAGCCACAAACCTTCTTGCAGATGAATATTTCACTGCATTTGGAACTGGTTTAATAGGGTCACAATATTATGTAGCCTTAACTATCAATAATCTTTAAAAAAATAAGTAATGAAAAAATTTAAATATTTTGTTTTATCAATACTAGTTTTAGGCTTTGTCTCTTGTGAGAACGAAGAACTAAACGAACTAAGGGATAGAAATAACGGTGAGGACCCCGTATTGTTACCCGAACTTACTACTGGATAAGCCGACTTCTCAAATTATGTGTAAATAGGACAGTCCTTTACGGCTGGCATTACAGATAACGGGTTATTTATAGCAGCTCAAGAAAATTCTTTTCCAAATATTCTAGCTAATAAATTTGCAAACGCAGGGGGCGGAGTATTTACTCAGCCATGGATGAATGACAATTTTGGTGGTCTTGCGGCTGGTGGAACACGTATCACTGATCCACGATTGGTTTTTGGAGGGGCTGGTCCAGTACCTTTAGAGTCGGTTATTGGGCCTGTGACAGTTTCTACTGATATTGTTTTAAATAATCCTACAGGGCCGTTCAATAATTTAGGAATACCTGGTGCTAAAAGTTTTCATTTCCTAGCGCCTGGCTATGGGAATTTCACAAATTTTCCTGCTGCTGCAAACCCATATGCAGTTAGAGTAACAGGTAATACACCAAATGCAACCATATTAGAATTGGCAGTAGCTCAAAATCCATCTTTTTTCACTGCAGATTTAATCGGTGGTAATGATGTTTTAGGTTATGCAACTGCTGGTGGTGATCCAACGTTGAATACGATCACGGACCCATCAACTTTTGAAGCAGCCTTTGGTGCTATTATTTCAGGTCTAACGGCTAATGGTTCTAAAGGAGTGGTAACTAACATTCCTTATGTAGGCAGCTTACCATATTTTACGGCAGTACCTCATAACTCATTAGATCCTTCAAATCCATCTTTTGGTCCGTTAATCCCAACGTTAAATGGAATTTTTGGTCAAATTAATCTGGTATATCAAGCACTAGGACAGCCCGAACGTTCTATTGTATTCTCAGAAACAGCAGCGAGTCCAGTGGTTATTAAAGATGAAAGTTTAACTGATATTTCAGCACAAATGGAAGCTGCTTTTAATGCTAGTCCAACGTTTCCATTCTTTGTACAATCTTTAGGTTTACCAGCATCCGCAGCACCTTTAGTTGCTAATTTATTAGGAGCTACGTATGGTCAATCAAGACAAGCTACAGCAAATGATTTAGTTACTTTACCGAGTGCCTCAGTAATTGGAACTGTAAATAGTAATTTCTTTGCCTTTTTAACTAGTCAAGGTATACCAGCTGAATTAGCTGGACAATTTGCAGTGGAAGGTATAACTTATCCTTTAGATGATAGATGGATTTTATTACCAAGTGAGAATGCTGAAATTATTGCTGCTGTAGATGCTTATAACGATACCATTTCAACAATTGCCAATGCTAACGGGTTGGCATTAGTTGATGTTAACGGAATTCTTACCGAAGCTGCTACCACTGGTATCATCTTTGACGACTACAATTTAAATTCAGATTTAGTATTTGGCGGATTAGTAAGTTTAGACGGTATTCATTTAACGGCTAGAGGATACGCCTTAATGGCTAATAGTTTCTTACAAGCCATCGACGCTACTTATGGTAGTAATTTTGAAGCTTCTGGCAATTTAGCGAAAGCCGCAGATTTCCCTACGAATTATTCACCATTACTTCAATAAGAAAGAATTAGAATTAGTTAAAGAAACACGCTTTCATTAAGCGTGTTTTTTTTATTGAAAAAAGCATCAATTTTTTAAATAATAACTCTATCTTTGCAGCGCGAAAAACGAGCTGTTTTTCATATTTAAATTATTGCAAAACAAAAACATATAAGTAATGTCAAAAGTTACAGGTAAAGTTGCACAAATCGTAGGTCCTGTTATCGATGTTGAATTCGACTCAGGAACAGAACTTCCAAAGATTTATGATTCATTAGAAATTAAAAACCAAGACGGTTCAACCTTAGTATTAGAAGTACAGTCTCACATCGGTGAAGATACTGTAAGAACTATCGCCATGGACTCTTCAGATGGGTTAAGTAGAGGTACAGAAGTTGTTGCTACTGGTGCACCAATCCAGATGCCAATTGGAGAAGATGTTTATGGACGTCTGTTTAATGTAATTGGTGATGCTATCGATGGATTAGGTGATTTACCTAAAGCTGGTGAAGCAGGCTTACCTATTCACAGACAAGCTCCTAAGTTTGAAGAATTATCAACTTCAACAGAAGTTTTATTTACAGGGATTAAAGTAATTGATTTAATTGAGCCTTATGCAAAAGGTGGTAAGATTGGTTTATTTGGTGGTGCTGGTGTAGGTAAAACGGTACTTATTCAGGAGTTAATTAATAATATTGCAAAAGGACACGGTGGACTTTCCGTATTTGCTGGTGTAGGTGAAAGAACACGTGAAGGAAACGATTTACTTCGTGAGATGTTAGAGTCTGGTATTATCAAGTACGGTGATGACTTCATGCATTCTATGGAAGAAGGTGGATGGGATCTTAAGAAAGTAGATAAAACTGCCATGAAGGATTCTAAAGCTACTTTCGTATTTGGTCAGATGAACGAACCTCCTGGGGCACGTGCTCGTGTAGCATTGTCCGGTTTAACTATCGCTGAGTATTTCCGTGATGGAGCTGGTGATGGACAAGGAAAAGATGTATTATTCTTCGTTGATAATATTTTCCGTTTTACACAAGCTGGTTCTGAGGTGTCTGCATTATTAGGTCGTATGCCTTCTGCGGTAGGTTACCAACCAACATTAGCAACTGAGATGGGTGCAATGCAAGAGCGTATTACTTCTACTAAGAAAGGTTCTATTACATCTGTACAAGCGGTATATGTACCTGCGGATGATTTAACGGATCCTGCTCCTGCGACAACCTTTGCTCACTTGGATGCTACAACTGTATTATCTCGTAAAATTGCAGAGCTAGGTATCTATCCTGCGGTAGATCCATTAGATTCTACATCACGTATTTTAACACCAGAGATTTTAGGTGATGAGCATTATGATTGTGCACAACGTGTTAAGGAGTTATTACAGCGTTATAAAGAATTGCAAGATATTATCGCAATCCTTGGTATGGAAGAATTATCTGAAGAAGATAAGTTAGCGGTTTCAAGAGCAAGACGTGTACAACGTTTCTTATCACAACCATTCCATGTTGCTGAACAATTTACTGGTATACCAGGTGTATTAGTAGATATTAAAGAAACTATTAAAGGATTCAATATGATTATGGACGGTGAGTTAGATCATTTACCAGAAGCTGCATTCAACCTTAAAGGATCAATTGAAGAGGCTATTGAGGCAGGTGAGAAAATGTTAGCTGAAGCCTAATCGAAAATAGAAATTTATGTATTTAGAAATCGTATCGCCAGAAGCTACTTTATTTAGTTCAGAAGTTGATTCTGTAGTTGTTCCAGGTGTAAATGGTGAGTTTGAAATGTTAAAAGATCACGCTCCTATTGTTTCAATCCTATCGGCTGGTACAATTAGAGTTAATACACATACTCAAAGTCATTTAGTCTTTGACGAATTACATGCTCATGTAATTCCACACAATGACGACAACAAAGTATTAACTGTAAAGATTAATTCTGGTACAATAGAAATGAAAGATAATAAGCTAATTATTTTAGCTGATTAATATTTCATTACATGAAAGAAGAAAAAATGCGAAGTATTGTACTTCGCATTTTTTTATTTATAATTCCGTGAAAATTATCCATTGAACTATTCCAACCACCGTAGTTAAAAATAGCTCCATGTCAAAAGTCCTATGACTAATCCTATAGAATAGTCAAAAACTATTAAGAACAACACTAAAACTCGTCCTATAACTAACCTAAAAGAACTGACGTACTTAACATCTTGATTTTCTTTGTCCTTAAAAATTGATGGTTGCTTGGTTGTCTTAATTTAGATAATACTCTTTAACTTCTTATTAATATATGTAAAATAGGACACTGTTTGTCAGGCTGTAATAGTTTACTATGTAAGAGATCTGTAAACTCGATTTGAAATACCTTAGATTTTATTCAATATGTTATCCATAACCCATGCTGCTTGGGATGCTGTTTCACCAGTTGAAGGATGTTGTATATCTGAATGTAAGTGCTTAGCCATATTCTCAACATGATACTGTTGAATGTGTTTAGGATTATCTATTTGAAACGTTTCTGAGCGTTTAGACGTCATTAATTGTATAGGTTCCTCTAAAAAAACCGAAAAAGATAATTCGCCTTCACTCCCTATGATGCGAACTTTATCTTCTCGCTGATAGGTTCCAAAACTCCAAATACCGCTTCCTAAAACTCCAGAGGCATATTCCCATGCGCCTACGATACAATCTTTAGAGGTATATAATTGTTGTTGATTTCTTGAAATACCATCTACTTTAACAACATCACCAAAGAAATAATTAAACAAATCTAACCCATGACTCGCTAAATCATCAAAATAGCCTGCTGGTGCAATCTTAGCATCGGTTCGCCAATTATAGTCATCTGATTTATCCAAATCACTTGGTGTACGACTCAAATACCAATGAATATGTCTCACATCGCCTATTGCCTTCTCTTCTAATAATGACTTCACTTTATTAAATCGTGGTAAGGACCTACGGTAATACGCTACAAATAAGGGCAATCCTTTAGCCTTAAATGTATTGGTGATTTCAATACATTCCTCATAACTCGGCGCCATTGGTTTTTCAATACAACATATTTTATGGGCTTGTGCTACCTTCATGGCATAATAATGATGCGTATCTGGTGGTGTAGCGATGTAAACTGCCTCTATTTCAGAATCATTTATCAATTCATCTGCATCATTATAGTAGCGTGGTACATTATGTCTTTCGGCATAATCTTTTGCTAGCTTTAAATTTCGTCGCATAACAGCAACAAGTTCAAAACCTTCGGTCATTTTATAGGCTGGTCCACTTTTTACTTCAGTGACATTGCCACAGCCAATAATTCCCCATTTAATAGTTTTAGCCATTCTATAACTGCTTTACAGCTTCTAATTCTACCTTAAGTTCTTGAAACATGGTCATAATACTACTTAACTTCAGTTCCTTCTCATCGTACTCTTGCGTATTAATACAACATGTAAATTCCCAAAGTTCTAAAATCGTTTCTTTTGACACAAAATAAGGTTTGTAGGATTTATTATCTGAGCTTAATACTAATAAATTCTCATCATCTGCACTATACACACGTTTATAGACCAAACCATCATCCTTTGTTAGAACAATATAGGTTCTACCATTTTTAATATCGTTAATATCCTCCACATACTTTGCCACGACAAAAGCACCATCCTTAACCGGTAACATAGAGTCCCCTTTTATAGGAAAGGCACGGTGTGTTCCTGTAGGTAAAAACGGTAACTTTATTTTTTGAAGCTGTTCTATATATTCCGGATCATCATAGCCAGATAAATACCCTGCCGAAGCTTTTGCCGGAATGATTTCGATTAAATCTTCATTGTCTTCATTAACCGTTACAGGAAATAAGACACGCTTATTCCCTATCTCAATAAAAGAAGTATCCTTCGCTTTCCGCAAATCTTTACGAACGAGGATGTCTATAGGTATATTAAAATAATTTGACAGATCTATTAAGCGTTCAATTGGTGGCTCACTTCGTCCTTCTTCATAAGATCCTACCATTGAGCGTGTCCATCCTAAATCGTCTGCAAAACGCTCTTGAGATAGCTTCTTTAAAGACCTAAGGTGTTTTATGTTGGCTTGTATTGGCTTCATCGAAATAATTTTAACATCATTTACTACAAATATAAGCAATATATACTACATATAGTAGCTAATTTTGTTGGTCCCATGTATTTAAACTGTCATACATATTACAGCCTGCGTTACGGCACCATAAAACCCGAGCAATTGCTTGCTATTGCTTCAGAAAATAGTGTTCAGACCTTAGCGCTAACCGATATTAATACGACCTCAGCATGCTTAGATATTGTACGGTTATCAAAAAAATACAAGGTAAAACCCGTACTTGGCGTCGACTTTAGAAATAAGGCCGAGCAACAGTTTATTGTCATCGCAAAAAACAACCAAGGCTTTCAAAATATAAACGCATATCTATCAAAATTTCTTCATAATCAAGACTTAAAAATTCCTGAGCAACCTGACGACGTTTTAGAAGATTGTTTTATCGTCTATCCTTACCAAAAAGGAAAGCATTTTAAACTTAAGCAAAACGAATTTTTAGGAATTACACCCAAAGACCTCAACCAATTAAAATTTTCTAAGTGGAATACACACCGAGAGAAATTGGTGGTTTTAAAAACGGTATCTTTTCAAGATAAAAAAGGCTTTAATACACATCGTTTACTCCGCGCTATTGATAATAACACCTTACTGAGTAAACTTCCTAAGTCTGAAGAAGGTCATGAAGACGATACAATGTTATCATATAATGCGTTGTGTGAGCGCTATTCAGAATTCCCAAGCCTCATTAACAATACAGAGAACCTACTAAACCACTGTTCTATTACATTCGATTTTGAGAATCCTACCCCAAAGAATCAACGCTTCTTAACCGAAAATGCCGATACGGACTATGCACTTTTAGAAAAACTGACCTATAAAGGTATTCCTTACCGCTATGGTAACGATGTTGATACTAAAATCTATAATCGTATAGAAAAAGAACTCAATATTATAAAGCAAAAAGGCTTTGTTTCTTACTTTCTAATCAACTGGAAAATCTTAGAGTATGCGCGCAGTAAAGACTACTACTATGTTGGTCGCGGTAGTGGCGCCAATAGTATTATTGCTTACCTATTGCGTATTACAGACGTAGATCCTATTGAACTCGACTTATATTTTGAGCGCTTCATTAATCTCTTTAGTCAAAATCCACCTGATTTTGACATTGATTTCTCGTGGAAAGACAGAGATGATATTACTGAATTTATCTTCAAGACCTTTAAGCATACAGCGCTCATCACAGTCTATAACACCTTTAAATATAGAGCATCTGTTAGAGAATTAGGTAAAGTTTTTGGGCTACCAAAATCTGAAATAGATATGTTGACTCGTGGAAAGTTTGATGTTAAGAAACTCGACCGATTAACGGTATTAGTCCTTAAGTACAGTCAATATATTGAAGGCTTCCCTAATTATTTGGGTATCCATGCAGGTGGTATTCTAATTTCAGAACGACCTATTCACTATTATGGCGCTACGTTTATACCACCAAAAGGATTTCCCACCACGCAATTTGATATGGTTGTTGCCGAAGATATTGGCTTGTATAAATTTGATATTTTAAGTCAGCGTGGTCTTGGTAAAATTAAAGATACCGTAGATATTATAGCCCAAAACTACACTCATCAACCATCCGTAGATATTCATGATATTAAACGTTTTAAAGAAGACGAACGCATAAAGTATTTACTTAAAAATGCTAAAGCTATCGGTTGCTTTTATGTGGAATCACCAGCTATGCGTATGCTTTTAAAAAAATTAAGAGTAGACGACTATTTGGGTTTAGTGGCCGCAAGCTCTGTGATTAGACCTGGTGTTTCAAAATCTGGTATGATGCGCCAATACATTTTACGTTGTCGCCATCCTGAAAAAAGAAAAGATGCGCCTGCTGTGCTCTTAAATATTATGCCAGAAACTTATGGTGTTATGGTCTATCAAGAAGATGTGATAAAAGTAGCACACTATTTTGGCGGACTTACCCTTGGTGAAGCTGATATGCTACGTCGTGGTATGTCTGGTAAGTTTAGATCAAGAACAGAATTCCTGAAAGTAAAACAGCAGTTTTTTGATAATTGCAAAAACGATGGTAAACCATTAGAACTCACAACAGAAATATGGCGCCAGATTGAAAGTTTTGCAGGTTACGCCTTTGCTAAAGGACATTCTGCCTCTTATGCTGTAGAAAGCTACCAAAGTCTCTTTTTAAAAGCCTACTATCCGTTAGAATATATGACGGCTACTATTAATAATTTTGGCGGGTTTTACAGTACGGAACTCTATGTTCATGAAGCGCGGATGCACAATGGTATTATTGAATCCCCTTGTATAAATAACTCATACAATCAAGCGATTATAAGCGGTAAAACCATTTACCTGGGATTCCTGTTCTTGCAATCTTTTGAATCTAAAACCACAGCACGAATTCTAAAAGAACGGGAGCAAAATGGCACTTTTACATCACTTGATGATTTTATAGAACGTGTTCCTATTTCTATAGAACAAATTACCATTTTAATAAAGATCGATGCGTTTCGATTTACAGGAATCAATAAACGTGAATTGTTATGGGAAGCGCATTTAAAAATCAGTAAAGCGGTAGTGCAAGACCATGTAGTGACCTTATTTAAAACAAAGCGCATCAATTACAACACACCAGAATTACTAAGCACTGCATTAGAAAATGCCTTTGACGAAATTGAGCTATTAGGGTTCCCACTATGTAACCCATTTTATCTACTCGAAGTGCCTTCAAAAAGCAAACTACGCGCTAAGTGTTTAGAACAACTTGAAGGGAAATATGTTACCATAGAAGGCTATTTGGTGACTACTAAAAACACAAGTACATCTAATGGGAAACGCATGTATTTTGGAACCTTCTTAGATAGAGATGGTGACTTTATAGACACCGTTCATTTTCCACCAATTGCCAGCAAATACCCTTTTAGAGGAAAAGGTGTTTATGAAATTACTGGTAAGGTGATGATAGAGTTTGATTGTGTATCTATTGAAGTTTCCAATTTTAAACGTCTTGCAGTCATTGAAGATCCTCGCTATGCTGTAAAATCAGCAAACCCAACATTTCAAAGAAAGAAAAGTTTTAAAGATCTAAAAACTCAATATGAACACCAATAGATCTATCGTACATATGGATTTAGACACTTTTTTTGTGTCTTGTGAGCGTTTATTAGATAGTCGCCTTAATGGCAAACCTGTGCTTATCGGTGGCACGAGCGATAGAGGTGTTGTAGCTTCTTGTAGTTATGAAGCGCGTAAATTTGGTGTCCATTCTGCCATGCCAATGCGTATGGCAAAACAACTGTGTCCAGAGGCTATTGTACTTAGAGGTAACTCTGGTATTTACACTAAGTTTTCACAAAACGTGACTGATGTAATCAAAGAAAGTGTACCACTATATGAAAAAACCTCTATTGATGAATTTTATATAGATCTCACCGGAATGGACAAGTTCTTTGGGTGTCATAAGTTAGCTTCAGAATTACGCCAGCGTATTATCAAAGAAACAGGACTACCTATTTCCTTTGGACTATCTTTAAATAAAACGGTTTCAAAGATTGCAACTGGTGAAGCAAAGCCCAATAACGAAATTAGAATTCTTGCAGGTACTGAAAAACCATTTTTAGCACCACTTTCTGTAAAGAAAATTCCAATGGTAGGTAATGTGACTTATAAAGCACTTTGTGATTTGGGTGTGAAGCGCATTAAAACCGTTCAAGATATGCCTATGGAATTAATGCATAAGGTATTGGGTAAAAACGGCCTTTCCATTTGGAAAAAGGCCAATGGTATAGACAATAGTCCTGTAATACAATACCACGAACGCAAATCCATCTCTACTGAGCGTACCTTCGGCCAAGACACCACAAATATTCATAAGCTTAAAGGTCTCGTTATTGCAATGTCAGAAAACCTGGCTTATCAGCTAAGACGTGGTAATAAACTAACGGCCTGTGTTACCTTTAAGATTCGGTATTCCGATTTTCAGACCTATACACAGCAAAAACGAATTCCATATAGTGCTATGGACCATAACATCATTCCTGTGGTTTTAGATCTATTTGCAAAACTTTATAATCGTCGGTTGCTCGTACGCTTAATTGGTGTGCGCTTTAGCCATTTAGTAGAAGGTGGTCATCAAGTCAATTTGTTTGAAGACGACGAAACGCAACTCAACTTAGCACAGGCCATTGATAAAATGCGTGAGCGTTATGGAGATAGAGCTGTAATAAGTGCAGCAGGTATGGAAGCTAAAACCATTAGCCGTTGGAATCCCTTTACTGGAGAACCACCACCATTATTGGCAAATAGACATCAATAAAACGAAAATTAGTATCTTAGAATCATGTGTTATTCTACAACATTACGAAAAAAACGAGAAAAGATTGAAAAGGAATTGCAAGGTCAAATTAAAGTAACATTTAATGCCAAGTCAACCTATCAACCCTATTACCATCTCAATGGATTTACACATGGAAATCTACAGATTATTCCAATGAAAGATCCAGAGACGATCTCTGATGCTACTTGGGGAATTATACCAGATTGGGCATTACATGATCCTGTGGCATTCCGAAAGAAGAGTAATACGTTAAATGCCCGATCAGAGTCTATTTTTACCAAAGCGTCCTTTAGAAATAGTGCCGAAGATAAACGCTGTTTAATTTTAGCCGATGGTTTCTATGAACCGCATCATGAAAACGGGAAAGCAACACCATATTTCTGTTATCAACCATCTGCCACGAATCCAGAAGGTGATTTGTTTTTATTCGCAGGACTTTACAACGAATTGGATGACAATACACTAAGTGCAACGATATTAACTACAGAAGCAAACGCCTTTTTCATGGAGGTACATAATAAAGGTAAACGCATGCCATTAGTGTTAGATGCGCACTATTACGAAGATTGGTTAGATGAAGAATTAAGTATCCCAGAAGTCAATGAGCTTATGGCGGCAGGAATTACAACTAAATCCTTTGGGGCATATCCTGTAAGCAATGATTTATACAAAAGAAATATAGATACCAATAGGCCTTATATTATTAAGCCCGAACAAAAGGATACCTTATTTTGAACCTTATTCTTTAATATACTCTAAGATATCACTAGGCTGACAATCTAAAGCCTTACATATTGCTTCAAGAGTTGAAAAACGGATAGCCCTAGCTTTACCAGATTTAAGAATAGACATATTAGCTGTAGTAATACCAATAATCTCTGCGAGCTCTTTACTCTTCATGCCGCGCTTCACCAGCATTTTATCTAGATTAACTATTATTGGCATAACTATATAGTTAATTCGTTTTCTTGTTTCAAAATACTTCCTTCCTTAAAAATTTGTGCTAATATAAATGCTAAAAGTGCGTAGGTTAAAGGGACAAAATCAATGACCATTTTTGTCTGAATACCATCTTCAAATCTCAGAACAGAATAACTAGTTAATAGTATGACAATGATTATATATATCCCTATTTTTCTAAATAATCTTGAGTTACTTGAATTGAATGTTTTTAAGCTCTTTACAGATAGCATGATTTTTTCAAATGCATTGGTTGCCATGTAAACCAATACCAATACTATAATCCCTTTGAAATAATTTAGATATAAAGAAACTGTTTTTAGCTTGCCTAGAGTATAAGGAGCTGCGATTTCATCAATGCTATGATTAGTACTTGAACCACTAAGATAAAATCCGAAAATACTTTTTGATTCACTCAACTTAACTTCTCGATTTTCATAATCTTTACTATTTACTTGAACGTAAATAAATAATCCTGATAAAACCAGTAATCCTAGAATAAATAATCCTTTTAATAATCTAGAAAATAAAATTGCAATATTTAATAGTGTATTCTTTGTCATAATTAAATTGTTAAATCGTTTTCTTCCTTAATAGCCTGTGATTCTTTCAATACTGAACTGATTAACATTAAAAATGAACCTACGGCAATTATCAATAAATACACCAATGATTTTTCAGTTAAGCCAACTATAAATTTTAATCTAAAAAAAAGATTACCAATCCAATCTATGCACCATGAAGATATTGCTGCAATTACCATGATTTTGCCTGAAAAGAATAAAGACTGAATGAGTTCTTGATTGTAAAAATCATTTTCCAACATGCGTTTTATCACTTTTCTCCATTTCATAAGAGCAACAATAAAAACCACGTAAACACCAAGTCTTAAAATAGTAAAAAAGTAAAATTTTGCCTCAGTCTTAAAATTGGCAGCCACTTCTTCTGTATAGACAATGTTTTGTTCGACCCCAAAAAGAATAGTAGCAAAGAAGAAAATACCTAATCCCATCCCTACAAGGAGAAGGAAAATGATGACATTTAATATCAAATAAAGTGTTTTAGCTGAGCCCATAATTATTGTTTAACAATAACAAAT
>NZ_JABSST010000071.1 GCF_013213975.1 Winogradskyella sp.
ACTTTATTCTCAGATATAGATAAAGACACGGCAATACTTTTGGTTAAGGAACGAGAAGATTATGGACTGCTTCATATCTCTAATGTAAAATCTTATGAAGAAGTTTCTGATCGTGTTAAGTTTTATTCAGAGAAATCTCCATCTTTACCATTTATTTCAGGTTTAGAAAGTAAAATTGAAAAGAAGCTTAGAGAATTAAATCTTGAAAAAAATGGTGTAACACTTCAACAGATTGAAGACTCAAATATTAATGTTAATATCGGACAAGAGAGTTTTGATGGAGAGAAAAGTTCCACGGCTGATAATGTTGTTAAATTAATTTTTGGGGGCATCGCAGGTTACCTGCTATTCATGTTTATTATTATCTATGGTAATATGATCATGAGAAGTGTTATTGAAGAAAAGACGAGTAGAATTATTGAAGTAATTATATCATCTGTAAAGCCAGTTCAACTAATGCTTGGGAAAATTATTGGTACCTCCTTGGCAGGAGTTACGCAATTCGCTATTTGGGTAATTTTGGGAGGTGTATTAATGATTGCAGTATCATTAATTTTTGGTATAGATTTAGCGCAAGCCTCAGCGCCACAGCAAGAATTAGTGAATCAGGCAATACAAGATGACAATCTTCAAAGAGTTATCAGTGATGGTGTTACAGCGGTGAATAATTTGCCAATACTTAATCTAGTAGTAGCGTTTGTATTTTTCTTTATTGGTGGTTATCTCTTATATAGTTCATTATATGCTGCTATTGGTGCTGCTGTAGATAATGAAACAGATACACAGCAATTTATGCTTCCTATTTTGATGCCTTTAATTTTGGCAGTTTATGTAGGTGTATTTACAGTAATCGAAGATCCTCATGGTACGGTTTCTACAGTATTTTCATTTATTCCATTTACTTCACCAGTGGTTATGCTCATGCGGATTCCTTTTGGAGTACCATTATGGCAACAAGGATTATCTTTATTACTTTTAATAGCTACCT
This sequence comes from Winogradskyella sp., assembly GCF_013213975.1. GTDB lineage: Bacteria > Bacteroidota > Bacteroidia > Flavobacteriales > Flavobacteriaceae > Winogradskyella. Next base: position 989 of record NZ_JABSST010000071.1, read on the forward strand.
TTATGTTTGCGGTTTGGTTTGCTGCTAAGATTTATCGTGTCGGAATTTTAATGTATGGCAAAAAGCCAACCTACAAAGAACTCTTTAAGTGGTTGAAATATTAAATCAATGAGGCAAGATTTAAGTAAAATTGAAGAAACAATAACTGAAAGTACTGCTTGGGAAAAATTCAGGGGTTTTTTGAATCTTCATTTGGACTTAACTAAAGATATTTCTATTTCTATCTTAGATGTGTTGGTTGTGATCACGGTTGTTGTACTCACAACTGTTATACTTAAAATATTCTTCAGGATTATTACACGTAAACTTCCAGCAAATGAAAAAGGAAAATTTAACGTTGTCTATAGTTACTTTCGGTGGTTGATTTACATCATCATTCTTTTAATTACTTTGGATGGGCTTGGAGTTAATGTTACGGCTATTTTTGCTGCTTCTGCTGCTTTACTTATTGGAGTAGGACTTGCATTGCAGACTTTATTTCAAGATATAATATCTGGTGTTTTTATTTTAGTTGACCAGACTGTTCATGTTGGCGATATTATTGAAATTGAAGGTAAAATTGGCCGTGTTGAAGAGATTAAATTGAGAACAACACGCGCTGTCACTATTGATAACAAAGTATTAATTATTCCAAACCACTTATATCTTACCAATTCCTTGTATAATTGGACTCAAAATGGAACTCTTACTAGAGAAAGTGTGAATATTGGGGTTGCTTATGGTAGTGATATTGACTTGGTTAAGAAGCTATTATTGCAGGCGGCAACATCTCATCCAGAAGTGGTTGAGGTTCCAGAACCGATTGTAGTATTTACTGATTTTGGTGATAGCTCATTAGATTTTAGACTAATATTTACGTTAAATGATTGCTTTAAAGCTGCTTTTCCAAAGAGCGATATAAGATTTGAAGTAAATAGGCTATTTAGGGAAAATAATATCACTATTCCTTTTCCGCAGCAAGATATTCATATCATTGAAAATAAACCTTCATGATTTTAAAGGAAAATAAATGTTTTATTCTAATTGTACTATTTGCATTATTATTTGTAAATAGGGTCGAAGCGCAACTAACAGATTTGGTGCGATTAGAATATTCCTTTATTCCAAGTAGTAAATCAGAAGATCAATATACCAGATTAAGAGCTACATTAAATTATCCAATAAAACTAAAAGAAAAGAACTACTTTATTATTGGTGCGGAATACAATAGAATCATTCTCAATTTAGAAGAAGATTATGCATTTAATACCCAAAACTTAAATCGTTTACATATAATTGACCTCAATTTTGGTTATACATTTAAGTCCAAAAACGATTGGAGATTTGGTGTAAATATAAATCCAAGAATAGCATCGACATTAACAAATCCCATAACCTCCGACGACTTATTTCTCAATGGCGGTGTGTTTGCTATTAAAGACAAAACTGAGGAAACAGAAGCAGATAAGCCCTACAGATTAGTTCTTGGATTAACCTACAACACAACAGCAGGATTACCTTATCCATTGCCTTTTGTTAGCTATTTTAGGCAAATAAATGAAACGTGGTCCTTTAATGTTGGAGTTCCAAAATCAAATTTAAAGTATACCTTTGATCGAAGGAGTAATCTACAAGCCTTTGCATCGCTTGATGGATATTTTGCAAATATTCAAGAATCAATGCTAGTTGGTGATAAGCGCGTTGATAATATTTCACTTTCTTTGGTCGTTGGAGGACTTGGGTACGAATATTGCTTTACGAAACATATAGTGGCTTATTCTTACATAGGATATACCTTTAGGCTAAATAATGTATTACGTAATGAAGATAGAGAAGAAGTATTTAAACTAGACGATTTAAATGCTTTTTATTTAAGAACAGGATTAAAATTTAAAATTTAGATGTCAAAAATATTAATAATAGAAGACGAGGCAGCAATTAGAAGAGTATTAGTAAAAATACTCTCTGAAGAGAATGATGCATATAAAGTTGAAGAGGCTGAAGATGGATTAGTTGGTATAGATAAAATTAAAAAAGAGGATTATGACTTAGTGCTTTGTGATATTAAAATGCCAAAGATGGATGGTGTTGAGGTTTTGGAAGCCGTTAAAAAGCTTAAACCAGAAATACCAATGGTAATGATATCCGGCCATGGTGATTTAGATACAGCTGTTAATACAATGCGCTTAGGTGCTTTTGATTATATTTCTAAGCCGCCAGATTTAAATAGACTTCTAAATACTGTGCGTATTGCATTGGATAGAAAAGAACTTGTTGTTGAGAATAAAATGCTCAAAAAGAAGGTGAGTAAAAACTATCAGATGATTGGTGAAAGCGCTGCTATTGGACGCATAAAAGAAATGATCAACAAAGTAGCACCAACCGATGCAAGAGTTTTAGTAACCGGACCTAATGGTACCGGAAAAGAATTAGTGGCGCACTGGTTACATCAAAAAAGTGAGCGTTCTAAAGGTTCAATGATAGAAGTGAATTGTGCGGCAATACCAAGTGAATTAATCGAAAGTGAACTTTTTGGTCATGTAAAAGGAGCTTTTACATCTGCAAATAAAGACAGAGCAGGAAAGTTTGAAGCCGCTAATGGCGGTACTATTTTCTTAGATGAAATAGGTGATATGAGTTTGTCAGCTCAGGCTAAGGTCTTAAGAGCTTTACAAGAAAGTCGTATCCAACGTGTCGGTAGTGATAAGGATATAAAAGTTAATGTTCGTGTTATTGCTGCAACCAATAAAGACTTAAAAAAGGAAATTGCTGAGGGAAATTTTAGGGAAGATTTATACCATCGATTAGCTGTTATATTAATTGAAGTTCCTGCTTTAAATGACCGTAGAGAAGATATTCCGTTATTAGTAGATTATTTTGCGAATAAAATTTCTCAAGAACAGGGTAATTCTAAAAAATCCTTTTCAGATAAAGCCATAAAACTGCTACAAGATTATGACTGGACTGGAAATATAAGAGAGCTGCGAAATGTTGTAGAACGATTGATTATTCTTGGCGGTAAAGAAGTTAGTGAATCCGATGTTAAGTCCTTTGCTTCAAAATAATGCTAAATACCAAATAACACTAAAATTGCAACTTAAATACCTGTATTGTTATTGACGGTGAAATTTTGTTGAATATAGAATGTAGTGGTCATTTTTCTTTTAAATCAATACATCTAGCCCAATAATTATTGTAGTAAGGATAAGACGTTCTAGAATTTAGTGATTTAAATGAGGTTTCACCTTTAGTTGGAATTAGGCAATTAAATTCACTTTTTTTATTCAAACTAGTTTGTGCATTAAGGTCAGTTTCAAAGCCATGACGTACTTTTTTGTTTTGATATAAGACACTATATTAAGTAATTGTTTTTAGTACACCCTTTACATAATCTAATATGGATTGGGCACTTATTATTAATTTAAATTCTTTCATAATATTCAGTGAGGTACTTAAATCTAAAGCAGGATTATACTTTGTTGTATTAATACCGATGAGGGAACCATTATTAAAATAAAATTCTCTAAATATTTCTTTTGGATAACGATAGTAACTCAATTCAAATCTACGTAATAAAAAGTCACATTGGTTAATATGCATTGCTCTATTATTTCTGTCTTTTTGTCTTATTTGGCATTCATTTAAGGAATATAGTTGTTTGTAAAAACAGTCTTCTCCACCAATAATATTTTCATTAAAAAATTCAAAGGTAGCATCATTTGTAAGCATAGAAAATGGAAATTTGCCTTCAGTTAGTAAAAATGATCGAATACCGACTTTCAACTTACTGCACAATTAATAGGTAGGATTAAGATTAACGCATAACACTTTAATTACACGATTATTTTGTGCCTCTAAGGTTTGGGTGTATAATGGGGCCACATGAATGTGGAATTCTCTATATGAGTGAAGCATATGGGTGAATAAAATTTTGATCCTTAGAGTTGTTTGGAATATAAGCAGTGACAGGAGCTGCCTATGCATTGTCACGTTTTATGATGATACTCATATTGAGTCCTCCATGAGGTTTGGTTTGAAAATTACCGTGCCACCTTGAAAAAATATTCCAAAGGGATGTGTTGAAACACTACTTAGTTTTTAATATATTCTCATCAAGATTAGGGTCAGAAATTAAAGTTTTGAGAAAGTGATAATTAAGAAAAACACAATTTTGTAGCGAATAAAATGGTCTTATGTCTCAAAGTTTAGGACAAATCAATCTTCGGCCTTAAGTCTACAAAATGTTCATTATATTTAGTGGATAGAAATAAATTATGAAGACGATCAAAATAGATGATTTTAGAATCTCTACTAAAATCAAAATTAAAGATCTCCCAACTACTGTAGATCTCAAATCAAATAAAAAAGAGTTAAAAGCTGCACTTCGTGATGTTAGTAAGGATTTGGCCGATATCCAAAACGCTATGTATGCTCATGGAAAATATTCAGTTCTGTTTTGTATTCAAGGGATGGATACTGCTGGGAAGGATAGTCTAATACGAGAAGTATTTAAAGATTTTAATGTCAGAGGGATAGTAGCTCATAGTTTCAAGAAACCAACAGATTTAGAGTTAAAACACGACTATTTGTGGAGGCATTATTTAGCCTTACCAGCAAGAGGGAAATTTGGTGTTTTTAATCGAACGCATTATGAAAATGTTTTGGTGACTCGGGTTCATCCAAATTATTTGATGTATGAAAATATACCTGGTATTGATACTGCTGAAGATATAAATGACACATTTTGGGATCGACGATTTGAAGAAATTAATGCATTTGAAAAACACATTGCCGACAATGGAACAATTATTTTCAAATTTTTTTTAAATCTGTCCAAAGATGAACAAAAATACAGACTTTTAAGGAGACTAAATAGGCCAGATAAACAATGGAAATTTTCTTCTGACGATTTAAAAGAGCGAAAGTTGTGGGACAAGTATCAAATGTGTTATGAAGAGGTTTTAAATAGAAGCTCGAAAGCACACGCGCCATGGTTTAATATACCTGCAGATGATAAACCAACAGCAAGATATATTGTTGCTAAAGTTCTATATGATACGTTAAAACAGTATACGGATATTAAAGAGCCAGAACTGCCTGCTAAGGAAAAAGAAAACATAGATGTCTATAAACAAGAACTTGAAAATGAAAATTAAACTTTTAACACTATTTAGCAGTATCGTATTAACATCTGGATTCAGTCAGACAGATAAAGATGTCCTCAAAACAATTTATACAACCTCACTTACCAATGGTCATAGTTATCAATGGTTAGATTATTTGTCTAATACTATTGGAGGACGATTATCTGGTTCCACTAATGCAGAATTGGCAGTGCAGTACACAAAAAGTGAACTTGAGAAGCTTGGTTTGGACAAAGTTTGGTTACAGCCAGTTATGGTGCCAAAATGGGTAAGGGGCCAAAAGGAAATGGGTTATTTCGAAGCCTTAGGTAACATAAATAAAGTCAATATTTGTGCTCTTGGTGGTTCTGTGGCAACTCCTGAAAAAGGAACAAAGGCTAAGGTTATAGAAGTATCTTCATATAAAGATTTAGAAAGCCTTGGTGAGGAGAATATTAAAGGCAAAATAGTTTTTATAAATACTAAATGGGAACAAGAATTAGTTAGTACATTTCAAGCCTACGGAGGTTGTTCAAGTGAGCGTTATCGTGGAGCGGCAGAAGCGGTAAAATATGGAGCTGTTGGTACCATTGTACGCTCATTAAGTTCAAGGCAAGATGATTTACCACATACCGGGAGTATGAGCTATGGAGATTTACCAATTGCCCAGCGCATTCCATCGGCTGCGATAAGTACAAATGATGCTGTAAAATTAAGTGAGGCTCTTAAGAGAGATAAAGATTTAATGTTTCATTTTGAAATGAGCTGTCAACAATTTGACGATGTCCAATCATACAATGTCATTGGTGAAATTACCGGTAGTGAATTCCCAAATGAATATATTTTGGTGGGTGGTCATTTAGATTCATGGGATTTAGGTGATGGCGCTCATGATGATGGTGCCGGAGTGGTACAATCTATGGATGTTTTACGATTATTAAAAGAAAGCGGAATTGAGCCCAAACGAAGCATAAGAGTTGTCCTATTTATGAATGAAGAAAATGGCTTGCGTGGCGGTCGTAAATATGCTGAGGAGGCAAAATCTAAAGGTGAGAAGCATGTGTTTGCGCTTGAAAGTGATGCTGGCGGTTTTACACCAAGAGGATTTAGTTTTGATTGTAGTGATTTGATGTTTTCAAAGGTCGAATCTTGGAAACCTCTGTTTAAACCTTATTTGATTCATTATTTCGAAAAGGGTGGTAGTGGGGCAGACATTGGTCCACTTAAAAATAATGATATTGTACTAGCTGGACTTAGACCGGATTCACAACGTTATTTTGATCATCACCATGCGGCAAATGATACTTTTGAGCACGTGAATAAAAGAGAACTAGAACTTGGTGCTGCTACTATGACCGCTTTAGTATATCTAATGGATAAATATGGTACTTCAACTATTACAAATGTTGAGGAAATTAGAGACTAGAAACGTAATGATAAAACTGCTTAGACTGCTCATTTTATGACTTAAAATAAAGCTAAGTTTTACCTAGTAAGATTAGGGCAATGAATAACCGTATTATGAGGTTTCAGAGTATCAGAGGAGTTTATCCCAGGGATAATGGCATGATGAAGGCGAATGGAAAAGAAGCTTTGGATAGACCGTCGTACCTCATCTATGTGGATACTATCGCTAGTTTATTCGATGAATATAAAAAAAATGTCTGTCATTATCGAACTGTATTGGAAGAGAAAATTTTAGCAACCAAGGACTTTGTTTTTTATGATTTATTTGGGAACGGACTCATTTTTTATCGAGATCTTTAAAGAAATTTTTTAATGTACTATGAAGAATAACTTTTTTGTATACTTATTTGTTTTAATTGCAGGTCTCTTTTCTTATAGCCAGAACTCAAAAGAAATATTATGTAAGGTTTTAGATATCGAAACAAAAGTTCCAGTATCATTTGCAACCATAAAATTTGAACGGATCCAGAATGGAGTCATTGCTGACGAAGATGGCGAATTTAGACTTCCTCAAGATTATAAAGTTTCAAATAAAAATATAGTTATTTCTTCTATAGGTTTTGAAACGTTAAAGGTATCTGTAATTACGCTTAAAGATGGTATAGTTAATATTATTTATTTAAAACCAAAAGTTGAAGCACTTAGTGCTGTTTTAGTTACGGGCAATTCAAAGTTGGGTGAAAATTCTAAGGGTCTAACGGCAAAAACAATTGTAAAGAATGCCATTGGAAGAATACTTACCAATTACCCAAATTCAGCACATTCCTATATTTCTTACTATAGAGATTATCAGCTTATAAAAAATAATTACTATAATCTTAATGAAGCTATATTAGAAAGTTTTGATGCTGGGTTTGACACAGACAAGTATTCAAATAGACAAAATGTAACTGCGTTATATTCCTACAATTTAAATAGAGAGTTTTATCAAGACTCTTTGTTGCTGAATAGTATATATGGAAAATCAAAGTCAATTTCTGAGGGAGATTTTGCCAAATTAGGCACTGAGATTCAGAATGAGTTAGAGATTTTAAACATCCACAATCCAATTCGTAATTTTAATAAAAGTAGCTTTTCTTTTATTTATATTTTTAGGGATAACTTCGTTAATAATCATCTGTTTAAACTATCTAATATCACTTATGTAGAGGATATTCCTTTGTATGAGATTGATTTTGTGACGCGAGATGATCCAGGAATGCGGTATATGGGATCAGGAAAAATTTATGTATCTAAATTGAATTATGCAATTCATAGGATAGAATACCGTGTTTATGCCAACAGAAATTACAGATCCACAAGAACGCAAGGAAATACCTTTGCCAATGTAATGAGTAAACCGAAAAATATTCTTTTTGAGGTAAAGGTCGAATACAAGTCCAAGAATAATAAGATGTATCTTAATTACATGACCTTCAATAATCTTTTTGTAATAAAGAAGCCCAATCCTTTTAAAGTCGATGATTTTTTATTCAATCCTAAGACAAGGAACTTTATTCTCACATTTAATACGCCTCTAGATATGTCTACAATTGAACGGAAAAGTAATTTTAGATTACGATATAAAGATAAGAAGCTTATCATTAAAGAGATAAAGGCTATGGATGATAAAACAGTAAAAATTAAGGTCGTGGATTGGTCAGCTGGACTTAATGATGATATCACGACCATTGATTCAATGGACTTTAGTTATAAACTAAAGCGCATAAAAAACACTTTTGGTGCTACCATAAATCAGGTGAATAAAATTTCCGGATACCAGTTTCGAGAATATTTTACCCAAGAGATTTTTGAAAATAAAAGTCCTGATGAAGATTTGATTTATGTAGACAAGACATTGCCAATATCAGCAACCAGAACAAACAAACCGAGTTTTGATCTTGGTAAATATTGGGTTAATTCTCCATTAAAAAAGACAAAAGAGGCTAACAATTAGTCTTGGTTTTGTCTTTGTTTGCGTTTTTAAGTCAAATGTATCAATGCACTAGCCTAATGCCTAGATGTGCAAATAGAATAACCGCAAAACCATCACTAGGTCAAGTCCACTTATTATTCTTTAATAACTCTTATTCCAATATGTTGACTAGAAACTTCACTATCGTTATTGGCGTCGTAATAATCATAAGCACTATACCCATAGACACCGCCTTGGTAAAGTTCAGCAACATTTCCACCTAAATCGTAAATATTTGCATCTCCAACTTTGGAGGCTTTAAAGCTACCGACAGGTTTTAATAGAGAGTATTGAAGTGCGCTTATTTTGGACTTTAATTTTTGGTAATCGCTTGGTACGAGTTGGTATCCAGCCCAAAGATTAAATGTGTTCTCTTTTGGAGCCGCTTTTACAGCTAATTGATGAAGGGATTTAGCCTCTTTTGAATTAGGCATTCTATAAACCTTACCTGTGAGATTGGATAACCAAGAGAGATAGTCTTTTGCATTTTCAATTGAGACAACTATCGGGTAATTGTCTTGTCCTGCTGGATAGGTAAAATCACTTTTAAATGATTTATACTGAGCATTTGTTACTTCAAATCGTCCTATTGAGGTCGAGTCTTTCTTAATCTGAACCGTTTCTGGAATAAGTTTACCATTAAGGGGTTCTCCGTACAATCCATTGACTGATTTTACGGATTGTAATTTTAAAATATGGGCAAGTGGACTATCTTTTTTAAATGCAGAATTTTCGATTGAAGGCTTATTAAGTAGATAAGTTTCTATCCATTTAATTTCCTCCTTCATTTTACGCAACTGGTGAGTGATTTTTTGTAAGCCGTGCGGCTGATCTGGAAACCATAAAAAGCGGACAGGTGCTTGTCCTACCTGTTGTAATCCTCGATAATATTCCCAGCCTTGATCTCTTGGTACAGCTCTATCTGCACTACCGTGAAAAATTATAGTTGGAGTCTTAATTTTTTCAATTTCAAATAAAGGGGATTTTAAAATATAGTTTTCGTTATATGGTTTACCGTTGGTGTCATCCCAAGGAGCACCGCCAAAATAATGTTGGTCAAAACTAACACCAAAACGACAAGTTCCATAATCTGAAGTCCAATTGACATCTCCAGCTCCTGGTGCGGCAACTTTAAACATATTTGGGTATCTCACCGTAAGCATTGTTGTAATAATAGCACCATTGGACCAGCCCATAGTACCGAGTTGATTCATATCAATTTTACCGTCTTTATCAAGCTTAGTTATTCCCTTAATGATGTCTTCCATTTCTGGCTCATAGTAATTTTCTTTGATGGCTTCAACATAAGCCAAACCATGGTTTGCTGAGCCATGATAATTTGGTTTTAGAACAAACATACCTTTCTGAGCAAGTAGATTTGGATAAGTACTCCAACGTTCTGACCATAAGTCCAAATCCTGACTCGCAGGACCACCATGTATGGATAACATTAGAGGGTAACGCTTTCCTTCCTCATAGTTTTCAGGATAATATAAAATTCCAGTGACCTCTTCATCTTTATAACCTTTCCATACCATGATCTCACTTTTAGTTATAGATTTCTTTGAAAGGTTCTTATTGAGTTTAATTAACGCTTTGTCATCAGAGATTTTGTGTTCTTTTAAATTGCCTATATAATAACTTGGTAAACGTGATGCTGTTGAATAGTTGTAAATGATCTTACTGCCATCATCTGAAACAACATTTACTCTTACATGGTCATTTTTGTCGCCAAAATTAACCTTACGCTTTGTCCAAGAATTAGCATTCTTTTTATAGTATGCTATGCGTCGTGTAGCACGATTAGCCAATGAAATTATAATATCATTGCCAACCACATTATAACCTCCAGCATGGCCTAACTCCCAATTTAAATTGACCTTAGTGTGTGTTTTGGAACTTAAGTCGAAATAATATAATTCGTTTATTCCTGATCCGTTGTATGTTGGATTAGAACCATATTCCGAAGCGAAATAGAAACCTTCACTTTCACTAGTAAATTGAAAACCGTACGTCGGATAACCAAAGCCTGTTAAAATTCTTTGTATTACGCCAGTTTCAAGGTTTTTTAAATATTGATAAGGATCTAATTGTGCATCAGATGCATAACTTCGACTTCTCTGTTCGCCATAAATAAGCCATTTCCCATCTTTTGAAACGGTATATCCGGCCAGTGGTTTTTTATTATCTGTTAAACGAGATATGGTCTTATTTTTAATGTTAAAAGCGTAGACGTGATTTGGTCTCCAATTCAAAGAATCTTCTACAACAATGACATTATCCTTCTGTTCTTCTTTTTGCTGTTCATAAAGGGTTTTTCCATCGTTTGATTGAAATAAAAGTGTATTGTTATCTTTCCATTGCAGATTAGAAATTCCATTTTTAAATTCTTTTACTTCCTGAGCTTCACCACCATAAATACTTAATTTCCATAATTTTTTCCCCTTATTTCTAGATGATAGGAAATAGACGTATTCACCATCTTTAGAAAAGATTGGACTATAATCGTTCTCATCTCCATTTGTAAGTTGAATGGTTTTAAACATGCCATCGTCATTGATATCTAATCGCGTTAGATAGATGTCAGAAACAAAACGATCTTTCTTTTTTACAGCTTTTCGCTTGGTCCAAACCACCATAGAATTGTTCGGTGAAATGGATACTGAACTCATGTATTCTGTATTGATGATATCATTAGGTGTCCAACGTGTTGGATCCAAGTCTTGTGAAAAACAGAAGCCTAATGAAAGGGTGAGCACTATGACAAATGAATAAACTTTTAAACGCATTTTAGCCGGAATTAATTTAAGATTGATGATTAATTTATGTTTGTAAAGTTACAAATAACTGAGCCACCATTTGCCTTTATTGTCACCTTTGTAGCGCATGTATTTTTTACAAATTGGGTAGAGAATAAGTATAACTAAAAACCACACTAGGTAGGATACCCAAAGGTCAAAGCCAACATTGAGTAAATACCCAGTTTTAAAGCGTGCAACGGTTAAAACAAGTTCTTGCCAATCTTCACCGAGAATTACTAAACCAATCATGCCAAGTATATGAATTAGATATAGGTGTAAGATATAGTAAAAAAAAGGTACGCGACCAAAAACTAACATAATGTCAGTGAATTTATTTTTTACAGATTCAATGCCAAATAGGAATAAGAGCGCTGGTCCAATTGTCATCAAAGTAAATATTAATGATGGTGGATATTTTGTAACATTAAAAAACGATAATATAGCATATGTAAAATTATCTTGAGTAGACCAAGGCTTTGGATCTCCATAGATATTGATAAATCGTAAAACAAAAAACAGGATTATTGCGCCAAAACCTAATCCTAATAACCATTTTTTTCTAATGTTAAAATCAAACCCTTTTTGATAAAAATGACCAAAGCAATACCCAAGAATCATAATGCCTAACCATGGCATAAAGGGATAAGCTATTGCTAACATACCGTTTCCATCATTTATGACGTGAAAATTAAACTGATGCACGTAATACCATAATAGGGACATTGGCTCTGATCCTTGTTGCGTTATTCCATCGAGCAAATTATGACCAAATATTATTAATAGACCAATAATCAATAAAATCTTTTTCGGTAAATGAATAAGGGCAGCTAGGATGATCATACAAATACCAATGGCTCAAATAACTTGAAAGATGTGTACACTCAAAGTAAAGTCAAAGGTCCAAGCAAAATTTACAAGTGTTAGCTCAATAAAGACGAGCCAGAGTCCTCGGGTAAATAAAAATTTTGATAGATGATTTTTGGAGGCCTTTTTTTGTCCATATAAAAAAGCAGACGTTCCTGCTAGAAAAACAAAAATGGGAGCACAAAAATGAGTAATCCATCTGGTAAAGAATAATATCGGTGTGGTTGTCTCTAAATTTGTGGGATCTGCAAACATATATCCCGTATTTGTATAGTCTCTTGCATGATCTAAGGCCATAAGTATCATAACTAAGCCTCTTAGGATATCGATGGACTGTATTCTACTCGATTTGATTGGTTTCATTAGTCTTAAATAAAAGAAATTAAAAGACCTAGGAGGAGTAAAAGTATAAAAAAAGCATTGCAAAGAGCAATGCTTTTAATTTTAAATAGCAATTTCAAGCTGATTGTTAAGAATATCTTCAAAGGTTTCACGCTTTCTTATGAGGTGGGCTTCTCCTTTATAAACTAAAACCTCTGCAGGACGATAGCGCGAATTATAATTACTTGCCATAGAGTAACAGTATGCACCAGCATTTTTAAAACATAAAATATCACCTTGATTAATTTCATTAATCCGTCTGTTATTTGCAAAGGTGTCCGTTTCACAGATATAACCTACCACTGAATAGAAGCGTTCTCTTCCTTTTGGATTTGAAATGTTTAAAATGTCATGCTGCGAACCATAAAGCATTGGTCTAATGAGGTGGTTAAATCCAGAATCGACCTGAGCAAACACTGTAGATGTAGTTTGCTTAACCACATTTACTTTTGCTAGGAATACACCAGCTTCGCTCACTAAGAATTTACCAGGCTCGAAGGCTAAGGTCAAATCTTTTCCATAGGATTTGCAGAATTCATTAAACCTTTTAGATAGTTTTTTACCTAATTCTTCAATATTCGTTTCAATATCATCTGATTTATATGGTACTTTAAATCCAGAACCAAAGTCAATAAAATCTAAGTTTTTAAAGTTCTTGGCAGTTTCAAATAAAATTTCGCTCGCATAAAGAAAAACATCGATGTCTAAAATATCACTTCCTGTATGCATATGTATACCATTAATGTGCATACCTGTGTTTTCTACAATGCGCAGTAATAGTGGAATTTGGTGTATCGAAATACCAAATTTACTATCAATGTGACCAACCGAAATATTTGTATTTCCACCTGCCATTACATGCGGATTAATACGAATACAAACAGGTATATTTGGATACTTTGTCCCGAACTGCTCTAAAATTGAAAGATTATCTATGTTAATTTGAACTCCAAGTTTCGCTACATTTTCAATTTCTTCAAGAGAAACACCATTCGGTGTAAAGATGATATTTTCAGGTTTAAACCCAGCTCTAAGTCCTAACTGAACTTCTTGTATAGAAACGGTATCTATACCAGATCCTAGTGAATTGAATAATTTAAGAACTGAAATGTTAGATAAAGCCTTAACAGCATAGTTTATCTTTAGGTTGTTTACTTTGCTGAAAGCGCTGGTCAAACGCTTATATTGGTTTATAATGGTATCAGCGTCATAGACATAAACAGGGCTTCCAAATTCCTTAGCAATGTTTAAAAGAGTTCTGTTGTTCATTTTGTTGTGGGTTCCTTAATTGAGGCGCAAACTTAAGATGAAGCCTTAGGTTTAGAAATTATATAAACATAATTTACTAAATTTGCACACATTGTTAAATAATTAACAAAAGCCAATTATGAGAACGATTGCATCCTGTGTCGAAAATATTGTACTAGAACAGCCTTTTTTAGAAGAAGCCATTTCTAAGGAAATCATTAATTACTCAGCCTTAGCCAGTGTTTTGCAAAATGATGTGTCCGAGCAATTAGGCCGTCCTGTTAAAACAGGTGCTATTATGATGGCTTTACGACGATACAAGGACAAATTAACCATAAGCAAGCCTTATTATAAATTAAATACACTTCTTGAACAGCTTGGTGATATTACCTTACGTTCAAATTTGAGTGATTTTACCTTTCGAAATTCAAATAGTTTAATCGATAGTCAAGCCAAAATATTGAATGAGATTAAAAACAAACCTCATATTTTCTACACTTTTACAAGAGGTATTCTAGAGAGTAATATAATTATATCAAGTAGTGAGAAAAAAAATGTGCTCGATTGCTTTCAAGGGGAAGAGTGTCTTCAGTTAAAAGAAAATTTGTCAGCGATAAGTTTAATTCTTCCAAAAAATAATACCAAAATTGCAGGTTTGTATTATCAGATTCTCAAACGATTAGCTTGGCAAAATGTACCACTTTATGAGGTTATCTCTACTACAAATGAATTTACTATTGTCGTTGAAGATAATGTTGTAGATAGTGCTTTTTCAATCGTAAAGAACTTAAATAAAGTCTGAATTTATATAAGACCTAAGTTCTCAAAAAATCAAATTATTTTTATTGGTATAACGAAAGGGTATGTGTATTTTTGTGCCACAAAATAAACCAGAGTTTTCTATAACTCTATGGAACTAGAAATAGATTATTTATTATGAATTTACACGAATATCAAGGAAAAGAATTACTAAGCAGTTTTGGAGTTCGCATTCAGAGAGGTATTGTCGCTCAGAGTGCCGATGAAGCCGTTTCAGCAGCGAAACAATTAACTGAAGAAACTGGTACTGGCTGGCATGTCATTAAAGCGCAAGTTCATGCAGGTGGACGCGGAAAAGGTGGTGGAGTAAAGCTAGCTAAAAACCTTGATGAAGTAAAAGAACTAGCAGGTCAGATCATCGGAATGAATCTGGTTACACCTCAGACCTCTGCAGAAGGTAAAAAAGTACATCAAGTTTTAATTGCAGAAGATGTTTACTATCCAGGTGATAATGAACCGGAAGAATATTACATGTCTGTGCTATTAAATAGAGCTAATGGACGTAATATGATCATGTATTCGACTGAAGGTGGAATGGACATCGAGCAAGTAGCAGAGGAGACTCCACATTTAATCTTTACTGAAGAAATAGATCCAGCGTTAGGTTTGTTACCTTTCCAAGCGCGTCGTGTTGCCTTTAATTTAGGATTATCAGGTACAGCGTTTAAAGAAATGACTAAGTTTGTTTCTGCATTATATATGGCCTATGTAAAATCTGATGCATCGTTATTTGAAATTAATCCAGTATTAAAAACAAGTGATGACAAAATCATGGCTGTAGATTCTAAAGTAACTTTAGACGGTAATGCCTTATTTAGACATAAAGATTTAGCAGCCTTAAGAGATAAGCGTGAAGAAAATCCTATCGAAGTTGAAGCTGGTGAACTAGGCTTAAATTACGTAGACCTTGATGGTAACGTTGGGTGTATGGTAAATGGAGCTGGATTAGCCATGGCAACAATGGATTTAATTAAACAGGCTGGTGGTGAGCCTGCAAACTTCCTTGATGTAGGTGGTACAGCCGACGCTGCTAGAGTAGAGGCAGCCTTTAATATCATCTTAAAAGATCCTAACGTAAAAGCTATCCTTATTAATATATTTGGTGGTATTGTACGTTGTGATCGTGTTGCTCAAGGTGTTATAGATGCTTACAAAAATATTGGAGATATTAGTGTGCCAATCATTGTACGTTTACAAGGAACCAATGCAGATATCGCTAAAGAACTCATTGATAATTCTGGTTTAGATGTACTCAGTGCAACAGAATTCCAAGAAGCTGCAGATAAGGTACAAGAAGTATTAAGCTAAGGTTTTATATTATATAAAGTAAAAAAGCTCTCATGTTGAGAGCTTTTTTTATACACTGACTTTTTTAAGATTAATAGTTAAAAAATATTATGGTGCATATTGAACGTCAAAGCGACCTTCTGTTATATTAATGGTGTCACAACCCTCTGTAACGGTAGTAAATTCAAAAAAACCGGAAATTATAAAGTTAGTTTCATCGATGTTTGTAAATCGTACTATTCCCTCAAGGGTATCATCAATATCATAAAAACAGTTTGTATCATCATTTGTTTTGACCACAAGTGAATTATTCACAAGTGAATAATTTGTATCTACAGCTAGAGGACTATTAGCCAATATGCTAATTGACAAGTCCATATAATCATCTTCATATCCAAATCCAATCTGTAATTGGCCTTGTTGAAAGAAGGCACCAATGTGGTTAGAATTTGTTACAGATATTGGAATTCCATCTATTAGAAATCCAACTGTATTCTCACCAGTTTGTGTTGCAGGTGGCAATTGGTCTACAGGGTCGGTTGAGCCATTATCGTCATCATTATTATTGCAGCTTGTAATAATTAATAATGATAAGACGCATAAGGATAAGAATATCTTTTTCATAAGACTAGATTTGGTTTTTATTTTTGTAAAGTTAAGGTTTAGGTAATGGGCTTATATATGTAACCTTACGTATTAAGGTTTTTATAACTATTGGATAAACATGCTATGTTACTTGGGATTAGTCGCAGCAGTGTTAAAATTTCCCAACCAACGTTAAACAGTGTTAACTCTTGTAACTCCTGAGTGTAATAGTCGTCTTTTAAGTGTCAATCATTAAAAACGATTAATTATGAAGAATTTAAAAATTTTAGTTTTAGTTGTAGCCATGGCTTTTGGAAGTATTGTTTCTGCAACTACAAATCCGATTAAAACTGCAGCGTCTACATCTATTAGTAAGTCCGTTGGTGAATTATTGAAAAATCCAGATTTTCAGTTAGACCAAGAAGTTGATGCTGTTGTTGATATTTTTATCAATAGCGATGACGAAATGGTAGTATTATCTGTAGACACAGATAATGAAAAGGTTGAGCAGTACATAAAAAGCCGCCTTAACTACAAGAAAGTTGAAAATTCAACTCTAGGGAATAAAAAATCTTTCAAAGTACCAGTGAAGATGGTAAAATCTAATTAGATAGATTTTGATTATAGTGT
>NZ_JABSST010000072.1 GCF_013213975.1 Winogradskyella sp.
AATTTTCTTCTAAGGAACCTAGAAGTTAACCCTAAAAACGACATTAGGAGTTATGCCTAAAGATCGTTGTTGGATTTCTGTAACTTCATCGTTACTAATGCGGTAAAAACTATTGATTATATTTTCTCGATCGAGAACATTCCATATGGACAACCCTAAATTAGCTTTAGTTTTAGCACTTAGTTTTAAATCATATAAGGCAGAAAGGTCGACTCTTAAATAGCTCTTTAGTTCGGAGGTATTTGTGCTTTCATAATTAATCTCACCATTCAATATAGCATTATTGATAACCGGTTGTGTTGTTGGTCGTCCGGAGTTCCAATTTAATCCAGCCGATAATTTTAATCGATTCGATGAATAATTTGTACCTAAGGTAACTGCATGTCTGATATTGAAATTACTCGGAAATGTATTTTCTGCAAGGTCCTTAAACTCGTATTCACTATCCATAAACGAATAGCTTAACCAAGAATTAAATCTATCAAGACGTTTTCTAATTAAAACATCAATTCCCTTAACCTCATTTGAACCGCTAGTTCTTACAAACTCATATTGATTTTGAAAACCTTGGCTTTGTGTGGTAATACCCTGCACTTTTTTAAAGTACGTTTCAGCGCTAAACAACCATCCACTCTTATCATAAGACACTCCCAAAGACACTTGTCTGCTCTTTATTACTGGGATATCTCTATCATTAGAGAGTTGCCATCTTCGTTTTTCTATTCCCAAAAAATCGTTCTGAAAATTAATAATCTGTGATGCATTTTGATGTTTAAATTCGCCCAAAACCTCAACAGAAAAATGATCTAGAAATTTATGAGATAGACTAAATCGTGGTTCTAACAAACGCTTGCCAAACTTCTCGATATAGTTATACCTTAAACCAGAAGTGATATTGGTGTTCTTATCTTTTGATTTATAATACAATTGCGAAAAAATACCATGCGTTCTAACTACTTCAGAAATTAGCAATTTAAAGCGTGGTACATCTACATCATCCAGATTCGTTATTTCAGTTTCAACAAAATGATATCCTGAAAGTAAGTTAAAGTGCTCATTAATCTTATAGTCTACTTTTAGCTTTAAACTTGTTTCCGATACTTTATTCTCTTGCAAGAATCGCTGAGAATCTAAGAGATTTGCATTTATAGATTTTAACTTGTAGTCTGTTTCATAGCCTTCGAACGTTGTTAGCCATTTATCATTCCAAATTCGACTGTAGGCTACAGATCCAGCAATACTATTTTGGCTAAGACTACTCTCTCTTGAATCTTCAACACTATCAATTGTAGCATTTTCATTAAACACCAATTCGTTGGTTACATTGATGAAATTAACGCGCAATTCTTCCTTATCGTTTATTCTATAAATCCAACGCAAGGACATATCATAAAAATCAAAGGCTTTATCAGAATTAATAATACTCGTAGCATTATTTTCGACTTCTGTATCTTGGGAGATACGTTCAAAAAAGTTATTGTAGGTTGGTGTTTCAGTAAAGTCACTTATAGATTTTCGAGCCGCAATTTGTAGTGAGGAATCACCTAACGGAACATCTACAAAACCATTAGCATCGATAAAATTTACACCAATATTTCCTTTAAATGCCTTGGTAACTTCCCTATCGGATTGCATGGAAATTATTCCTGAAACACCATCTGTAAATTCTGTACCAGATCCATTTTTTGTTAAGGAAACACGTTGGGTTATTTGAGGGTTAAACATCGATATAAGCCCAAAGAAATGTCCTGATTGGTACATTTTAATATCGTCCCATAAAATTAAATTCTGATCATGCGAACCTCCTCTAATATTAATATTAGACACCGTTTCATTAATACTTTGTATTCCTGGAAATGCTTGCACAGCTTGAAGTACGTCGGTATCTACTAAACCTGGTAAAATATCAAAATCTGAAATATCTATTTCAAAGGAACCATTACTAAGTTTATTAATACCTTTTACGATATAACCCGAAACCATAACTTCAGAAAGCTCTTGTAAGGTAAATGGTGTTGGATTAGCCAGAACCAAAATGGTATTATCTGCTATAATTTGAAATGAGAAATTAGTAACTGATTCTAAATAAACTAATGTACCCTCAAGGGATAATGCATCATCGGGAGAAATGATCTTAATCTCAGACACTAAATCTTCCGCATAATTAAATTGTACCTTAAATCGCTCTTCCAAAATGCTAAATACAGCCGACAGGGACTGCTTATCCTCAGTGGTTTGAGAATAAACAAAAAAATTGAAAATGAAGCTTAAAAACAGTAATATAATGTACCGTCTAATCTTTATTGCCATGAATTAGTACTTGGTTGGATGAACTAATCTCAAATTTTAAATTCATTGGTTGCGTAATAGCAGAAAGGGCATTTTCTAAATTATCGTGCGAAAATCCACCAGTAAATAGTCGTTCTGAATCGGTAGTCTTAACACTCACCTTAACATTGTATTGACGTTCTAATTCAGAAATAACCTCGCCTAATGGAACGGCTTTAAATCGACTTCTTTGGTCTAACCATTGAGGCGCTATATCTGTAGATTTAGCTTCAGAAAACGAATTATTTAAAATACGATAGGTATTGCCAGCCTTTAATTGACGCGTTATGGTATCCGAAACTACTCTAACAATTCCTTCATAACAAATCACCTCAAAATATTTATCTCGACTTTTAACATTGAATTCTGTTCCAACAACGGTTACCGTGCCATTATCAGTTATCACATCGAAGGTCGTACCTTTTGCAACCTTGAAGTAAGCCTCACCTACTAAATTTAATTTTCGTGCGTCCTGCCAACTTTCTTCATTATAAAAAATCTTAGAGTCAGCATTTAAAGTTACAGAAGACAAATCTGGAAGCTCAATTGTTTTTGTCTCTGCGTACAATGTTTGCTTTTCTATCAAACCATCATTCATAAACCAAGTGAAGTATACAGCTAAAGCAATAACCACAACACTGGCAATTCTCAGAAGCGGTTTAAACCACTGTATAGAACGTACTTGTGATCTATTTTGATAGGTCTGCTTAAAGCTTTCAAAATCTTTAACCTTGGAAAACTCAGATGCTTTAAAGTGTAGGGCTTTTTCAATAATATTTTTATTAATGGCATAATCTTCGCGCTTACTAAATGCCACCATTTCGGCATCTGAAAGTTCATTATTTAACCATTTTTTTAATAAATCGTCCTCAGCCATAAATTATCTCATTAATTATATAACAACCTAAAACTAAATTCTCCTGATTATTTTATTTTAAAATTTTCAAGCTCTGTTTTTAGGATATTAAAAGCAGTATAAATTCTATACTCTACCACCTTTTGAGTTACTCCTAACATGTCTGCAATTTCACTGTGCTTCTTACCTTCTACTTTACTTAACAAAAATGCAACACGCTGCTCTTCTTTTAATTTTGATAAAACTGTATTGTACTTTTCTAAATATTGCTCTTGTTCTAATACAAACTCAGGAGTTTCATTTGTATAATGCTTTGGTTTTAGTTTTTGATGTTTTAAAACCACTTTTTGATGCTTAATTTCGTTCAGCATCATATTATTTGCAACGGTAAATAAAAATGATTTTGCCTTTGCAAAGGTTACCTGTTTACAATTATCCCACAACTTAATAAATGCATCTTGTACCTTATCTCTTGGATTATATTGCGCTCCGTACTTGTAATACAAAAAATCATGAACATCATTTGAGTACTTATTATAAACACGCTCAAATGCTGCCTCTTTGCAAATATTATCGGATAAGTCTTTAGGCAAGATTAATTAGTTTGTATAAAGGTATTGAAATAATTTTTTTAAAATAGTTCAGTAGTTTTTAAAAGTTAGTTGTTGTATATTAAATGGCATGATAAATAAGCCGTTATGAATTTAAAAACACTAACATTTCTATTTGTATTTTTATTGATCTTTTGTTCGTGTAGAAAGGAAGAGACAGTATTAATTCAAACTCCTGAAGATGAAATATTAGAATCTAATTCAATTGTTTCTGATCTCATAGAACGAACTACAGCTAATGATGGATCTATTGATAATATTGTGGACAGAGCAAATTGTTTTGATATTGCTTTCCCTTATTCAGTAAGTGCTAATGGTGAAACTATCATTATAAATTCGAAAGAAGATTATGCTGTGATTGAATGTGTTTTTGATGCTTCAGATGCTGACATTGACACCTTAAACATAACCTTCCCGATTGATATTATCTTCGAAGATTTTTCGGTAACAACTGTTAGCAGTCTAGAAGAACTCAATAGTTTTTCTAGCAATTGTAATGGTGAAAATGAGGAAGATAATGACATTGAGTGTGTCGATTTTAATTATCCGTTGTCAGCCTCAACATTTAACCCAAATAATGAACTTCTAAATACAACAACACTGGTAAATGATGCACAACTATTTTCATTTGTTCGAGCTATTGATGAGACTACCATAGTAACCATGGATTTCCCACTCATAGTAACCTTATCAGACGGGTCCCAATCAAGCATATCAAATTTTCCGATGCTCGAATCAACAATAACTGCAGCGATTAATATCTGTGATGAAGATGACGATTACGATTATAGCGATGATGATTGTAACCAGTGCACAACGGCCGCTGTAGAGGATCTTTTAACAAGCTGTTCCGATTGGAATGTTAATCGATTAAAGCGAAATTCCACAGATTATGATTATAATTATGAAGGCTACAATTTTAATTTTTTCACTGATGGTAGCATGTCTGTATTTTGGAATACTACAACAGTTTTGGGAACATGGACTGCCTCAGGATCTGCCAATAATTTAGAAATAATAATAGATGTCCCAGCACTACCACTGTGCAATAATAATTGGATTTTACAAGAAGTCAAGACTTGCAGTAATGCTACAGAAATCAATCTGATTGTAGGAAACGATGATCGCCTACAATACAGAAATAGCTGTAATTAAAAACATTGAAAATGCGTAAAGGGATTGTAATATTTGGACTTTTGATAATTGCTGCAGTAATAGGTTACAATTACATTTATCAAGATCATAGAGATATTGAAAGTGAAGCTGCTGAATTTTCAATGCCTTCCTCGAAAATAGCACTTCAGTTTTCTGAAAATGCAACTACAGCTGAACAAAAATATTTGAATAAAACAATTGAAGTTTCAGGAAGGGTAACAGAAATTTCAAGCAATGAGCTTACTATTGATGATAGTGTATTTTGTCAATTTAGAGTGGCATTACCAACCAGCAAAAGCAAAAATTCTGCTATTAAAATAAAAGGCCGTGTTATTGGTTACGATGATCTATTAGAACAAGTGAAGCTAGACCAATGCACCATAATAAATTAAATCTTAAAAGATCTAGATAACAAACTAAGACACCTATTGATTAAATCAATTAAATAGACAAATGAAACATTACTTAACATTACTGTTATTTTTAATAAGCATCTCTGTGATTGCTCAAGATGACCTATTAGACGAAATAGATACTAATGATCTCGGAAATAATTATGCCACCGCAGCATTTAAAGGTCTTAAGGTCGTAAATTTTGAATCAACCAAACTCGTCGCAAAAAAAGAACTCACACTTATTATAGCACACAGATTTGGAAGCATAGAAAATGGGTTTGATAGCTTTTTTGGGCTGGATGATGCAGTCACCCTAATTAATTTTGTTTATGGAATTAGTGACAGTTTTAACGTTGGGGTGTCTAGAAGTTCATTTCAAAAAATATATGAAGCTTCGGCCAAATATAGATTAGTAAGACAGAAAGAAAGTGGATTTCCCTTCACTATTGTAGGTTATAATTCTGTAATGATAAATAGTTCATTAGAAGAAGGCAACCTCCCTAAACTAGAGTTTTCGGACCGGCTTAGCTATACATTTCAATTATTAATATCTAGAAAAGTAAATTCAAATTTTTCATTAGAAATTGCACCTACATTCTTTCATGATAATTTTGTGTTTTTTGATAATCAACACAACTCTCAATATGCTATTGGCTTAGGTGGAAGACACAAATTAAGTAAGCGCTGGTCTATCAATGTTGATTATGGCTGGCATCTTAATCGAGCAGATAATTCTCCATTTAAAAACCCTTTATCTATTGGTTTTGATTTAGAAACCGGAGGCCATGTATTTCAAATGCATTTTACAAATGCTCAAGCCATGAACACAAATGGCTTTTTAGGTCAAGCAACTGGAGATTGGGGAGATGGTGACATCTACTTTGGGTTTAACTTAAGTCGAGTGTTTTAAAAATTATTACTATGCGATCAAAATCTTTAATACTTATACTAATTATAGCATTATTTTCTGGTTGTTCTTACAATAGTGAAGACGATTTAACAGAACAGGTGATTATAGATAATTTTGTGACTTACGAAACAAATATTAAACCAATTATAGATAATAATTGTATTGTTTGCCACAACAACCCACCAGTAAATGGAGCACCTATGTCATTAACAACTTTTAGTAATGTTGTTGAGGCCGTTGAAAACAGAAACTTAATCGGTCGTATCTCTGCTACTGATGGTTCTGTTATGCCTGCTGGAGGGCCAAGATTACCACAAAGTTTAATTGACCTTGTTATTCAATGGGTAGAAGAAGGTTTAATGGAAAACTAAATATATTAATATGAAAAAATTATCATTTATAGCACTACTTTTCCTAAATTTAAGTGTATTAGGACAAAGTAAATATCTTACTAAAACCGGTTCTATCGATTTTGAAGCCTCAGTACCTTCTTTTGAAGAAGTTGCAGCAAAAAATAATGCCGTTACTGCCATATTAAATACTGAAAATGGTGAATTTGCAGCCTTAGCTTTAGTTAAAGCATTTCGCTTTAAAAACGCCTTAATGGAAGAACACTTTAACGAAAACTATGCCGAATCCGACAAGTACCCAAAAGCTACCTTTAGAGGAAATATAAATAACTTCAATTTTGACGGTCTGGGCACTTCACAGATTTTAGCCTCTGTAAATGGATCATTAACTTTTCATGGAGTAACAAAAGATTTAGAAGACATATTATTAACAACAAAACTTGTTGATGGTAAAATTATTTTATCAGGAAGCTTCAAAATAATGGTGTCAGATTTTGAAATTAAGATTCCTAAGATTGTTGCAAATAAACTATCTAATGAAGTTGAGGTAGATTTTAATTTTGAACTAGTGAAGAAGTAATTTATTGCTACAAGCTAATTTTAGAACTGATGATGTTTTAAATTGAAGAAAAAATTCCAAAATAGAAAAACAAAACATAAAGAGTCATTATTACATATATTTGTTTTGAGGTGAAAATAGACGCACTTATTTGAATGAACATTATAGGAATTGCAGCTTTATATCATGATTCTTCAGCTTGTTTACTCATTGATGGTAAGCTAAAATCTGCAGCCCAAGAAGAGCGCTTCACCAGAATTAAACACGACAAATCTTTTCCTATTAATGCTATTAAGTTTTGTCTGAAGCAAAATGACTTAGTCATTGATGATATTGATCTTATTGTTTTTTATGAAAAACCTTTTATAAAGTTTGACCGTATTATAAATACTTTACAGTATGAAGCTCCGTTTGCATTTTCATTTTTTAGAAATTCAATATTAGAATGGACCAAAACCAAACTTTGGATACCGAGCCTTATAAAAAGTAAGTTGGCCTATAAAGATAAAGTTATCTTTTCTGAACACCATGAAGCCCATGCTGCTGCTAGTTTCTTTACATCACCTTTTGAGGAGAGTGCTATTTTAACTATAGATGGTGTTGGCGAAAAAACATGTACGTCTATAGCTATAGGAAGAGGTAATACGGTTACACTATTAAAAGAACAACACTATCCGCACTCCATAGGATTATTATATTCTGCATTTACTCAGTATTGTGGGTTTAAAGTAAATTCTGGTGAATATAAATTAATGGGATTAGCTCCTTACGGAAAACCCGTCTACAAACAACTGATATTAGACCATATTGTATCTTATTCTAATGAGGGCGTTATAGAGGTAAATATGAACTATTTTGCTTTTGAGCGCGGTATATCTACTATAAACTCTAACTTTTGTAAGCTCTTTGGAAAAGACACTCGCCAACCTGAAGCTAAAATGGATGCCTTTTATTTTGATGTGGCGAATTCTATTCAAGCAGTTATTGAAGATATCATTATATGCCTTGCAAACTATGCTAAACAAGTTACAGGCTTAGATAATCTTTGTCTTTCTGGTGGTGTAGCCTTAAACTGTAAAGCCAATGGTGAGTTGATAAAACAAGGCATATTTAAGAATTTTTGGGTTCAACCTTCAGCTGGTGATGCTGGTTGCGCCATTGGTGCAGCCTATCTAGGATATTATCATTATTCAAAGCAATCTAGGATTATTTTAGATACGACTTTAAATATACAAACCTATTTAGGGCCATCGTATTCTCATGATGTTATTAGAACACAACTGGATACCTTTAATTTGAAATATAATATTCTGAGTGATAAAGAGCGATCTAGTTATATCGCTAATGCACTTAGTCATAAAATGATTATAGGTTGGTTTAGAGGTAAAATGGAATTTGGTCCTAGAGCCTTAGGTAATCGAAGCATATTGGCCAGTCCGCTTTTTGAGGATATGAAACAATATCTAAATCTGAGAATTAAAAAGCGCGAGGGATTTAGACCATTTGCTCCTATTGTTTTGGAAGACTTCAGTGACCAATGGTTTGAAGAGTGTACTATGAGTAAGTATATGACCTACACGTATAGTAGTTCTAGAAAAGAAGACATACCATCTTGCATACATGAGGATGGTACGGCTAGAGTACAAACACTATCAAAAGCTGATAATGAAGCTTTGTATAATGTTATCACAGCCTTTAAGACGATAACCAATTGTCCGGTGCTTATTAATACATCGTTTAATGTAAGAGGAGAACCTATAGTTGCCTCTCCTTTAGATGCATTAAAGTGCTTTTTTCAAACCGATATTGATATATTGGTTTTAGAAGATTTCGTTGTCACCAAAACCGATAATCCAAATCCTTCATTGACATTACTAACACCAAATTATTATGAGCTGGATTAATACTATTTTTAAAAAAGTAAATACGAACAGTAAATCACCAAAAAAGCAAAAGCAATTTGGGTATTTGTTAGGCTCGTTATTTATAGTGTTTTTTTGTGTCTCTGTTTATAAGAATGGATGGCAACTCGATACTGCAAGATATTTTATGGTAATCGCTGCGCTTAGTTGTTTTCTTTTAACGGTTATTTTTAAAAAGGGATTTTATCCATTATTATTGTTGTGGTTACTTTTTGGTGAACTATTAGGAAAACTAACTAACTTTTTGGTATTGAGCATCATATATTATTTTGTTTTTACACCAATAGTGTTAATTTTAAATCTCTTTAATAAAAAAGAGCGTTACAAACCTTTATGGACGGATAGAAAGACGAGTATTGATTATGACAGTTTAAGCTAAATTAGAGCATGAGTAAATTAAAAACTTTTAAAGCCTTAATAAAATTCATCATCTCTCAAAAGAAGTTTTGGCTACTCCCAATAGTTGTTGTTCTAGTGATTTTAACTTCACTTATACTTTTTAGTGAAAACTCTGTAATAGGACCTTTTATTTATTCGTTGTTTTAATCTATTGGGTCTTTCATTATAGAAATGATGGCGCCTTCAATGTCGGTTGAAATTTGCTTTGCAATGATTTCATTTCCTTTTTCTGTGGTATGGCAAAAGTCTGTAAAAACACTGGTTTTGGTATTATCAAATACGGTAGAGATATCGCTGTATGAGGCTAAATTATTTAAAATAGAATCCTTCTTTAAATAGACATAGGTGTTTTTATAAATAGCCCTTAAATTCAATTGCTTGGGATCTAATTTTTTTTCATAACTAGAAAGTGATTCTTTACTAAACATGGTAGGTTGTATAAAGTTAAATACTCTAATATTATGAGTGTCTTCGTAATATTTAGAAGACATAGCAAAAAAACGATAGTTTTCAGCAATTTTTAATGAGAGACTATCTGTATTAATAGTAGTCGATGGAGATCGTAACTTCTTTTTTACATATTTAATAAACCGGTTAGTATAACTAGAACGGAGAAATAATAGAAACTTCTTTTTGTAGGTTTTGGCACTATTAAACTCTAAATTTCTATTAAAAGAGTTCGTTGGGATACCAGTATCTCCATTTTGATGAGCACTCAAAACTTCATTAACTCCATCGAGAAATATTACAATGTCTGGAATGCTGCCCTTAATAATTTCATTGTCTAAAATAATATCCTCTTGCCGCCTATTTAAACCATAAATACCATAATTAACAACTTTAAAGTTCAATTCTGAGTAGCGTCTGGATAATTCTTTTGACAGCAAGGATGGTATAGTAGTGCTATCTGCAGATCCAAAACCATACATGGTTGAGCCACCAAAACAAGATATATTTATAGTATCTCTAGCTGTTCTATTAACAAATTGACTCGTTTTTCGTCTTCCATTAGCATCAATAGTGTTGTATTTACCTTGATAAGCCTTGTGGGCATAATGAATATAAGGTTTCCATTGCATTTCCAAATCAACAAACTCATGATACATATCACGAATTTCATCATCTGACATTCCATCATGAATCTTGGCTTCGATTTTTAAGTCTATGGTATCGTCATAGACTTTATTGTCCTTATAGTTGTAAATAATTGCAAAAACTATTTCCAATATAAAAAATACAATAAGCACATTTCTAAATAGAACCCAACTATGTTTTAACGCTTTAGTCATCTTTGGAAATTCTAAAAATATAATTTTGTTCTAAGAGCTTCGTTTGTTCTTGCTCTATTGTTAAATGCAAGGACCACTGTTTTGCAATATGCTTTATGTGCATAATATCGCAATCTTGGGATAAAATCATTAAAATAGTGTGGTCGGTTCTAGTTGTAAGTTCTTCAAAAAGCTTTTGAAAATACTCAAAATTTTCACCACAAAACCAAGCCTGTTCTTTTATGTTTTTAGGTTGCTTTGCATAGTAGGGTGGGTTGATAATTATATAATCAAAACGCTGCTGTTTTATGTTTTGAAATAAATCTGACTCTACGATTTCAATGTCCAAGCCATTTTGACTGCTATTTTCTTTCAGAGCTGTAAGTGCAATAGTATTAATATCTGAAGCTGTAACTTTTGCACCTTTTGATGCTGCATATAGTGCAATAATTCCTGATCCAGAACCTAATTCTAATAGTGTTTTTTCGTTTAAGTCTAAGGGTTTTAAATACTCTAAGAGTATTTTAGTGCTCAATGTACAATGTGGAGGAAATACCTCTGGCATTACCTTAACTTTAATTCCCTCAAATCCATAGATACGAGGTTTACTAAAGTACTTTTGACTCGTATACTTTAAGAATGGATGTGTTATTTTTTTTAGAATAGCCCTCATTACTCCGAGTAGAATCCTTGAATTTCAGGTTGTCTATATTTCCATAATTTATGAAGTGCTTTAATTTCATAAGGGAATTTATAAATGCCAGTCTTATAGCGGAACTTAGAAATAGAGCGCAACACTGTTTTCTTAAAGCCTTTAATTCGAAAGTCAGATGCTGTTGGGTAATAACCGTTTAAAACCGTTTCAAAGTTCATAATTCGATCTACCATTTTTGGGGTTAACCAAGGTGTTAAAGGGTTTTTACGCAAATCAAAATTCTCCCATGCTGGGTCTAACCAATCATCTAATTTTTTAGGAAAACTAAAACCTGCCTGTTGTATTTGCTCGTATAATTCTGAACCTTCTGTGGCCACAGGACTATACAGATAAATGATAATCTCTGCGTCTGGATTAATCTCCTTAATTTCCTTTATAAAATTAATGTCCCAGTCAATTTGTGCCATCACTTGTTCTGGAGTATCGGCCGGCATACCAAGAACAAATGAGAATTCTGGGATAATACCTATAGGATATAAACGTGCTGCGAAGTCTTTAATACCTTGTCCCGTTTGTGTACCGCCTTTATTTATTTGTTTTAGAATATCATCATTACCCGTTTCAGCACCTAGGAAGATCATCTTGCAACCAGCATCTTTCATAAGTTTTAAATCGTCATCTGAGTATTTATTAATAGTGTCGATACGACCTTCGCCCCACCAAGTAATACCATCATCTTTAATCAATTCTGAAAATTCTATAACACGCTTTCTTGATGTAAAGAAGTTATTGTCATGAAATTCGATAGCATCAATATCGTAATTGTCTTTAAAGTATTTGACATCATTATATACGGTTTGTGCTGATTTGGCTTTCCATCGGCCTTCATAAATAGGTACTACAGCACAGAACGAGCAGGTAAATGGACAACCTAAGCTAGAATGGTAGGAGAAGGTCTTACTACCTAAAAAAGTACGGCTTAAATAATTCTCGAGCTTGTAAAAGGAGTTAAGATATGCGTAGGGTAATTGAGGTAAACTATCCTGATTGAGTAGCTTTTCTTTTTTAGTGCGCACTACAGTACCATTCTCATCTTTATAGATGAGGTTCATAATGTTGGGTAAGTCATTTAGCTGACCAGATTCTAAGGTTTTTAGAAGTTCAGGAAATGTCACATCGCCAGGACCGTTAACAATATAGTCTACATACGGAGCTTCAATAGAGACCTTATATTGGTTGGAGGCAAAATAACCACCCCAAATGGTTACTGTTTCTGGAAACTGCTCTTTTATTTTTTTGGTGAACGGAATGGCTTGCTTTAATTGAGGTCCAGGCATTACTGTACTACAGAAATATTTGTATTCTCCTGTTTTAAAGTAAGTCTGAATTTTTCCCCAAGGGTCTTTTTCTAAATTGCCATCAACAAAAGTAAAATCATAATGCCCATAAATAGAAGCACCAACTTGTAAAATAGAATTTGGAATTCTATGTTTGGCATCAGCACTGCGAGGATTAAATATGATAATTTTATGGGCCATATTTAAGATAATTTTTGAGGCATAAAAAATTGCTTCAATTTCCTTTCAAATGGAAAAACATAAAAGCTGTTTTCAATTCTCCAATATGCAATTTTTTGAAGAAAGAATAATAAAGCCGATGATTTTCGATAAGCGATTTTTTGATAAAACTTAAAATTTTCTACTAAAGAGATCATATTATCATCCATCCATTCACTTTTCTTACTATCTACGTAATCAAAATTACTCCAAGCTTCTAGGGTGTTGTAAAACTCATAGCCTTTCTCCTTTAGCTCATCCGCAATTTTATTTCCTGGGTACGGTTTAAAATAAAAAATACCCATGTGAAAATCACTACTCATTTTTCTGAGGTTTTTAACTATTTCAATGGTTTTTAGGATACTTTCTTTTGGTTCATCTGGAAAGCCCACAATAACACTAAAGTTAATGGCTATGTTGTAGCTTAGACATTTTTCTGCAACTTCATATATCTGTTCGACTTTAATATCTTTTTGCATCCAGTCTAGCATTTCTTGTGACCCAGCCTCTATGCCTATCATAACTTTTTTTAAGCCCGATTTTTTACAAAGTTCCCATACGTCTTCTGGTAATCTTGTGCCTTGGTCTGCTCTCATGGTTCCAAACCATGTAATGGGTAGTTTTCTATTTATTAGCTCTAAAGCAAATTCTTTGACTCTAGACTTGTTTGTAAAAAATGTTTCGTCCTGAAAATGGACATGATTAAATTTATATTTTTTCCATAAATGATAAATCTCATCGACCATTCTTTCGGGTGTATATCCAAACCATCCTCTGTTATACATAAAAGGGTCTGCACAGAAGGAACATCTAAATCTACAACCTTGTGATGAAATATAATCTAGTTGTTTTGTACCACTTAAATTCATGTAGGCATTGACATCAATTAGATCATAGTTTAAAGGCGGAAATGTATTAATATTTGCCATGGCTCGTTCCTTATTTTCAAGAATGACTCCATTTGATTTAAAGCAAATTCCTTTTATATCTTTTAACGAGTTTTTATGTTCTAGCTGATTAATAACTTCGGCGAAAGTAACCTCTCCTTGCCCTTTAACTACTATATCAACTGCTGAGTCTTTTAAGGTGTCTTCTGGAAATAATGAGGGATGCCATCCGCCCCAAATAACAGGTAGATCAGGTAGCTCTTTTTTAACTGCTCTAGAAATTTTGAGAGCGTCTTTTATAGGGTTACCTGTTAAAACTGTGGTTGCAAAACAAATTGGGCTTTTTTGGAGAAGTGTTTTTATTTTAATCATAGGGTCTTTTTCCAAGCGCCCGTCAACAATAACAATATTATATTTTTTTGAATCTAAATAAGATCCAATGGCCAGTAAGGCTAATGGCATTGTATAGAATACCGCCTTTGGGTTATATAGAATTATTGTTTTTTTGTTTTCCATGGCTTAGAAACTCCAGATACGTATTGAAACTTACTATTATTTTTTGAGTCGTCGTATATTACGAGGACTTTAATTATTAATTAAAGGCACTACAGCATCTACTGCAAGCGGGTAGAAAACCTCCATTCCTAGAAACGGTTGACCTAAATTGCTTTATAATTTTACCATGCCAAATATCTTTTAAGCTCTTTTCGTAAATATTTCCTATATCGATATTATAGCATCGACCATGAGCTGGTATCACTGAGCCATCAGATTTAATCATAATATTAGAAAATATATCATTACACATTCTTCCTATAATCTGCTCTGGTTTATGATAAAACGCATTCAATTTGTCTAGAGAACTTATTTCTGGTGAGAATGTAATTGGGTAATTGGAGCTCTTGTTTTTAATAGTCTCAATTTCATTCCATAGTAGTTCTAAATCAAAATTATCAATGTTAACTTCATCTATATTAGATGCTGTAGCAGGATATGAATGCGCCCAAATTTCGTTATGCTTATCCGCAATGTGCTGCGGAGTAAAGTTAGTGTGCATAAACCCTATTTGTTCTAGCGGATATGTTTTAAAAACCTCTAAAAACTCATTTAAATAACCAATGTTCCACTCGGTAATGACACAAAAAATAGAAATTTTAGGAGGGTTCGGGTATTTTAATAATTCCTCAATACCTTCTAAGGCCTTTTGAAAAGATGTTTTATGACCTCTTATTTCGTTATGAATATCTTGAGGTCCATCTAGAGAAATATACAACTCATTTAGTCCAACGTCAACTAATTGTTTAGCTTTTTGTTTCAATGTTAAAGCATTGGTAGTGATGGAAGTAAATAGATGCTTTGTGTTAGCGTAATCTAATGATTCTATTAAGGATGGATATACAAGAGGTTCGGTAAATCCATATCCTATTTTAGTCTTGGGATAATATTTTGCTGTCTGATCAATAATTTTTTTTATGAGATCTAAGGGCATGTTAATGGGATGAGTACCAATAAGATTCTGAGCAAAATTGCTTTCTAAATTCTTAGTGCCAACATCGCACATTTTACAATGTAAATTACAAACATTGTTAACACCAAGGACAATCCAACTTGGCGCAAAAATATAATGTTCGGGCAGGTATTTTTTATTTAAATATTTAAGCATTAATTTTTATGTTTAAATAATAATACATACCTAAGATTTGGGCTGCTGCATTAGCTAAAAGTACTCCAGTTATATCAAAATCTAAAGCCAATAATGCTAGTGATAGCACAAAATTGAGGCTCAAACAATATATATTAATTTGTACAACTTTACGTTCCATTTTTTGCTTGAAAAGATAAAACACGTGCATAGAATAGATATAGGGTGGAAGCCCAACGAAAAATCCTATGATTGCTTGCGTTAAAGTTAGTTTAATATCAAATAAAAGAAGCAGTATATAATATATAAAAATTGTAATTGTAAGATTTATTAAAATACCATAGGTAATAGTCGTCTTTTTTATCTTTAAAATCGTCTTATTCTGCATTCGGTAAATATTCTTTAAGTAAGGAAACAGGATGACCGTTACTAGAGATTGAGAAAAAATAAAGAATCCAGAAATAATCTGGTACTCACCCAACAACTTACCATCGTAGAAAATGTTAAAGGCATAAACATCAATTTTAGATTGCAAAAACCCTGAGATAGCAAGCAGAAAAAAAGGTAATCCCAACTTGAGTACATTAAAGTTGAATTTCACTTCTTTAAAATGTATAAATCTGTGGTAATATATAATCGACATCATTACTTTAATAACAATGCTAATGGCATAACTCCTTATTAATACATCTAAATTTATCCTGTCATTTAAAAAATAGAGTTGGGCAACTAATATGACAAAGCCAACAACTTCAATACTAATTGATTTTATATAATCACGATTATAGTAGATAATGACTAAAAATGAATTATAAATAAATGAGCTCAATAACCACAGAATTAAATAAACTATCAGATGAGATGGATATAGAAATAGTATTGGAATAACAAAGATTCCACAAAGCCATACTCTTGCTAAAAAGAACTCTTGCCAATCAATTATTATGTTTTTAGGGTTTTGACTAAAAGCACGCATTAAATAGGTTTTGTTTCCCCAACTTGTCACTATTGAAGCAATGAAGAAAAACAGCATGTACTCTACAAAGTTTCCCCATAATTCTTTTGAAAAATATCTTACAACTACAAATGAGAAGCCAATTGCAAGCAATGGGTTTAGAATTGTTCTAAAACCATTTAGTGCGACAGGATATAATCGCAAAGCAGATTTTTTTAGTTGTTGATTTGTCACCTAAGTATTCACTCTATAACAAAAGTTACAATTTAAGTTATTTCTATGTGAGTTTAATATATATCAGTGATTAATATTACTTTTATCGAAAGTGATGAAGGATTTTCTAAAACAAAATAAAGAGACCCTTATGTGTTTTATGCCATTAGTTCTGTTAATGGTTTATTTTTTTTGGAAATCACTATCTTTTCCTTTGCACGATTTTTCTAATAGTTATTTTCCAGCCCATATTGCAAATTATGGTACAGAACCTGAGCAAACTTTGTTCGATATCTATGCTTACAATAAGTATATATGGGCTCAAGGTTATGAAGATGTACTTGCAGATTTCTACTTGAATAGTCCTTTTAATAGCACCTTTTTTTACCCCTTTGCATTAATTTCAAATGCATACGTTTCAAAAGTCTTATTTAATGGCTTGAGTATCCTTTTGTTTCTATTGGCCATATATATATTGCTCAGAAGGTTTGGTAAACCCACTAAATGGTTATTAGTTCTTGCACCTCTGTTGTGTTTTGTGTCTTTGCGTAATCAAATTTTATTTGGCCAGACCTATTTCTTAATATTTGCCTTGGTGGTGTTGAGTTTTTATGTTTTCGAAAAGCAGAAACATAGTCTTGGTGCTAGTTTCTTAGCCTTTGCAGCTTTGCTCAAGATTTTTCCTGTATTGTATGGTCTGCCTTTAATGTTTAAGAAGAATTGGAAAGGGATTGGGATAGCTATCTCTATAGGCATCCTATTATTAGTTATGTCCTTATTCATTACTGGAACCTCAATATGGGAAACCTATATTTTTGAGGTGATGCCTAATGCGATTAAAAATAAAAGCACGGTGAATTTTCAATACAATGCTCAGTCTATGGATGTGTTTTTAAAAACACTTTTTGTGAAAGATATGTATTATATTCCTGAGGCATATTTTAATATTGAACAGCTATATTTTGCTCTTAAGTGGCTTTACAAATCGATAGTCTTAGGTATAGCTGTTTCATTAAGTTTTACAAAAAAGACTAGCTACTTTGCACTATTGTCCATTTGGGTGGTCACCTTGTTTATAATACAATCCAGAACCGCTACCTATGCCCAGATACTGTGGTTAATTCCTGTATTTTATGTGATGTCAATATCCGTTTCAGGATTAAAAAAAATAGCAATAT
>NZ_JABSST010000073.1 GCF_013213975.1 Winogradskyella sp.
GCTTCAATAAGAATTGAAGCCTTTATTTAATCTATTAAGTATGGATTATTTAGGATCCAAAATATTATTAACACGCTCTATCGCATCTGCAATGTGAATGCGACTCATTGCATCTCCACCACGAGCATTACGTAATTGTGAACGTAATGTTTTTAATTCTGCTCTTACAACCGCTCTAATATCAGATTGACTTGTATTAACAGCAGTGGCTTTTACATATGGGCTGAATGTTCTTCCACTTTGATTTTTAGCCGTCATTAAATATTCTAAACGATCAATATGAGCACGTTGTAAATTACGGCGGTAGGTGTCTATTTTTTTACCTGTGCGTAATTCACTCCAAATTCCGCGACGTAAGTCTCTCATCATGTCCGTTAAGGCATAGGCATTGCTGTCATAGGTATGTGCTTCAGTTAATCGTTGCATCTTACCTAAGCTCACAACTGTATTAAGGGCTCGTGCTTGAATACCTCTAATTCTATCTACAGATCCTGAATATTCAATGCGATCAAAAATATCTTTATCAAGTAACCATTCTGGAGTTTCAAATAATTGTTTTTGTAAGAAATCCATAGCACGTTTTTGGTGGTCTTTGGCTACAGGAGTATAAACAACGCCTTCTTGCCCTGCGGCCTTATAGTGTTCATAAACACCACCGATATTGTTGGCGACATGACCCATGTAACGGTTAAATTGCGATACTACATGGCCATACATTTCTTGTAAATCAGCGTAGTCTTCGCCAGCCTTAGTTGACCATTCAATTAAGTTTGGAACAATACGCTTTAAGTTCTTAATTCCGTAGTCACTTGCTAACATGGCATCATCACCAAGGTCTTCAGTTTGCGAGCTAGGATCATGGATGTCACCAACTTGCTGATGTCCAAATCGATAAACCGGATCACCAGCTTTGTCTGTGATCCATTTGATTAAGGTGGCTTTTTCATCCTCTGAAGATTTATCTAGGATAGGTCTGTAACCCCATTCAATAGAATATTTGTCGTAAGGTCCAATGTTAGGCATTAATGCCACGCCTTCGTCACCTGGTTGTGCCACATAATTAAAACGTGCGTAATCCATTATTGAAGGTGCAGTACCATTCTTTTGAGTAAATTCTGCATCTCTTAATTTTTCGACAGGATAAGCAACACTGCTACCCATGTTATGTGGTAATCCTAACGTGTGCCCTACCTCATGTGCAGATACAAAACGGATTAATCGTCCCATAACTTCATCTTTAAACTCAGGACTTTGTGCTTCGGGATTGATGGCTGCCGTTTGTACAAAGAACCATCCTCTCAACAAAGACATTACGTTGTGGTACCAATTAATATCACTCTCTAAGATTTCACCTGTTCTTGGGTCACTTACGTGAGGTCCATTAGCGTTTGGAATTGGTGACGCTAAGTAACGTACAACAGAATATCTTACATCTTCTGGTGTCCATTCAGGATCTTCCTCAACGCTTGGTGGATCTTTAGCAATGATAGCTTCTTTAAAGCCAGCAGCTTCAAAGGCAACTTGCCAGTCTTCAATACCTTGCTTTATATATTTCCTCCACTTTTCTGGTGTAGCACGGTCGATGTAATAAACAATTTGTTTTTTCGGAATTACAAGTTCTCCACGCTTAAATTTCTCAATGTCTTCATCTTTAACCTCTAATCTCCATCTGTCAAGATAAGTTAAAGTTTTACTTCTTTGATCTCCTAATCCGTAATCCGTTGTACTGCTAGTAAACCAACCAACACGCTCATCAAAATAACGACGCTTCATTGGATTATCTGGTAACAAAATCATAGAATTATTAATCTCAATAGAAATACTTCCAGTACTAGAGTTAGAAGGTGGACGTCCTGCTGCGTAAGTTTTCACATGACGTGCTTCAATATTTCTTGGGTAACTCTTAACACTTTCAATAAAAGATTTGTTAGCCTCTAAACGGGTAACTCTATATGGGGTTCTTCTAAATTGTGGTAATCCTAATGATTTTACATCTTTATCAAATAAAGGTGTAACATCGATTACCGTACTTGTAGAATCTTTGCTGTATGCTTTAATTGGGAAGGTGTAAAGTACTGGCTCAAAATTTGAATTTTTAACAGCTTCATTTACGGGTAAAGAATCAGCCGCTGTAACGTTGTACGATACAACCCTAAGAATAACTTTTTTACCTTTTCTTTCCCATCTCAGGACTTGTTCATTTTGCTTTCCTCCACCGAAACCAAGTCCACTGGCAGTTTTGGCAATACGAGTGACCATCAACATTTCTCTATCAAAAAGAGAATCTGGAATCTCATAGAAAAATTTATCGTTTAAAGTATGAACTGTAAATAATCCTGCATCACTTTTGGCATCTTTGGTTATGACTTTGTTGTAAGGCTTAGGATCGTTTTTGTTAGGTTTTTTTGCAGGGGGTTTTGCCATTGCAGTAGTTGCACTTCCTTTTTTTGATTTACTCGCTTTTTCGGCAGTTTTACATGACGCAAAAACTAAAAAAGCTGAAACTACAAAAAGTAGCTTAATGGATTGTCGTTTCACTTTGTGTCGGTTTTAAAAAATTTGCATGAAAATACGGATTCTACTGAGAATCTTTCAAAGGCAAGGTCGACTTTAGTATTTATTTAACGTGATTCTTAAAGGGTGTCAAGAAATTCTTGCAACAAGTCTACACCTTCAATATGAGTCATTGTCGTTCCAATGAATGGCATACTAAAGCCTTCGACATGATCAGAAATTCTGATTGAAATACTGAAACGGCGTTCAAAAATTTGTGAATCAGTGAACAGTGTTTCGTAGTCTAAATTCAAACTCGATTGGTCAGCGCAGTGCCCACCTGGAACATGACAATGCGCGCAATTGATATCAAAATAGGCGCGTGCTCTATTTTCTAGAGAAGCACTACTGTCAAGCCAATTTACCACATTGCTGGCCTCAGTACTGTTAGTGATGCCAGTTAAATAGCCAGCATTAATAAATTGGTCAAGTTGGTTGGTGCCATCGATTGTAAAGTTTAAATTACGAAGCTTTGGGCCTATAGGAGTGAGATTATCAAAGGTTTGATGACATGTAAAGCAATCAGTATTAGATGGAATCTCATAATCAATACTTTTGCTTTGTCCATTAGCATTGATCCATGTGATAGGTACCGTACTTCCATTTAGGTCTAAAATAGCATCAGATTGGTCGCTATTCCATTTATAATCTCCACTTTCCCATAAACCGTTGATCTTAATAAGAATTCGTGTTTCTATAATGGTTTTCCCTATGGATTCATCACGCTCATCGATATTGTAGAAAAATGTTTTAGCAATAACCGTATTCTCTGGGAAAATAGGGAGGCCATTGCCATCATACTCCAACGATTTGCCCTCTGGTAAAGCAATAAAGCGCTGTTTGTGTGAATAGTCGGAGAATAAAGGTGTGTTTATTTCATATTCAAATGCTCTAGAGGTAATATTAAGGGCGCTTAAATTCCCCTTATAAAGGTTTAATTCAGAAAGGTTGGTCTTAAATTCTGCAACAACTAATGGATCTTTAGCTGTTGTTATCGAATCATCTTTACTACAAGAATATAATCCAATAATAAGTAGGAGACTAAGAGATTTTTTCATTTTTGGGCGATTGATTTCTTATATAGCATCGTGAAAATACTAAAAATGAAAGAAATAACAAGGCACACCACATTTAGGCTTCAGTTAACCTTAACTAAAAATTAAGTATATCTACTTATAGAATTTCCACAAAGAGCCCCTCTTCAGTCTTCTCAACCTTAGTAAGACCATGTTTAGCTAATCCTTTAATGCCTTTATCCCATCCCTTATTACTAAGACCAGATTGTGATTTTAACTCATTTAAATCCATACGCTTTTGCGTCTTTAAGATTTCGAATATGGCTTTTTCATTATCACTTAAAGTAACTTGTTTTTTCTCTGGACGCATTTGTGGGAAAAATAGAACCTCTTGTATGCTCTGATTATTAGTTAAAAACATAATTAAGCGATCCATGCCAATTCCCATTCCTGAAGTAGGAGGCATACCGTATTCTAAGGCCCTCAAAAAGTCATAATCAATAGTTCCAGTGGCTTCATCATCACCTTTTTTAGCCAATTCTAATTGATGCTCAAAACGTTCGCGTTGATCAATCGGATCATTAAGTTCTGAATAGGCATTGGCAATTTCTTTACCGCAAACCATAAGCTCAAAACGTTCTGTTAATTCTGGGTTTTGTCTATGTTCTTTGCATAACGGACTCATCTCTTTTGGATAGTCAGTTATAAACGTTGGTTGGATATAATTACCCTCGCATTTTTCGCCAAAAATCTCATCGATGAGTTTACCTTTACCCATGCTATCATCTACCTCGATGTTCATACTTTTGGCAGCCGTTCTAATTTCAGATTCTGATTTTCCGTAGATATCAAATCCTGTGAATTCTAATATAGAATCGCGCATTGAAATACGCTTGTAAGGGGCTTTAAAGTCCACTTCATAGTCACCAAAAGTCGCTTTAGTAGTCCCGTTAACAGTTATTGCACAATGCTCTAATAGCTTTTCACAGAAATCCATCATCCAGTTGTAGTCCTTGTAAGCGACATAAATCTCCATCGCTGTAAATTCAGGATTGTGGGTTCTGTCCATACCTTCGTTTCTGAAGTTTTTCGAGAACTCATATACGCCATCAAAACCACCAACGATAAGTCTTTTCAGGTACAGCTCATTAGCAATACGCATGTAAAGCGGAATATCTAAACTATTATGATGTGTAACAAAAGGACGTGCCGCAGCACCTCCTGCTATCGGTTGTAAAACAGGAGTTTCTACCTCAAAATAACCTGCATCATTAAAGAATTGACGCATGGCATTAAAAAGCTTAGTGCGCTTTATAAAAACGTCTTTAACATGTGGGTTTACTGCTAAGTCTGCATAGCGCTGTCTGTAACGTTGCTCAGGGTCAGTAAAGGCATCATAAGTTACGCCATCTTTTTGCTTAGGAATAGGTAGCGGTTTTAAGGCCTTACTTAAAAGTTTAAAAGCTTTCACCATTACAGTTTTTTCGCCAACCTTAGTGGTGAAAAGTTTACCTTCAATACCTATAAAATCTCCAAGGTCAATTAGTTTTTTGAAAATCTCATTGTATAAGGTTTTATCTTCTCCAGGACAGATTTCGTCTCTGTTAAAATAAACTTGAATACGACCTTCACTATCTTGTAATTGCGCAAAGGACGCTTTTCCTTGAATATTAATCACCATTAATCGACCAGCAACAATCACCTGTTTTCCTTCTTCATAATCCGATTTGACCTGTTTAGAAGTATGGTTTACTGGAAATAAATCGGCTGGATAAGGATTAATTCCTAAGGCTCTTAATCTGTCTAACTTTTCGCGTCTTACTAATTCTTGTTCTGAAAGTTGCATTCTGGTTTATTTAGAAATGCAAAATTACATTATTTGATAGAATTGGAGAATAGCTTTTTAATTTGATTTAATGACCTCTAAATTTGCTTTTAGATCTTCATTTTTGGGATGAAGACTAATTGCGTCTTCTAATACTTTGATAGCTTTTTCTTTTTGCCCTGTAACCCCAAGCGTATTGGCTAAACTCATATAGGTTCTTGGCTCATCTGGAAACATTTTAGTATTTAGTGTAAATACAGAAATAGCTTCATCGATACGATTAATACCATACAAGATACGACCATAGGTATTTAACTCGAACATGCTACTAACCTTGTCCTTATGTTTTCTAAATAGTTTCTCGTGCTTTCTTTTTAAACCTTTAACCCCTTTTTTCTTCAAGATATCGTCAACAATAGCTACAATTTGGTAATTGGATTTGTAGTCGTTACCTGTGACAATGTCTAGAATATCATCTTCAAGAGATTGAACAGGTTCTTCAACAATACGATTTACTTCTTCACCATTTTTATAAAAAATAAATGTTGGTACCCGATGAATATTAAGTCCAGCTTCTTCGTGTTGTGGACTTTGCTTGTACATATCAGGCTGTCTGCTTAATGCTACTGCTGTGAGTTGATCCATAGGGAAATTACAGGCTTCAAGAATCTTATAAAATCGCGGAACTTCTCTTTTGCTGTCTCCACACCACGTACCCATAAATAGTGTAATGTTGTATTCTTTTAAATCTGAAGCAAATTGATTGGTGAGTGCTGTGTTTATACCATAGTTTTCGTAGTTTTTTGAAAACCAAGTTTTGTAATTATCCAATTCTAATCCTGATCTATCAATTCTTCCAAGTAGGTAAGGTGTTGTCGTGTTTTCAGTGATTTCAACATTGAGTTGTTGCCCATTTACTTGTAGGCATAGCAAGAAAGCTACGGCCATAGTTAAGTGTAATTTCATGATTGGTGATATTAAAAAAGCCTAACAAAAGACGCTGTTAGGCTCATATGGTGTTGATTATTATGAAGCGATGATGTTTCCTTTAATCTTTAAGATTTTATTTCCGCCTTCGGCATTGGATATTACTGTTATGGTTTTAGTGAAAGCCCCAAGTTTATTAGTGTTGTATTTAATCTCTACTTCGCCTGAATCGCCAGAAAGAATGGGTACTTTTGAATAACTTGGTACAGTACAACCGCAACTGGTTTTTACTTTTGTGATTAACAGTGGTGCATCACCTTCGTTGGTGAATGAAAAGAAACGTGTTCCATCTGAATTTTGTTCTATAGTGCCATAGTCTATAACTTCGGTTTTAAATTTAATCACTGCAACTTTGGCTTCATATTTATCGAGTTCCATTGAAGTTGCATTGAAAAAACCAAAAGCCAATACAAAAATGATGAATGAATTAAGTGTTCGTTTCATGATAGAATATTTTATGATTAATAATGAAACAAACATCCAATATTACGATGAGGTAACTAAGAATTTTAGGTTGGAAATTGGTACTAGTACCTGGGTTGAATTTTATAATTACTTAATAAACAAAGATTTAGCATCGTCCCTAGATTGCACATTTAGTTTTTTATAAATGTTGTTAGTATGAGATTTTACAGTGCTAACACTTAAGAAAAGCGCCTCAGCTATGTCCTTATTTGTTTTGTCTAGCAAGATATGTTCTAAGACAACTTGTTCTTGTTTGGATAATTTAGATTTTAGATTCTGTTTGACTAAGGTTTTTCGTTTCCAATTTCGGAACAGAAAAAAACCATTTAAAATTATTGAAGAAGCGAGAAGTCCATACAATAGCATTTTCCAAATTGGACTCGAAGTTGAAGCATTATTTGAAGCAAGCATATACCGATCTGCGGCTAATTCGTTGCGGTATTGTATAGTATAAGAGGCGTCTGGGTAGTTGTCTTCTAGACGTGCCTGTAAATCATCGTAATAACTGTTGTTTTGTAAATCCTCAACATAATAATTATGAAAATCACTGCTTCGATCTGATAAGTATGCAAAGATGGAAAGTTCGGCGATAGGTTCGTTATAAACCTCACCATAATCTTGAAGCAGTTTAAACCACTTTTTATTGTTCAGTTTTCGATTAGCTTCAGTTCTAACTTCTGAATACGCATAGCGCATGTCATTCTTAAGTGAATCGATTCTTAAGAAGGCATTGGCTTTTGGATTATTAGATTCAATCTTGCAAAAAACCTGATTACCAAAGGAGAAGGGTAATTTAAGGGTATCGGTATTCTTTGCAATAAATAGTATTTGTTCGCTGTCACCACAATGGCCATTGAAATGATTGAGGTCTTGTTCAGACTCCGTGCATTTGTCAATATGAATGCGATAAATACGATTCTGACTATCTAACATATTGCCCTTAAATTCAAAAAAGCCAGATTCATCCGCTTTAGTTTTTGCAATAATCTGTTCCGTGTATACTCCAGAAAGTTTGCGATAATCGTCTACAATAGACAAGTATACCGTATTATCCCATTCTTCAGGATTTACATATCCTGAGAATGAATATTGTGCTTCACAGAAAAATGAAGTTAAAAGAAAACCTATTAATAGCCTGATTTGCATAAAACGAATCTACATAATTTTAGAGTATTCTCAGGTTCTAATAACAAATAGTGTAACAAATTTAACAAAAGTACGTCCTATTATTACATCAAATCATCAAACGAAATTATGAGTATCTGGCGTGTTATTTTGTCAATTATTTGTCCACCTTTAGCTGTTTTGGATAAAGGCTGCGGTTCAATTCTTATTACATTTTTACTTTGGCTTTGTGGATGGGTTCCTGGCGTAATTGCAGCCTTAGTGATTCTTAATAATCCTGAGCGATAATTCTATATCTTTGTACTTTACTAAAACAATAAAGTACACATGAAAAAACTACTCCTTTTATTCACACTCACTCTGTTTTTAACCAGTTGTAATGTTACTGAATCTATAGTCTTTGATGATGGGCAATCAGGGCAATTTTTGGTAACGTATCAAATGGGTGATGCCATGAAAGCCTTCACAGAACAAATGGGTGGAGGTACTGCTAATTCTGATGAAAAAGAAAAAGGTGCGGTTATGGATACTCTGATGGTTTTTGCGGATATTATGGAGACCTATAAAGACAGTGTCGCTGCCTTGCCTGAAGATAAACGTCTTGCTATGGAGGCTGTAAAAGATATGTTTATGACTATGAAAATGGATGAGGATGAGGGTGTCATGGATATTGGTATTGGGCTAAATTTTAAGTCACTTGATGGTCTGAAAGATATACAAGAAAAGATTAAGAAAGCACAGAGTATTAATGGGCAAGGCGATCAAATAAACGCAATGAAAAATGGCTCACCAATTGGGAAATTTATGGGTTCTGATGGTGAACGTGTCAATTATCTGATGAGTGATAGTGGGTTTGAACGTGTAACTTCAATGGAAATGTCTGCCGAAGAATTAGAGCAATCTATGGCCGAATTGTTTGATGATACGGATGAGAGTGACAAAGAGTTTATGCAGTACTTTGAAGAGTCTTATTATAACGTTTCACTTACGTTTCCAAAACGTGTAAAGTCAGTCTCTATAGATGGTGCTGCCATTTCAGAAGATGGTAAAACCGTAACGTATAAAGCCAGTTGGATTGAATATCTGAAAAATCCGTTAATGCTAGATGTGAAAGTTGATTTTGTAGATGAATAAAACCGTCCAGTTAGAAGATTTAGGCTTAAAAGATTTCAAAGAGACTTGGGACTACCAAGAAATACTTTTTAAAGCCATTTTAGATACTAAAATTAAAAACCGAAGAGAAGATGCAGGTCTGGAAACAGATAACCATTTTCTATTTGTTGAGCATCCGCATGTATACACCTTAGGAAAGAGCGGAGACCTTTCAAATTTGTTGTTGTCTGAGGAACAATTAAAGGACAAGGGAGCAACCTTTTATAAAATTAACCGTGGTGGCGATATTACTTACCATGGACCAGGACAAATAGTAGGCTATCCCATTTTAGATCTCGATAATTTCTTTACAGACATCCACAAGTATCTGCGTTTTTTAGAGGAAATGATCATTTTAACTTTAGCTGAATATGGCTTACAGACTGAGCGTAGTCCGGGAGAAACAGGAGTGTGGTTAGATGTTGGTACACCATTTGC
Source organism: Winogradskyella sp. (assembly GCF_013213975.1). Lineage (GTDB taxonomy): Bacteria > Bacteroidota > Bacteroidia > Flavobacteriales > Flavobacteriaceae > Winogradskyella. The sequence continues at coordinate 9,562 of NZ_JABSST010000073.1, forward strand.
TCGTAAGATCTGTGCTATGGGAGTACGGGCTAGTCGATGGGTTACTATGCACGGATTTGCACTTAATATCAATGCCGATTTAGGGTATTTTGATAATATTATTCCTTGTGGCATTCGCGGGAAAGCTGTAACGTCTTTAAACAACGAATTAGGTATGGATAATATCAATGAGACTGAAGTAAAAGAAAAGCTCTTAAAACACTTTAAAACGCTTTTTGAGGCTGAGTTTGTACAAGGTTAATAGATTGCCTTAAACGTTGAGGTCATCAGCATCCCTTTAATGTATTTAGAATGCTTAGTTAAAGCTAAATTGCCAAACAAATTATTCGAAGGTATGTACTCAGAATTATATTTTATTTCAATTATAATGCTAGTATCCGTATCTTCTGTATAAGTCAATGGTGAATAGTAAAATAAGTTTTGATCTATTGTAATTCTGATAGATTCATCAGCATTAATAAAGTAATTTCGACTGTAGCTATTAAGTAGGGTGGGACGTAGGGTGAATAGTTTTTCAGTATAAAACTTCGCTTCTTTATTTGTAATCATTTTTGTTTGAATGTTGTCCCAATAAGCATCAATATCACCAAACGATTTGAGCTGGCTTCCATCGAGATGAATGGCTTCTTTTCTATTCACATCATTCGATTTAATCTTAAACTCAACTGTTTTTTTTGAATCTGCGAATTGTTCACCATACCAACGAATTCGCGGTTTTGTGCGATTAGAAATCCCTTCTATGTTATCCCAAACATTCGTACAGTCGTAATCGTCTAAATAAATATTATTGATTTGGCGCTGTTCAAAAATTTCAGAATAGCCATGATTCAATAGCTCAAACAAAAAGACATCAAGGTGTTCTGCTTGTATGATGTATTTGCGTTCAAAACGGTATTTATTCTGAGGCTTTTCCAAACTGATTTCCGTAAAGTTTTTTATTAATGTTTTTAGAGAATTTTGGGTCGATAAGGCCTTCGATTTTGACTTCTTTTTCTATTAAATTACTTGTTACATCTGTATTTTTAATTTTGACTGATGGTTCCGAATAATACGGTTTTTTAATAAATGCAACAAGGTCTAGGGTATTAAGCAATAAGCTGTCATTATACGATTCTAGAACAGAGGCATCCTTGCATACCAAACCAAGCTCTGAGTATAGAATAGTGTTGTTTTCTGAATAAAATATACTTGCCTCACCAGCACTTATGGCTTTGTCTTCGACATATCTAAATGCACATTGTTCAATAGTTATTGTACTGCCGGAACCATCAACTCCGTCATTACCAATTTTGTTGAAGTCGCATTCAAAAATTTTGGCCTTAGAAAAGTCAGAATCAATAGCATCACTCGCAATATTCTCAAACGAACAATTCTGAAAGATAACATCATCACATCTAAAAATATTGATCATATCATCACTGACATAATTGTTAGTAAAACGACAATTTGTAAATATGGCATTAGACTCATACAATGTTATGGCAGATGGTAATTGCCAAATTCCTTTTTCAAGTCCATAGAGCCCAGAAAAATAGGTATTGTAGAAGGTTGACTTTAATGGTGTCTGAATATAAATTGAGGATTGAGATTGAGATTTTGCTATAATATTCACAGGATTTTCCTCAGTGCCTGCAATAGTGAGTTGGCCATCTAAAATCAAAAGATCTGCATCATTTTCAAGACTTATGTTAACGCCTTCTTCAACGATTAAATGTTGATATTTTGAAATGACTAAATCGCTCGATAGTATAGTGTCATTGGTAATGCGTTTAGTTTCAATTGCAACTTTAGGATGAAAAGAAGGATTAAGTGTTAGCTTATCTAAGTTTGTTGCAAAACGGGTTTCAGTTTTATTCATTTTAGACTTGAATCCAATTAGTTTCTGTCGAAAATCTAAATACTCAGCATCCTTACTTAGTAGGTCTAATTCCGCTTTAATTTTTCCAATAGCTCTTCTAATTCCGTGATTAAAACGGTCTTTACCAACCATGTCCATCCAACCGGTAATTATTGGATTTCGGTAACTGATGATCGCCTGCATTTCCTGATAAAATTCATCCTGATTAATAGTACCTTGAAGCTCTGTAATTTTAGTTTCTCTTACTGTTGGTTCAAAAGTGTTGGATACAGGATTGTAGTACCAGTGAAGATTAATATCCAAGACAGCATGGTTATTATTGCTGATTAACACAAGGGCAAGAAAACCATAGAGTTTTTCTTCATCAATTTGTTTAAAAAACGCTTTTCTATCTTCCGCTAAAACCAGTTCAGAAATCAAGGTTTGTTGAGTAATAAATTGCTCATCTTTAGGAGAATGATTAAAATAAATTTGATCATCAACTACCTCAAAAATAAAGCTCTCGCGATGCCGATTTTCTTCGATCAAATATTTATCTAGAAAGTCTTCAATAAGATAGATGCCATAGTCTTGCTTGTTAAAAATAACATCAATGGGTTCTGAGCTAATATTTAATCCAGAGAAAGCTTTACTGTAGATTGTATTTAGCATTCTATCAAGATTAAAGGATCTACAAATGGGTTTGCAAACATTGACTTTTTTCTTGCCAAAACCAGCATCACCATCATATTTTAATCGAAAACTATGACCATCAGAATCTCCAAAATGATCAGGATATTGTCCAAAGAGTTTGATGTCTGCATTACTAAAATTTGCATCTAAATTAACCTTGGCTTTGTAATAGGTAAAGTTAAATGTATCATTGTAATGGTTAACAATAAAATCCTTAGTTTTCTTTGCGCGTTCCTTTTGAAAGCTTACATATTTTGACGGACTCATCTTAACGAAGAGTTGCTTTCGGTTAGTTTCGGAATCTTCAAAAAAGATTTCGTTTATTTCAAATTTAGTATCTAAAAGAGCAGTGTAAGCTGCACGTGCATTTACATCAATTAATGAACGTTTTATGATATTAAAATGCATCCAACATAAAACAATTCCTAACAATAAAACGGGACTAAAAACCTTAAGATAATAGGCTTTGGGCCTTTTGTTTTTTGGATGAAATCGCATATAAATTTAATCGATAGAATTGATGACCTGAAGCTCTATCAACTTTGAATGTTCTACACTTTTAGTAGCTGTTTCAAAACGGTCCAGAATGTCTAAGTTTAAACCTGATATTTTTAATACAACAACGGTGAAATCTTGCTTAACGTTATAGTTTTGAATGGTTACGTTGCAGTCTAAATCAACTAAGACTTTGACTAACTCCTCCAGTGTTTTTGAAGGTAAATTGTCAAACCTTAGAACCAGTTGGTCATTTTGGGTAATAGCACTGGAGACATACTTTCTTTTGCGATATACACTAAAAGCAAAAACAAAAACTACCAGGAATATTGCAAATAAATAGCCTTCTGCAGCAGTTGAAATAGACACTGCTGTAAGTACTAAAAAATAAACGAGTTGTTCTGCTTCTTTAACAGCAGTTCTAAATCTAATTATGGATAATGCGCCAACTAATCCGAGGGATAATACAAGACTGGATTTAATGGTAATTACAATTACAAATATGGCAATACTAAAAAAAGGAAATAATGATCCTGTTAAACTCTTATTAGATACGGATAAGGCATACTTTTTATAACTGTAGCTTATAGTAAAACTGAGTAAAAGAGTTATAATAAATCCAATAATAAAATCGACACTGTTTACTGTATTAAGTTCAATTTCGAAGAGGTTAGAAAGTTCCTTCATTTAGGATAGAGAGTAGTTAGTTATTGAGTAAAGTTACAATTATTTTCTTTGCTTTTAGTGCAGTAGAGTTGGCTTAAGTATTTAGTTCTGCAGCTTCACTTTCATTAATTTTGCTAACATCGACAAGCGTTTTTCCATTTTTGCGTTTTGCAGCATATACAAAATTTTGTCTCCATTCAATTTCATCAGGTTTGTAGGAGGCTCATAAATACACTATTTGACCCGATGACTTGTCATACGCTTTTAGCATAGCAATAAATTCAAAATCTCGACTTTTTCAATATTAAAACTCCCATCTTCATTAAGAGCTTTGTAACCCTCTGAAGGTGATTTTTCCCAAAAACCAAAATCGTTGAATGTGTCTTTCTTTTGCTTCGCCATAAAGGTCTAAATTAATTAAATTTACGCTTCCGCATTAAAAAAGACTTTGTAGTAGTGCATTTTCTTATCGGCATCATAGCCTTTTTCTAGATACTCGGCTGAGGCGTCTGGGGCATCAACATCCAATTTTATTTGAATATTGGTGTCTAATTTTATTTCTGTCTTAATCTTTTGCTTTTGTTTTTTTAAGACACGATCAGACACATCAAATTGGTTTCTAATCAAGACTTTATTTTCAGCTTCATAAGATTTCTTATAGTCTTCAAAGAGGTGCATATGGTCTTCCTCATCAAAAACTTCTTCTTTAAAGGTTTCAAGATTTACGATTTCATTTTCTTTAAAAAAGTCTACTGTTTTGGCTAAGAAATTACTTTGTTCTTGACCTCCAAAATTAGGTTGTAATATTTCCTTTGAGAACTCCCTGCATAATTCAATACAATTTTTTGTGTGCTGATTACTATCGTCAGGATACTTGATGTTTAAAAAACTTTTAATCCAGTATTGCGTGTCGTAAGAATTATTGTCTACACTAAAAACAATTTTACCTTCCGTATCTCCAGTATTAAGGATTAAGCAGCCCTTATCTACCTTTTTTGCCTGTATCCCTTTTTGAACTAGTATATCATAGTTTCCAGATTCTAAATAGGTCTGAAAAAATTCGGTCTTATTTTCAATTTTATAAATGCCAACGGCATCGGTAAAATAGTCTTCGTATTGCACATTTTCAAAATAACAGACCACAACATCACCAGTTTTTATTTGAGCTGAATTACTCTGCTCGTAGAGCTGTGTTAGTATATGTTTGGAGACTTCAATAAAGTCACCTTCTTCATTAAAGAGCTGATCAGTGTACGTGTTAATTTCATTTAAGCCAACGTTGCTATGGTGATGAAAACGATAGCTTTCGGCAACGCTTACAAAAGGTTTTAAGAGATAAGGTAAGATGAGATTATAAGTAGCTTCGTCAAACTGAATTGTGCTGTCTGAAAATGCATTTTTAGTGTCGTTAAATTTGTTTCCAACTTTATGAATTATACAGTCTTTTATGGAAGCTTTTTGGCGCTTAATCATCTTGTAATATTTAATTTTTTAAAGACTGCAATACTACAAAAGGCTGCACTTAAAACTAAAGAAAACGCCAAAATAAATTTGGCGTTTTCAGATTTAGGGACTTTGAGATTTGGTTATCGTTGTTTTTTAAGATCTTGTCAATGAATAAATGCATTTTTAGGTCGAGTAAAAATAAATCTAAACAGTTGTAGCTATTTCATTTAACACACCAAGCAAATGATTAAGGTCATTTAAGTTTTTGATTAAAAGCTCTCTAAAATTAGCAATAACTATTTAGACAAAAAAATGAGATGTACAGATGGTAAACATTTAATTGAGTTTGTATACCAAGAATGAATTATCATCAACCTGAGTAATTAGTTCTAATCCTGAAGCTTTATCTAGATTTTGTAAATGTGCAGCAGAAGTTCCAAAAATTGGAAAATTTGGGATAGGTTTAGCTTGGCTATCAAATAGATATACCTTTTTAGAGTCTAAATCTGTTGTTGTCACATAAATTTTATCATTAAGATAGAAAATTTTAGGATCAGAATAATTACCATAATCGAGATCTAAACGTTTTGCTTTTATATTTAAAATATTATCAGTCATGCTAACCATCGTTTTACTTGTGGTTTCTAAATAGTGATTTTCAGGAAGGTTCATATTTTTAGTATGCATAGTTCCTTTGGTATCGACTTGAATTAGTTCGCCTAATGAACTTGTGGAAGTGAATTTATTCTGATAAAGGAACAACTCATTATCTGAAAATCTTAATCTTTCATTCATGTTAATTCTAACTTTACCCTGTCGATTTAAGATTTTTAAATAGTCTCCTGTTTTAAAGGCAATGTAGTCTTTACTCCCTATTCTAAAATGCTTAGGTTGGGAACTAATGACAAAACCATTATTGTTGTAATTAAAACCATCGACTCTTTTTCCTTTTCCATCGTACATTAAAAGTGATTTTCCTTGAGTTACAAGGAGTCTATAGTTTCGGTTTTTATCGTAATCAAAAACAGATAGGGGTTGCGTGATATCATCACTAAACTTGAGAGGGGAGGGAGTCACGTCATTCCCATTTCTATCTAGGATATATATGTGATTAGGAGTGGCAAAAACAAGCTGTAATCTCCCATTTTTGTACATGTCAATTTGTTCTATTTTGCCAAGAATTTTACCTTTAAGTTGTTTTTTCCATAGCACACTTCCAGAACTGGAAATAAGGTATAAATTGTTATCTACATCTTGCGCAGCAATGTCATATGCTTTAGTAATGTGATTTTTCACAGTCTGTGGTGTTGAGAGTAATTGCGCATCTAAGCTGGCAGTAAAAAATTCGTTTATTGAATACGCTACCGCTTTTCTTTTAAATTTTTGAATAACTCCATTAATGTGTGCGTAGTTCTCATCATAAATGTACTGAACAACATTAGCATCATAACCAATTAAATTCCGATCTAAGGCTTCAGATAAACCCTTTGAATTTTTAAAAATAAATAATGAAGCCTCATCACTTAAATTATCTTCAATATTAATAAATGCCTCTGAATTGGATAAGGTGTTATGGTTTAAAGCGGAAGCGATTATAGATTTAAGAGATGCTACAGCGTCTGAAAAAACCACAAAATCCTTGTAGATAAAGAAATAATCCGCATTTGAATAGTTAAAGAACGGTGCAACTATAGTTTCAAACATATCAGGTCTTCCAAATTTATAGATGTTAATATCTCTGAATGATTCATGTGTTGTTTTATCTTCAATTGTTTCCAATATAAGATCCGTATCCAAAGAATGGAGAATTATTGCATTGTCGCATAAAGAAATTTCATTCGTAAAACTCATAAAACTGTTGGAGCTATCTATGTCTACATTTCGATAGGATTGAATGTTGGTGTTAAAAGTTGAAAAATCATTATACGTCAAAGAAACTAAAGATGTGGTTTCGGAAGGTGCTATTGCTACTGCATTAATTTTCTGAGGAACAGTTTTGGAGAAGCAATTCAGTATTGTGCTAGTGGTATCTTGAGAGGTTGTTACACCGTTAAATATGAGATTGTCTTCGTTATAGCCTAGGTCAATGGTTGATACACGTCCTTCAAGCAAATTATTCTCGTCAAGAAATAGCTCGTGATATGGACTTTTTAGATCTTTAAATACTATTGATGTAATAGATTTATCATCAAGTGTTGTTGTAAGTTTATCGAATTCACCATGCTCGTTATTGATCTCGAGGTGCTTTATGATATCTAAGTTATTAGAAGCGCAGAAGTAACCCCCTTTTATTTTCGTGTAAAACTGAGATGAATCAACTTGAATTTTATCAACGTTAATTTTTGTCAAGCGCTCAGATGTATGGTTCGGAAATGAATCAATCTTAAATAGAATAGAATCATTTTCTGTTAGGAGTAGGTAATCGGCATCATCTTGATTTAGAAATGCTATATAAATTGGCTTGGATGAATTTAGGTTTTTAAGAAGCGAAGAAGCATTTTTTGACTCCTTATTATGTATATTTTTTAAAATAGCATGAGTTTTTGAACTACTCATAAAATCATTTAGATCCTTGATTACAATAACTGAATTTGCGTTTGAAGGGATTAATTGGATAGGATTCTCGATCGTGTATTTATCCTTCTTGCAAGAAACAAATAAAACAATAAATACAAGCAGGAATTTAAATCGTGTCATTAAAATAAATTATATCACAAATATAAAAAGTTATAGATCCAATCGATATTGTTCTGGTAATAATCTAAATGTTTTCCTATGGTATTTGGTTGGGCCATATTTTAAAATGGCCTCGCGATGTTCTTTTGTTGGATAGCCTTTATTTTTTTTCCAATTAT
>NZ_JABSST010000074.1 GCF_013213975.1 Winogradskyella sp.
TACAGCAGCTGAGGTTTTTGATAGGATTGAAACAGATTTAAATAGAGCAATTGTATTACTTGATGGTTTTAATAGATCCAATAAGAGTCAAGTAAATAAGGAGGTAGCTCAAGGTATTTTAGCATATGTTATTGCATCGCAAAGAGATGTATCTCGTTTACCTGAGGTTGTAGCTTTAACAGATGCAGTAATTAATAATTCTGGTGCCACTGTAATGACAGCCGCAGAAGTTACAGGTGGATTTAACAACGTAAATACGTCAGGCTGGATTTGGGGGTTTGATATTACTAGTGAAACAGGATTACGTCTAATCTCTTGGTGGGGACAAATGGATGCCTTTTCATACAGTTATGCTTGGGCGGGAGATGCCAAAGCCATTGATCAGAATCTTTATGATGCCATTCCAGCGAATGATGTAAGAAAAGCTCAGTTTTTTCCAGGTGCAGGTTATTTTAACCTAATGCCTTTAGATAAATTTTATGATGCTAGTAGAATTATTGGAGGACCAAGTGGTAATGTTGTAGCAGACTATGTGTATATGAGAATCGCAGAAATGCACATATTAAAAGCAGAGTCGTTAGCTAAAATGGGTCAAGAAGGGCCAGCTAGAACAGCTTTAAGAGAAGTTTTAGATCAACGTGTCCCGGATACTGCTTATTTAAATGGATTATCTGGTCAAGCGTTATTAGACGAGATTCATATGCAAACACGTATAGAGTTTTGGGGTGAAGGAAAAACATATCTTTCAATTAAGCGTAATCAGACATCGACAGGAGTAAGAGGTAGTAACCACCTATCATTTGTTGGAGAGTCAATAGCACACAACGAAGAGCGTTTTACGTTTGAAATTCCAGAATTAGAGATTCAGAGCAACGTATTTATTAACGAGCAGAATTAAACTAATCAGCGTCATTGAAAAATTATTTTAATTTTTTTCAATTACTGACGCAACCTTTTTACATTTTTTGTATCTACTAATTGAAAAAGGAAAAAATTGCTGTGAGTTTGCTATGAAAAATGAATATTTAATTAGTGAACCAATTCTATCAGATTTAGGTGAGATGAGATCTGTTTAGATAAAAGTTTTTAAAAAGTTGAGATAAGTCTTGAAATTAAAATTTTCTACTTTTTAACACAAATTAGCAAAGCAAGAGGCAAATTCGGCTAAGGATTTTATTCTTAGCCGATAGCCAAAGCAAACAATCTTTTTCAGTTAATTTAAGTTAGTGGTTAGTTAAAAAAGCACCTTGGATACATTCAAGGTGCTTTTTTGATACTAATCACCTAAAAATAATACCTTTGCACAAAATTCTTTAACCTTAAAAAATTAGTATAGCATGCAACTGTACAATAACTTAAGTGCTAAAGAAAGAGCAGACCTTATCGAACAAGCAGGCAAAGACCGCTTGACAATCTCTTTCTACAAGTACGCCAAAATTGGCAACACCGAAATATTTAGAAACCATATGTATCTTGCTTGGAACGAATTTGATGTTTTAGGAAGAATATACGTTGCACACGAAGGTATTAATGCACAGCTTTCTGTGCCCGCTGAAAATTTTGAAGTTTTTAAAAGTCATTTAGACACCATTTCATTTTTAGAAAACGTAAGATTAAATGTGGCCATTGAGCACGATAATTACGCCTTTCTGAAATTAAAAGTAAAAGTGCGACATAAAATTGTGGCAGATGGCTTAAACGACGATTCTTTCGATGTGACAGACAAGGGTGTTCATGTTAATGCAGAACAATTTAATGAATTGATTGAGGATCCAGATACTGTATTGGTAGATATGCGTAATCATTACGAAAGTGAAATTGGACATTTTAAAAATGCAATTACACCTGATGTAGATACCTTTAGAGAATCTTTAGACCTTATAGAAGAGGATCTTCGAGAACATAAGGAAGATAAGAAGCTCGTAATGTATTGCACTGGTGGTATTAGATGTGAAAAAGCCAGTGCGTATTACAAGCATAAAGGTTTTAAAAATGTCTTTCAGTTAGAAGGTGGGATTATCAATTATGCAAGACAAGTGGAAGCCGATGGTATAGAAAATAAATTCATTGGTAAGAATTTCGTTTTCGATCAAAGACGCTCAGAGCGCATAAGTGATGATGTCATTGCAAATTGTCATCAATGCGGAAAACCAGCAGATTTACACACAAATTGTGCAAATGAAGCATGCCATTTGTTGTTTATTCAATGTGATGAGTGTAAGAAAAAAATGGATAATTGTTGTTCGTCACACTGCCAAGAAATCATAAAACTTCCTTACGAAGAACAAAAGGAGTTACGTAGAGGTCAAGCCAATAGCAATGATATCTTCAAAAAGGGACGCGCAGATCACTTGCCGTATAAAAAAGATCTCAGAAATATTTTTGAGAAACAAAACGTTTCAAATTAAATTTTAGAGAGGCTCTTATAATTAGAGTCTTTTTTTTATTTGCTTAGTCAGGTCAAGCGAATTATTTAACTTCAGAAATAGTATTATCTTTAGGCAATAATTTATTATGAATCCTTTATCTAGATTTTAAGTATCTAGATTATATATATAACTTTTTTATGGCTTGTAACAGTTGTGCAACTGGTAAAGACGGTCAGCCAAAAGGATGTAAAAACAATGGTACTTGTGGTACAGATAGCTGCAATAAACTAACTGTTTTTGACTGGCTGGCAAATATGTCGCTTCCAAACGGGCAAGAACCCTTTAAAGGCGTTGAAGTACGCTTTAAAAACGGAAGAAAGCAGTATTATAAAAACACTGAAAATCTTACGCTGAGTATCGGTGATATCGTTGCTACGCAGGCAAAATCAGGACATGATATTGGAATGGTTACCTTAACCGGAGAACTGGTTCGTGTGCAGATGAAACGCAAGAAGGTAGATATTGATGATGCTGAAAATGTCCTTAAAATTTACAGAAAAGCATCACAAAAGGATATCGATATCTGGTCAAAGTCTAGAGACAAAGAAGAACCGATGAAGGTCAAAGCAAGACAGTTTGCGATTGATCTTAATCTTAAAATGAAAATATCCGATATTGAATATCAAGGTGATGGTAGTAAAGCAACGTTTTATTATACTGCTGAGGAACGCGTAGATTTTAGAGAATTAATCAAAGTATTTGCTAGAGAATTTAGAACTCGAATTGAAATGCGCCAAGTAGGCTTTAGGCAAGAAGCCGCGAGACTTGGTGGTATTGGATCCTGTGGAAGAGAACTGTGTTGCTCCACATGGCTAACAGACTTTAGATCTGTAAGTACATCTGCTGCTAGATACCAACAATTATCCTTAAATCCATTGAAGTTAGCAGGTCAATGTGGTAAGTTAAAGTGTTGTTTAAATTATGAATTAGACGCTTACTTAGATGCCTTAAAAGCCTTTCCTAAAAACGATACTAAATTATATACGCAGAAAGGAACGGCTGTTTGCCAAAAGACAGATATTTTTAAAGGACTTTTATGGTATGCCTACGAAGGTGAGTGGATGAATTGGTATGTTATTACAACCGAACAAGCTAACGATATCATTAAAAAAAATAAGAGAAAAGAGAAAGTAGCAAGTCTTGAAGAATATGCTGCAGAACAGATTCAAGACACTAAAACAGACTTTGAGAACGTTGTAGGTCAGGATAGTTTAACACGTTTTGATAATCCAAAATCAAAAAAGAAACGTAAAAACAATAGGAATCGTAATAAAAACAGAAATCGTAATCGTAATCAAAAGCAAAATGCGAAAAAAAACTAAGTGGTTACCTGTATTATTTTTTAGTTTGTTTTTAGTTATCAGTTGCGATTCTAAAGCTGTTTTTGATGAGTATAAATCGGTTCCTAACCAATGGCATAAAGATTCTGTAGCTTCCTTTAATTTTAAAGCGCCAGATACAACCAATAGTTATAATCTTTATGTAAATCTTAGAAATACTAATGATTATAAATTTAGTAATTTATTTCTAATTGTTGAATTGAATTATCCAAATGGTAAGGCTTTTAAAGATACTTTAGAATATAAGATGGCTGCTCCAAATGGTGAACTTTTAGGATCTGGATTTACGGATGTAAAAGAAAATAAATTGTGGTATAGAGGGTACAATTCACCATTTAAATTTGCTGAATCTGGTGACTATAAAGTAGATATACAACACGCCATGCGAAAGAATGGAGACGTTGATGGTGTTGAAATTTTAGAAGGGATAACTGATATTGGTTTTAGAGTAGAACACGTCCAAAAGTAAATGCTATGGCAAAAAAGAAAACAACAAAAGCTAAGGCAACCACATTAGATTTTTCAAAATTCATTAGATGGTTTTGGATGCTTTTTACAGGAGCAATCCTTGCTGTCATTCTTTTATTCCTTTTTGCGTCTTGGGGACTCTTAGGTGAAATGCCAGATCACACAAGACTTGAGAATCCAGAAACCAATTTAGCTACAGAAATTATCTCGTCTGATGGTAAGACCTTAGGGAAGTTTTATTTTGATGATAATAGGACTCCTGTAGCATATGACGACCTTCCAAAAAATTTAGTAGATGCTTTAATCGCTACAGAGGATATCCGTTTCTATGATCATTCAGGTATTGATGCAAGAGGAACGCTTAGGGCATTCATGCAGCTTGGAGCAGGAGGAGGTGCGAGTACGATTTCACAACAATTAGCAAAGCAGTTATTTACAGATCAAGTTTCTAAAAATAAAATTGAAAGAGGACTTCAGAAGGTTAGAGAATGGATTATCGCTATTCGTTTAGAACGTCAATATACCAAAGAAGAAATTATTGCTCAATACTTTAATATATATGACTTTGGCAATAATGGTGACGGTATTCGATCAGCAGCGCGTATATACTTCGGAAAAGAGCCTAAAGATTTAGACTTAAAGGAATCTGCGATGTTGGTTGGGATGTTTAAAAATTCCTCATTGTATAATCCTATACCATCAAGAAATCCAGTGGGCACTAGAAATAGAAGAAATGTCGTCTTAGCTCAAATGCATAAATACGATTATATTTCTGAGGAGCTTAAAGATTCACTTCAGGCTACTGAACTTAATTTAAACTTTACACCAGAGAATCATCGTGAGGGTATTGCTACTTATTTTAGAGAATACCTTAGAGGTTTTATGAAGGAATGGGCTAATGTTGAGAAGAATAGAAAACCAGATGGTAGCAAGTACGATTTATACAGTGATGGCTTAAAAGTTTTTACAACTATAGATTCACGCATGCAGAAGTATGCTGAAGATGCTATAGCTCAACATATGCCAAGATTACAGGCAGAGTTTGATCATCAAAATACACCAGACAGAAATCCAACAGCACCTTTCTTAGAATTAACCAAGTCAGAAATCAATAAGTTGATGAAGGATGCGATGCGACGTGGCGAGCGTTGGCGAATTCTGAAAAATCAAGGAAAGTCAGCTAAAGAAATTGAGGCTTCGTTTTATGAGCCTGTAGAAATGACCGTTTTTAAATGGATAGATGGAAAAGCAGGTGAGGTTGATACTATTATGAAACCAATAGACTCAATGCGCTACTATAAATCCTTCTTAAAACCAGGTATGATGTCAATGGATCCATTAACTGGCCATGTTAAAGCTTGGGTTGGTGGTATGAATTATAAGCACTTTCAATATGATATGGTGAAACAAGGGAAACGTCAGGTTGGTTCAACCTTTAAGCCTTTTGTTTATGCCACAGCTATAGACCAGTTACAAGTATCGCCTTGTGATTCCTTTCCTAGAACACCAATTACTATTGAGGCTGAAAAATTTGGAAATCCAGAACCATGGACAACTAAAAACTCTGACGGTAATTATTCTGGAAAACAAACGCTTAAAGACGCACTGGCAAGTTCTACTAACACAGTAACGGCGCGATTAATGAATGAAATAGGACCGCAACCTGTTGTAGAAATGGCAAAGAAACTCGGTGTAGAACAAGATATTTTAGCGGTACCAGCAATTGCCCTGGGTACTGCTGATATTAGTGTTTATGAGATGGTGGCAGCCTACTCGACCTTTGCTAATAAAGGAGTCTATAATAAGCCAGTTATGGTAACGCGTATAGAGGATAAGAATGGTACTGTATTATATGAAGTAACTCCAGAAAGTAAAGATGTATTGAGTGAAGAGGTGGCTTAGGTGGCTGTAAACTTAATGGAGGGAGTAACTCAGGCAGGCTCTGGCCGCAGATTAAGACATAAAGGTTTTGATAAATGGAATGCCGTATATAGAGAAATAATGACAGGCTATCCCTATGAGCTTACCAATCCAATTGCTGGTAAAACAGGCACAACTCAAAATCAGAGTGACGGCTGGTTTATGGGTATGGTTCCCAATTTAGTTACTGGAGTATGGGTTGGAGCAGAAGATCGAGCCGCTCATTTTAGCCGTATTGATTACGGTCAAGGAGCATCAATGGCATTGCCCATTTGGGGACTATACATGAAAGCCTGTTATGCTGATGAGACCTTAGATGTGTCAACTGGTGAATTTGAAGAAGCGTCTGATCTGACAATAAATGTAGATTGCACCGCCCAAGATGAAGGTGATTTAACGACTAAAGCAGACACCACTACTCAAGATGAGGACGTTGAAATAGACTTTGATCTACCTTAGATGTAAACACAAATATTTGCTGAGATTTTAGTATGAATTCTGCAGGGTCTTTTGTACTTTTCAAAAGACAATTTTCGATATATGATAAATAAAAGCGTAGCCGATGTTATTGAGGCTTTACAAGGTGTAAAAGACAATATGACCTTTATGTTTGGAGGATTTGGGTTGTCTGGTATTCCTGAAAATGCCATTGCCGAACTTGTAAAATTAAATATTAAAGGTTTGACTTGTATTTCTAATAATGCCGGTGTAGACGATTTTGGTTTAGGGTTATTATTACAACAAAAACAAATCAAAAAAATGATTTCATCTTACGTAGGTGAGAATGATGAATTTGAACGTCAAATGTTATCCGGTGAACTTGATGTAGAATTAATTCCACAGGGAACCTTAGCTGAGAGAGCGAGAGCTGCACAAGCAGGTTTTCCTGCATTTTATACGCCTGCTGGTTACGGTACTGAAGTAGCAGAAGGTAAAGAAACAAGAGAATTTAATGGTAAAATGTATGTTTTAGAACATGCATTTGATGCAGATTTTGGATTTATAAAGGCTTGGAAGGGTGATGAAGCAGGTAATCTTATTTTTAGGGGAACCGCAAGAAACTTTAATCCCAACATGTGTGGTGCAGCAAAAATTACTGTTGCTGAGGTAGAAGAATTGTTACCTGTTGGCGAACTCGATCCAAATCAAATTCATATTCCTGGAATATTTGTACAACGTATTTTTAAAGGTGCCCATTTTGATAAACGAATTGAGCAACGAACGGTAAGACCAAAGAATTAGAATTATGTTAGATAAAAACGGAATAGCAAAGCGCAGTGCTAAAGAAGTAAAAGATGGTTATTATGTCAACTTAGGAATTGGGATTCCAACCTTGGTAGCTAATTTTGTTCGTGAAGATATTGAGGTGGAATTTCAAAGTGAAAACGGGGTTCTAGGAATGGGACCATTTCCACTAGAAGGAGAAGAAGATGCGGATATTATAAATGCAGGAAAACAAACGATTACAACCTTACCTGGAGCGTCATTTTTTGATTCTGCAATGAGTTTCTCTATGATCAGAGGCAAGCATGTAGACTTGACGATCTTGGGTGCTATGGAAGTAGCAGAGAATGGTGATATTGCCAACTGGAAAATTCCAGGTAAAATGGTTAAGGGAATGGGAGGTGCCATGGATTTAGTTGCTAGTGCAGAAAATATTATTGTTGCTATGATGCATACTAATAGAGTAGGAGCATCTAAATTACTGAAATCATGTGCATTGCCGTTAACTGGTGTAGGTTGTGTAAAGAAAATCGTTACTAATATGGCTGTTATCGAGGTAACACCAGCAGGATTTAAGTTGCTAGAGAGAGCACCTGGCGTATCAGTTGATGAGATAATCAAGGCAACGGAGGGACATTTAATAGTAGACGGAGACATTCTTGAAATGAATCTATAGAAATTTTGAATATTAAAATTGAAGCCGCATCATGTTATGCGGCTTTTTGTAAGAAAATTCTATTAAAAAGTTTGAAAATGTTAAAAAATAAGGTATTACAACGAAAAATAGAGCTTTTTAACCGATTAATTGAAATTATATCTCATCTTAGTAATCCCAAATTAAAAACGTAATAAACCAAAACTTATTTTTTTGATTTGCCCCAAATCTATCATAAACTTAACTTATGAAAACCAAACCAAATCTACCAGAACCTACTTTTGAAGATGAAAACGTTTTGTTTTCTAATTTAAGAAACACCATAAAAGTTTTTACAGGTGTTTTAAAATTAACTAAGAAAATATTCATGCTATAATCCTTTAGGTATAGCATGAATTAATTTCTTGGTATATGCCTTTTCTGGGCTTTCGTAAATGGTATCTGCATCTCCAATCTCTTCAATTTTTCCTTGATTCATAACCAGTAGTTGGTCAGACATATATTTTACTACGGCTAAATCGTGAGATATAAATATATAAGTAAATCCAAATTGATCTTTTAAGTCGTTCAGTAGATTTAGTACCTGTGCTTGTACAGAAATATCCAATGCAGAAACAGATTCATCACAAACAATTAGTTTTGGTTGTAGTGCAATAGTTCTTGCAATACCAATGCGTTGTCTTTGACCTCCTGAAAATTCATGAGGATATTTAGAGAAGCTCTCTTTTTTTAATCCAACTTTAAGGAGAATGTCAAAAACTTTAGAAGTTCTAACGGCCTTATCCTTTCCAATTTTATGAACGGTCATTGGTTCTAGAATAGCTTCACCGACAGTCATTCTAGGATTTAGTGAGGCAAAAGGATCCTGGAAAATAATCTGAATATCCTTTCTTAATTGTCTTAAGTCTTGTTTATTCAGATTAGTAATATCTTGGCCATTGTATCTTATAATTCCAGAGGTAGCCTTGTCTAATTGCAATATGGCATTACCTAGAGTAGACTTACCACAGCCTGATTCACCTACCAAGCCGAGAGTTTCCCCAGGATATATTTTAAAACTCAACTTATCAACAGCCTTAAAAGGTTTTTGCTTTGCAAACCATCCTGCCTTAGAAAAGTATTGTTTTTCTAAATCGGTAACCTCTAAAATGGGGTCCTTTACATATAGTTTTTGGTGCGCCTTAGTGCGATCTGATTTGGTAATGATAGTTTTATCGATACCATCGTTCATGAAGTCAGATATTGTAGGCAACCTTTTTAGTCTAATTGATGTTGAAGGTCTAGCTCCAATTAAAGCTTTAGTATAATTATGACTTGGGTTTTTAAAAATAGTACGGGTGGTTCCTTGTTCTACAATCTCACCATTATACATAACCATAATACGATCAGCAAATTCTGCAACTAATGATAAATCATGAGAAATAAATAAAATACTCATTTGAGTTTCATTTTTAATTTCCCTTAATAACTCTAAAATGTCTTTTTGAACAGTTACATCTAAGGCTGTAGTTGGTTCGTCTGCTATTAGTAATTTGGGTTTGCAAGCAATAGCCATTGCAATCATGACACGTTGTTTCTGGCCTCCAGAAATTTCATGAGGATAAGCATTGTAGGCACGCTGTGGATCAGGAAGTTTTACTTTTTCAAAAAGAGATAACACCTCACTTTTAATTGCAGTGACTTTTAATGCAGTGTGTTGTTTAAGGATTTCAAAAACTTGTTGTCCACATTGCATAGAAGGATTTAAAGAACTCATTGGTTCTTGAAATATCATGGCAATAGATTTACCTCTTATATTTTGAAATGCTTTTGAATGTAATGCCGCAAGATTGGTTTGATCAAACTGTATTAATCCAGAAGTTATTTTTGATATTCTTCGTGGCAAAAGCCCCATTAAAGCAAGTGACGAAATTGATTTACCAGAACCAGACTCTCCAACAATAGCAGTAATTTGATTGGGCTTTAATTGATAAGAGATAGACTTAATTATTTTCTTTTCTAACTCATTTTCAAAAAATGAAATGCAAAGATCTTTAACAATCAATAAAGGAGGTTCATTCATGCTTAAAAATAAGCAAATTGTAGATTTATTACTGTTTTACTAGTTGATTAATAAAAATCATTAAATTTTTATTATTTAAGTATTTATTTGATAATAAGGCAAATAAGGTTATTCACGGTGTTGTAAAAATGCATTTCATCGAATTTTTATGCATTTAATCTATGATTTGTAATTTTAAATGCTATATTAGCGGTCGAGAAAATATTCATTTAAGTCCCAAACTAATGAAAAAAATTACCTTAGCCTTAACTGTTGTCTTATTTCTTGTACTTAACCTAAGTGCACAATCTCCAGAAAAGCTCAAAGCAGAGAAATACCTTTCTAAACAAGGAGAGCTCACATTTACATTTGAAATTGATAATATTGGTGAGTTGATGTTCATGACTCAGGAAATGTCTCTTGTGAATTATGATCCAAATACCAAAACAGTTAAGGCTTGGGCTAATGAAGTACAATTTAGACAATTTGAACTAAGAGGAATTCATTATAAAGTGCCTGAACATTTAAATGAGGTAAAAGAGTCTGAAATTTATGATGTAAGACCATTAGCAAATAGAACTATGATGTCGACATTATCTTTTCCATTGGCATCCTATCCTACGTATGCAGAATATGCACAACAAATGCAAGATTTTGAAGATGACTATCCTGCGTTGGTTGAAACATTTAGTATTGGTACTACTGTCCAAGGGGATAAAGAATTACTGTTTGTTAAAATTTCTGACAATGTTTCTGTCGATGAAGCCGAACCTAAACTTTTGTATACAGCTACAATGCACGGTGATGAGGTTGCAGGATATCCTATGATGTTGACTTTGATAAACTATATTTTAACAGTTTATAGTGATACAGGACATGCTGATCATGCCAGAGTTAAGAATTTAGTTGAAAATGCAGAAATATGGATTAACCCTAATGCTAATCCAGATGGAACGTATCATAATAGCGCAAATAACACCTCTATAGCTAGCGCAAGAAGAGGTAATGGGAACAACATTGATTTAAATAGAAATTATCCTGATAATGTTGCAGGTGCTAATCCAGATGGTCAAGCTTATCAAACTGAGACTATTGCATTTATGGACTTAGCAGACCAGCATAATTTTGTCATCTCTGCAAACTTTCATGGCGGTATTGAATTGGTTAATTATCCGTTTGATAATGCATATGCTTCTTCGGAGTATACTCATGCGGATGGCGATTGGTACGAATATGTTGGTGTAGAGTATGCAACAAATTGTCAAACTGATGCCAATGCTGGGAATACTTCAACTCCTACTTATACAAATAAACCAACTTATATGACTGCAGATGAAGATAGTCATATCTATCCTAGCCCAGGGGTAACACATGGTGCTGAATGGTATCGTGTTTATGGTGGCAGACAGGATTATATGAATTTTTACCAACAAACTAGAGAAACTACAATAGAATTATCAGATGTGAAAATATTACCTGAGAGTTCACTTGTAAACTATTGGTATTATAATAAGAATGCTTTACTCGACTATTTGACACAAGGTACCTATGGCTTTAGAGGTTTTGTTAAAGATGGCAATACCAACAATCCAATAGAAGGTGCTACAATCACTATTGTTGGTCACGACGCTTATGGTTCTGAAGTTTCTTCCGATACTAATGGAGATTTTTATAGACCAATAAAGAGTGGCACATACGATTTATTGATTAGTGCTCCTTGCTATCAATCAGTCACCCTAAACAATCAGACAATTTCTGATTATTCGATACAAAATTTATCAGATATTTTCTTAACCCCAGCAATTACAGTACCTACAGGGTTAGCGGCTTCAAGCGTAGTAACGACTTCTGCAATAATGAGTTGGACAGATAATTCAAGCACATCTTATGATATTCGTTATAGAGAGGTTGGTCAGTCGACTTGGACAACAGTAAACGTGTTTTCAGCGACTTATCAAATTACGGGATTAACCTCATTAACTGATTACGAAGTACAAGTAAGAAGCAATTGTGGTAGCACAAATTCTGATTACAGCAGTTCAGTACAGTTTACAACAACCGATGTTATACCTTGTACAGGAGCAGTTGTGTCTTCTTACCCTTATTTAGAAACTTTTAATTCTGGTATAGGCGATTGGGTTCAAGCAAGTGGAGATGATGGGGATTGGTCATTAGATGCTAATGGCACAGGAACCACAAATACTGGTCCATCAGATGATATAACAGGTGGCGGAAATTACGTTTACACTGAAGCATCTAATGGAGGTTTAGGTACAAATGCGACAGCAATTTTAATGAGCCCTTGTTTTAGTCTGATAAGTCCAAATCACAGTAACTTTTCATTTAATTATCATATGTATGGAAATGCTATAGGTACTTTGACCTTAGAAATTTCAACAGATGATGGCACTAACTGGACAAGTTTATTTTCACAATCTGGCAATCAAGGTAACTCATGGTTTAATGAAAATATTGATATTACGGCTTATTTGGGTGAAACAGTTAAGTTACGTTTTATAGGTACCACAGGTGTTGGTATAAGAAGTGATATAGCAATTGATCAAATTGCAATTACAGAACCAGTAATACCTGATTATTGTTCGTCTAATGGAAATAATACTAATGACGAATTTATTAATCGTATTCAACTTAACACTTTAGATAATAATAATTCTGGAGTGGGAACAACAGGAACAGGATATTCAGACTTTACGGAAAATTCTTCTTTAACCACAACATTATATTCTGGTTCGGAATATACGATTACAATAACGCCTGAATGGCCTGGCACTATCTACCCTGAAGGGTATTCAGTATGGATAGATTATAATCGTGATGGTGATTTCTCTGATAGTGGTGAACAAGTCTGGACACAAAGCCCAACTAACAGCACTACAGTCTCAGGAACATTTACATTACCAACCGATGTTAATTTTGGTGAAACTACAATGAGAGTTTCCTTAAAATATAATGGTATACCTACGGTATGCGAGTCATTTGATTATGGTGAGGTAGAGGATTACACTATTGATTTAGCATTTGATGGTCTCTTATATACCAATACGATCTGGGTGCCAAGTGCACCAACCGCATCTACAGGCGCAGAAAATGTATTAATAAAAGATGGAACGTATAACGTTAATACGTCTATCAGTACAAATGATATAATAATTAATTCAGGGGCAGTAGTCAATTTAGATAAGAGTCAATCCATTTCTGTTGCGGGTAATATTACAAATAATGGTGAGTTAATCCTTAATTCTGATTCTAACGAATTTTCAAGCCTAATGGTTGATGGTACTGTGATAGGTGATGTAAAATATTATCGCCATGTAAATTCTAATACTAATGGTAACGATTTAATTTCTCCACCAGTTAGTGGTCAGTCTTTTATTGACTTTTTAGCCAATAACTCTAATGTATTATCTAATTCTGATCAAACACAGTACCTATTTGGACCGTTTGAAAAGCCTACGAATAATTACAGTCTATATGCAAATAATGAGGTGGTAAATTTAGAGGCAGGAAAAGGATATCGAGCTGCATCAGCCGATAATGGGACGTTTATGTTTACAGGAGCTGTGAATACAGGATCTGTAAATATTTCGATTGAGAAGTCGGGAACAAATTATGACAAGTGGAATTTGATAGGAAACCCTTATACTACTTATATTTCTCTCACTGACTTTTTAACTGCGAACATTCCTAAATTAGATTTATTGAGTGCTGCAGTTTATGGCTATGATGCAGATACTTCAAACGGAAGTAACTGGACCATTTGGAATCTTGCTTATTCTGATGCTAATCCAGGAACACTAATTGCTCCTGGTCAAGGATTCTTCGTGTCATCAATAGATGGAGGTGCGACAATTTCGTTTACTCCTTCAATGAGAGCTAATGGTACATCTGATGATTTTATTGCAGGACGTAATTCGAGCTCTGTCGGTCATTCGGTATTAAGACTAACAAATTCGAGTAGTTCATTTAACACAGATGTTTATTTTAATGACAACGCAACCTCTGGGATAGATATTGGTTATGATGCCGAGCATTTTGGCGGTGTCCCATCTGAGTTCTCAATATTTTCGGCGATTCCTCAGAATAGTGACTATTTAGAAATGGCAATTCAAGCTATAGGTAATGATGATGTAGATAATATAATTATTCCATTAGGAATTTATGCTTCTCAAGGCGAAGAACTTACAATTAGCCTCGAAAATACTAATGTTAATCACACTATTTATTTAGAAGATTCATATACAAATTCGATAACACTACTAAATGATTCTAATTACCAATTTACACCAGACACTGATTTAACAGGGACTGGAAGATTTTACTTAAAATTCAACCAAAATTCGTTAGCTGTCGATGGCGCAGACTTGACAAAACTTGAAGTGTATGCATTTTCAGAAACAGATCAAATTTCGATTAAAGGTCTAGTGAAAGAAGACACAAAAGTTACTTTATTTGATGTTCAAGGGCGACCTATTTTAAATACTGAAATAAAAGCCAATACAACGCAAAACAGCTTGAGTACATCAGGACTAGCCGATGGTATTTATATTGTCCTATTAGACAACGGAACAACTACGTTCAGCAAAAAATTGGTAATACGATAATAAGAAAACGATATTTATTTTAAAATGGCCTAGATAGTTTCTAGGTCATTTTTGTTTTAAGTGAAGTAATTTTATTCTTACAATGACTTACGGTTTTTCCATATATTTTATTGAAAAAACCTGTTAGTTAATAATATTGCAATTTTCTGATAAAAAAAATGGTAATTTCATAATCTTAGATATTAATTAATCTTTTAACCTCAACATTATGAAATTTAAGTTTTTGTTACTCATCGCAATGATGGGGACGACTATGATTTGGTCCCAAGATAAAGTGTTCTGGCAGAAACAAACCGCAGATATCAGCACAATTATTAAAGAAAATCATCAATCAATAAAAGAGTTTCATATCTTCAGTTTAAATGCTGAAGCGCTAAGACAATCCTTAAATTCTGTACCGCAAAGAGATCAATTCATGGCCGTTTCCAGTACCATTTTGTCTTTTCCTAATGCAGAAGGGAAATTACAACGTTATTCTATAAAGGAGGCATCTGTCATGGATTCTGAATTACAATCGCGCTTTCCAGAAATTAGATCTTACGTTGGTCAAGGCATTGAAGACGCTTCGTCTGTTTTGAGGTTTAGTATATCTCCTTATGGATTCAGTGGCATGATTTTAGCTTCTGATGGTAAAAACACATTCATTGAACCAATAAGTCAAAACTCAAGTCAATATATAGTGTTTAACAGAAAAAGCAGAATTGATCGAAGCAATGATTTTGAATGTTTAGTCACTGAGCAAATTAATAATTCCATGAATGGTTCAACACTCAGGAATGCAGATGATTCAATTCTTAGAACGTACAGACTAGCTGTGTCAACAACTGGTGAATACACGCAGTATCATGGTGGAACCAAGGCTCAAGCTCTTGCAGCAATTAATACGACAATGACAAGAGTCAATGGGATTTTTGAAGTAGACTTTAATGTTACACTGATATTAATAAGCAATACAGATAATGTTATTTTCACAAACCCAGGATCAGACCCTTATGGATCTTCTGGACAATGGAATGGTCAATTGCAATCTACCTTAACTAATGTGATTGGAGAAGCCAATTATGATATCGGTCATTTATTTGCTTCTGGTTCAAATAATGGAAATGCAGGGTGTATCGGTTGCGTATGTGTAAATGGAAGTAAGGGAAGTGGCTGGACTAACGGATCAGTGCCAGAAGGAGATGTATATGATGTAGATTATGTTGCACATGAAATGGGTCATCAGTTTGGTGCAAACCACACTTGGACTTTTGGAGGAAATGAAGGTACAAATGTGCAAGTTGAGCCTGGAAGCGGGACAACAATTATGAGTTATGCTGGTATTACTGGTTCAACTGATGTTGAGCAAAACGTAACACCGAATTTTCATGCTGTTTCAATAGAACAGGTTACAGATTATATCAAAACAACAAGTTGTCAAACCAATACAAACACAGGGAATTCTGTTCCAGTGGTTAATGCCGGACCAAACTATACAATTCCAAGAGGAACACCTTTTATTTTAGAAGGGTCAGCAACTGATGCAGATGGAGGTGATGTGCTTTCATATGTTTGGGAGCAAATAGATGAAAATAATGCCTCTACAACGCTTCCTAGTACAACTGCGACTTCTGGTGTGGCTTTCAGATGTTACGAGCCATCAACAAATCCAGACCGTTATTTTCCAAGATTAGAAACTATTAAATCTGGCGGAACATCATGGCAATGGGAAGCGGTTCCGAATGTGGCACGAACGTTAAATTTTAGATTAACAGTACGAGATAATGTTGCTGGTGGAGGAACCAATAACAGTGACGATGTTACGCTTACCGTTAATGGGACAGCAGGGCCTTTTATTCTCAATTCGCCTAATACAAATGTAACTTGGAATGCTGGAACAACTCAAAATGTAAGTTGGGATGTTGCAGGTACAACCGGTAATAGTATCAATGCGACCAATGTTGATATTTTACTTTCAACAGACGGTGGAGATACCTATCCAATTACAATTGCATCTGGTGTACCAAATGATGGCTCTCATGATATTGTAGTTCCTAACAATCAGGGTAACCAAAATAGAATTATGGTTAGAGGCACTAATCATATCTTTTTTGATATTTCTAATACCAATTTTATAATTGGAGCACCTGTAGTTTGTAATGCTACAGTTCCAACAGGCACAGCAGCATCTAATATAGCTGAAACAACAGCTACTTTAAGTTGGAATGCTGTACCAGGTGCTACTTACGATTTGAGATATAGGCAAATAGGCTCTTCAACCTGGATTACTACAGCAATAACAGGCGTATCTTTTAATTTAACAGGTCTAGCAGCCTTAACTGAGTACGAAGCTCAGGTAAGAAGTAAGTGTTCAGGTGGTTCAAATTCTGTATTTAGCAGCGCTGTAACATTCACAACTACAGATGTTCAACTTAATTATTGTAATTCTGCAAGTACAAATGTAAATGATGAGTATATCAGTAGAGTACAATTAAATACAATTGATAATTCATCTGGTGCTCAGTTTTATTCTGATTTCACCAATATTTCAACAACACTTAACAAAGGAGCACAATATACGGTAACAGTTACACCGACTTGGACAGGAACTGTATATAATGAGGGTTATTCGGTATGGATTGATTATAACCGAGATGGTGATTTTGCTGATGCTGGAGAACAAGTTTTTACTCAAGCTCCAACTCAATCAACTCCTGTTTCAGGAGCCTTTACAGTTCCGTCTGGAGCAGTAGACTCGTCAACTAGAATGCGCGTAACGTGGAGCTATAACGCCAATGTTGGACCTTGTGATTCTTTT
>NZ_JABSST010000075.1 GCF_013213975.1 Winogradskyella sp.
TTACTAAGAACGTATTATTACCAAGATCATCAACCCTGTATGGCTGTAGCGTGCAGGGTTGTGTATTTCCATCCA
Source organism: Winogradskyella sp. (assembly GCF_013213975.1). Taxonomy (GTDB): domain Bacteria; phylum Bacteroidota; class Bacteroidia; order Flavobacteriales; family Flavobacteriaceae; genus Winogradskyella. The sequence goes on from NZ_JABSST010000075.1 coordinate 76, forward strand.
GTCCTAACCCAGTTGCAAGACTATATCTATTGGCTTCTTCACAAGTAGACTCCACAATATCTCCAGTCGTCAGCTCGAGTGTAGAGCATGCCGATGGTGGTCGACTTGGATCTGCTGCATCCCATGCTAAAAGTATGGCCGAATTTAATCGCCATAACCAAACCCCATTATTTCCTTGACCAGCTACGTAGACTCCGTTTCCTGGAAATTGAAGTTGACTAAACTGCGGTAAATTGGTGTTTACAGTCAAATTTACACCAGCATCAAAAAGAAAATTGCAGTTAGGATTGTTATTGTCGTCACCACTACAAGAAACCAAGATTAATAGAGCAATTATAAGGATTTTTTTCATGTCAAATTTTTAGAGCAATTTACGATTATTTAAGCCATACCGTAAATATTTTATATATTTGTATAGTAATCTCGTTGACGCGAGATTTTTTATTTAGTCCCGAACATGTTTCGGGATCTTTTATGAATATCAAACAAGAGATTACAAAGATTAAACGAATGAATTATGAGTAAAGTATCTTATTATACAGCGGAAGGATTAAAAAAGTTAAGGGAAGAATTAAATCACTTAAAAGATATAGAACGTCCAAAGGCTTCACAAGCCATTGCCGAAGCGAGAGATAAAGGAGATCTAAGTGAAAATGCTGAATATGACGCGGCGAAAGAGGCACAAGGTATGTTAGAAATGAAGATTTCTAAAATGGAGGAAACTTTAGCAAATGCGAGAGTTATTGATGAATCTCAGTTAGACACGTCAAAGGTATTGGCATTATCCATAGTTAAAATTAAAAATCAAACTAATGGTATGGAGATGACCTATACTTTGGTTGCAGAAAGTGAGGCTGATTTGGCTTCTGGAAAAATATCTGTGAACTCACCAATTGGTAAAGGTCTTTTAGGAAAATCAGTTGGTGATGTTGCTGAAATACAAGTACCAAATGGTACTATGAAATTTGATATTCTTGAGATTTCAAGGTAAGCATAAACAAAAACACGTAAATTTGATCAAAAAGATTCCATAAATTGGAATCTTTTTATCTTTATAAGATAATCATTGATCCATGGCTTCAATATTCACAAAAATCATTAACGGCGAAATTCCTTCATATAAGGTAGCAGAAACAGAAGACTATTATGCGTTTTTAGATATTAACCCTAATTCTAAAGGTCATACGCTCTGCGTACCAAAGGTTGAAGTGAACAAGATTTTTGATCTTGATGAAAAAACCTACCTCGGATTAATGGCATTTTCGCGAAAGGTTGCTATTGCCATAGAAAAGGCCATTAGATGTGAGCGTGTTGGGATGTCCGTAATTGGATTAGAGGTACCTCACGTGCATGTGCATCTTATTCCGCTTCATACCATGGAAAATGCCAGATTTACACACAAGGAACAGTTGACTTCAGATGAGTTTGAAGCTATTGCTAAGCGCATTGCATCTCATCTTTAATTAAAAAGAGAGTACTCCAGTTGCAAAAAGAATAATTAGAGCAACAATAACGATATCCGAAATAATTATAAACCACGCTAGTGGTTTCAGTTTTATGAATTTAGCCTTTGGTTCTAACGCACGCATTTGGTAATTCACGACGCCTTCAATATCATCTGTCCATCTTATCGGAAAAATAGTGGTATTACAATTAAAACATTTTAACTCATGAATAATATCCTTAGTAATTGCTTTACAGAACAAATTCTCAGTTAGCTTTTGTTTAAACGTAATTTCTAGTCCATCATTAGAATAACATTCAGGGCAGTTATTACTTAGTCTAGCTTCTTTAAGTGTGAAAAATTTAGAAGTTGCCATAGCTAAATTTAAGACAATAATTTTAAACTGATTTGAATCGTTGTTCCTTTACCAATTTCAGATTGCAGTACTTTTATTCTGCCATTATGGTAATCTTCGATAATACGTTTGGCAAGGGAAAGACCTAAGCCCCAACCTCTTTTTTTAGTAGTATATCCAGGTTCAAAGATGGTATTGAATTGATTTTTTTGTAAGCCTTTACCAGTATCTGAAATATTTATAAAAACATTTTTTTCATTTTGACTTATAGCGAGGGTTAACTCACCTTTACCTTTCATAGCATCTATTGCATTTTTCACTAAATTTTCAATAGTCCAGCTATAGAGTTGAGAGTTTATATTCACAAAAATTTCATCTTTAGGAACATTGATTTGAAAGTTAACGAGTTTAGAAGATCGTGACTCTAAATATGCATACGATGATTTGGTTTCTACAACAATATCAATCTTTTCTAAGGTTGGTGCAGAACCTATTTTACTGAAACGATCTGTAATGGTCTGAAGCCTATCGATGTCTTTCTCAATCTCAGAAATGTATTCTTCTTTTACGTTTTCGTTTTTAAGTATCTCTGTCCAACCAACCAATGAGGATAGAGGTGTACCTATTTGGTGTGCGGTTTCTTTAGCCATACCTGTCCACAGTTTATTCTGTGCGGCATTTCTCGAACTTCGGTAAAAGAAAAATACAACCGCTGCAAACAGCAGAATTATAAGCAATAAGGCTAAAGGATAATATTTTAACTTGTTAAGTAAAGGGGAATTACCGTAATATAGATTGCCCTCTTCGTTATTTGGGAGCATAACGGCTATAGGTTCATTTTGCGAAATGAGTTTGTCAATATACCTTTTCATTTCCAAAGGATCTTGGAGAATCGTAGAGTCTATATTACGCTCACTTTTAACTATCCCATCTTTACCTAAAAGAACCATTGGTATTGTTACAGTAGTATCAATGACAATACGTTCGGCAATAGCATTTAATTCAACATTGTCTTCATTAAAATATTTGGTGTACTCAGGATATGCAAATGTCCAAGTTTCCATTTTTTTGCGCTCCTCTGCTTTGAATTTTTGGAAAAAAGAATAGGTGTTCCAAAGTATAAGGGAAATAATAATAAACGAGGATAATACTATAAGCCAGCGGACAACATTGCGGTTTAATCTGAGTTTCATTAGCTAGATCAATTTCTTTTAATATAATGTAAAACTGTTGATAATATTGTAGGCCTATAGCCTACAAACACTTTTATTGGCCAATCAATATAATTATATTTGTTCAAAATCACTGGCTATCATGATTTCAATAGATCCAAAAGACCTGTCAACCGGAAAATTACATGGCTATTTGCTAAGTGCTGTAGCACCTAGACCTATAGCTTTTGCTAGTACAATGGATCAAGACGGTAATTCAAATCTATCGCCATTTAGTTTTTTTAATGTATTTAGTGCAAACCCTCCGGTACTTATTTTTTCTCCTGCTAGGAGAGTGCGTGATAATACAACTAAGCATACACTGCAAAATGTTGAAGTGTTGAACGAAGTGGTTATTAATGTTGTGAATTACGATATTGTACATCAGATGTCTCTAAGCAGTACCGAATATCCTACAGGTATCAACGAGTTTGAAAAGGCAGGCTTAACCATGCTGCCTTCTGATAAGGTAAAACCATTTAGAGTGGCTGAATCACCAGTGCAATTTGAATGCAAGGTCAATGATATTATTAAATTAGGTACAGAAGGAGGAGCAGGAAATTTAGTAATTTGTGAAGTGGTAAAGTTTCATATTTCAGAAGATGTTTTGAATGCTGATAAAACTATTAATCAACAAGCGCTTGATCTAGTAGCAAGAGCAGGTGGCAATTATTACAGCAGAGCTAAACAAGGATTTTTTGAGATTCCAAAGCCATTACGTACTATGGGTATTGGAGTAGATGCCTTACCTGAAGATATCAAAAACAGCATGATACTTACTGGTAACGACCTTGGTATGTTAGCTAACGTAGATAGTTTACCTTCTAATCATGACGTAAACGCCTTTATCGAAGATATAAGTGAAAGATATCCAGAAATCAAAACAGCATCACATAGGGACAAGCAAAAATTGGCGCGTAATTATTTGAGCTACGGTGATGTAGAAAGTGCATGGAAGTTGTTACTTTCGTAAATTGAAAATTCAATATAAATTATAATAGATTAAGCAAAAAAATGGAAGTACAAGGACGTATTAAGGTGATTGGAGAAACACAAACCTTCGGAAGTAATGGATTTAGAAAAAGAGAGGTTGTGATTACTACAGAGGAGCAATATCCACAGCACCTTATGATTGAGTTTATCCAAGATAAAACTGATTTGTTAAACAACTATCAGGTTGGTCAACAAGTGAAAGTGAGTATTAACTTGAGAGGTCGTGAGTGGGTTAATCCTCAAGGAGAAACAAAATATTTTAACTCAATTCAAGGCTGGAGAATTGAAGCTTTACAACAAGAAGCGGCTCCAAGGGATATGCCACCTGTACCACCAACTGAAGCATTTGAGCCAGTTAGTGACTTAAACGAAGATGATCATGATGATTTACCATTTTAGAGGGGTATTAAAACAGACTAGTAAACAAAAACGACTTATTTAAATTAATAAGTCGTTTTTGTTTACTAAAAAAGTCCTGATGGTTAGTCAGGACTTAGTATTGTGGTTTTAGGTTTCGACCTTTACATATAAATTAAAAAAAAGCAATGATGAACAAAAATTTATTACATAAAGGTCGTTGTAAATATCTGCAAAATTCTTATCCTAACAAAAAATAAAGCCTAATTTAACAGTAAAATTCGTTAAAAAGCCCAGATAGTGCACTTTCTCTCACAAAAAATAGATTTCCCTAAAGTTACAGAAGCTTCATCTGAAGGATTACTAGCAGTTGGTGGAGATCTGTCTCCTGAACGATTAATTCATGCTTATGCCAATGGTATTTTTCCATGGTTTGAAAATGAAGAACCGATACTTTGGTGGGCGCCAGATCCAAGGTTTGTACTTTTTCCTGAAGAATTGAAGGTGTCTAAAAGCATGAGGCAAGTTTTGAAAAAGAAACAATTTAAGGTAACGGTAGATAAAGATTTTTCTTCGGTTATAGAACATTGTGCAAGTGCAAAAAGAGATGGCCAATTAGGGACATGGATTACTGATGATATGATAGCTGCCTACATAAAATTACATAAAATGGGATATGCAAAATCTGTAGAAGTTTGGCAAAATGGTAATTTAGTTGCTGGTCTTTATGGGGTGGATTTAGGTAATAAGTTATTTTGTGGTGAAAGTATGTTTACGAAAGTCAGTAATGGCAGTAAAGTTGGCTTAATTACCTTTATTCAAAATTCTGATTATAAACTAATCGACTGTCAGTTACATACCAATCATTTAGAAAGTCTTGGGGCTAGGTATATTTCAAGACCACAGTTTCACCAGTTTCTTTAGACTTGGTTATATCGAAAACACGAAACTTCATGATCATTAACCATGCCTGTGGCCTGCATAAAAGCATAAATTACTGTTGTACCAACAAATTTAAACCCACGTTTTTTTAAATCTTTACTAATGGTATCACTTAAGGATGTATTTACAGGCGCCTTTTTATAATCTTTACATTTATTTTTAATTGGAACATCATTAACAAATTTCCAAATATAAGTTGAGAATGACTCAAATTCTTCTTGGATCTTCATAAAGGCTCGTGCATTGGTTATTGAGGCATTTATTTTTAGTTTATTTCGGATAATACCAGCATTACTGAGTAATTCCTCAATTTTGTCCTGATTGTATGTCGCAATTTTTTTAGAATCAAAATTGTCGAAAGCATTTCTGAAATTTTCACGTTTGCGCAAAACTGTAATCCAACTTAAACCAGCCTGAAAGGTTTCTAAAATTAGAAATTCAAACAAGGTGTCATCGTCTTTTACAGGTACTCCCCATTCTTCATCATGATATGCTTCATAAAGCGGATCTCCTACACACCAACCACATCTATGTCTATCCATTTGTCTTAATTTTTTTCCGATTTACATATTCCCAAACTCTTATAAGTACATATAAAATGACGAGCCAATGTTTAGTGTCAAAAAGGGTTATTGTATCTGTAAGTTGATAATTCTCGAACCAATTAAAGTATTTTCCTAACACTAAGATCAAGAGTATAATAATAATGACTCCTTTTACTATTTCTAATAATTTCAAAACTGTAAGTTTTTAAATATTGTACTACTAAAGTAACATATGTCACATAATTTAATATAAATCTAACTTAATTTTGTGCTATGGAAGTAATAGATAAAACAATGATTTCAAATATAATTTCTGACAGTCTAGTGCAAGCTATTTCATATAATGATTACAGAACTTTAGTGTCTCAATTGGTAGAAGAACAATCTACTACAGGAAGTGAAAAAACAGAGGCCCTAATTAATTATACGATGCTTAATGATAGACGTATGAAGCGATGGGATAAAACTGTAAAATTATCAGATGAGGCTAAAGCGAAGATTCAAAATTTTAATCATAAAGTAACTTGGTTGGTACTTACTGAAAGCTGGTGTGGTGATGCAGCACATATTATGCCTGTAATTAATAAAGTAGCAGAACTCAATGATAACATTGATTACAAAGTGGTTATGCGAGATGAAAATGATGCGTTAATGAATAAATTCTTAACAAATGGAGGCAGAGCCATACCAAAATTAATAGCTATAAATAATGAGACTAATGCGGTTATTGGCACCTTTGGTCCTCGACCTAATGTTGCTACAGAAATCGTCAAAGCCTATAAAGAAGAACATGGTAAATTAACTCCAGAGTTTAAAGAAGATCTTCAGCGTTGGTATAATAAAGATAAAGGACAATCTACAATTGCAGATTTATTACATCTGTTGGGTTAGCTTTTTCCTTTAAAAAGAAAGGTAATTGTGCCGATTTGAGATTTTTTTGAAGATGTATCAAAACGGACATCTTTAGCATACTCTAATGCGCGATTCACTAAGCAAGAATTGTCAGAGTTTGAAGAACTATTGATGTAAGCGTTCGTGACTCTTCCATTTCTGTTAACGGTTATGCTAACAACGATTTCACCTCCAAACTCGCATAAATACCTTGGGATATCGTAAGCTTGCATAACTCTGCCAGGTAGCGAATAGGTTAGCGTACTTCTTGATTTGGCGTGCTCGTCTGCAGTTTTTTTATTCTCTAAACGCTTATTAAGTTTTTTTTGTAACTCTTTATAGGATTGTGTTTCTCCGGAATTGAGCGCGTATGCATTACTATTAGAAATGGATTGGTCTATAGTCGTTTCTTCTTCAATATCGTTAGTTTTTACCTCTTTCAAAGCCTTAGTGGTACGCTCAAAATCATTGGCACTTACAGTTTTAAAATTGCGCATCATTTCTTTGTATTCCTGATCTTCGCTAAGTGCTTTGTTCGTGGATTTCCCGTCTAAAGCCTCGCGTAGTTTTTGTTCTTCTTCAGTGAGTTCTGGTTCAGGTTCTAATTCATAGTAACTTTCAGAAATGAGATCTCCTTGTTGTTTGAGTTGGATACTAAACATGGCCATAACTACAGTTCCTGTTAGTAGAAATGTAATGATACCTGCTTTATAGTGTTCAATAAACTTCAATCTATCTTAGTTTAAGCCTCTGTTCGATATACGAATATACGCATGAAAAAGTTTAGGGAAGTCCTATAAAGACTGGTCGAATCAAATTTGAGCAGGTAATTCTGAAATAAATTTTTCAGGACTTAAAGCATTTTCAACTTTAAAATCTCCAATTCTGGTGCGTCGTAATTCAGATAAATGAGCGCCAGAATTTAAGGCTTTTCCAAAGTCATGTGCTAAGGACCTAATGTAAGTTCCTTTGCTACAAACCACTCGGAATTTTATTTCTAAGTCGTTTATGTCTGTTATTTCAAATTCGGAAATCTGTATTTGTCTGGATTTTATTTCAACCACTTCGCCTGCTCTTGCAAATTCATAAAGCCGCTTACCATCTTTTTTAATGGCAGAAAATACAGGAGGCAATTGCTCAATAGTTCCAATGAACTGATTGGTAGTCTCATGAATTAATTGTTCAGTTATGTGTGTGGTAGAAAATCGTTGATTAATTTCCGTTTCAAGATCGTAGGAGGGCGTTGTACTTCCAATGGTTATCGTCCCAGTATATTCTTTTTCTTGGCCTTGGAAGGTGTTGATCTGTTTGGTCATTTTACCTGTGCAAATAACTAACAAACCAGTGGCAAGAGGATCTAAAGTCCCAGCATGACCTACTTTTATTTTCTTAATTTTAAATGATTGCTTAATTGCCCATCGCAATTTATTGACTGCCTGAAAAGACGTCCAATGTAATGGCTTATCAATAAGTAAAACCTGTCCTTTTTGAAAATCTTCTAGAGTCTTCATTGGCTTAATGACCAAATTATAGCAATAGCTCCAACGATAATGCAATAAATAGCAAAGTATGTGAGCTTGCTTTGTTTTACTAGTTTTATCATCCAAGTACATGCAAGAAGTCCGGAGATAAAGGCTGCAACAAAACCAATACTTAAAGCTGTAAAATTTGAAGCATCATAGGATAGCTCACCGCCCAAAATATCCTTCGCAATTTTACCGAAAATTAAAGGTACCACCATAAGAAAAGAAAAACGCGCCGCTTTAGTTTTATCATTACCTAAAAGAACTGAAGTAGAAATTGTTGCCCCAGATCGCGAAATTCCTGGTAGCATTGCTATAGCTTGAGAAATACCAATAACAAAGGCATTACTAAATGATACTTTCTTGTGAGTATTTTTTGCTTTATCTGCAAAATAAAGAAGGATCGCAGTAACGATAAGCATAATACCAACCAATAAAATATTACCGCCAAAAAGAGCTTCTAATTGCGCTTCAAAGCATAAACCTACAATAATAGCAGGAACCATAGAAATTGCAATTTTGCTGACAAATTGAAGGTCTTCATTCCATTGAAGTTTTAAGATACCTTTAAGGATTATTAAAATGTCTTTTCTAAACACGACTATGGTACTTAATGCCGTTGCAAAGTGTAAAACCACAGTAAAAAGTAAACTCTCTTTAGGTAAAGAGTTATCACCTAAAATAGCCTTTCCTAATTCTAAGTGACCGCTAGATGAAACTGGTAGAAACTCAGTAAGACCTTGAATAACGCCTAAAATAATACTGTCGATAATGTCCATAGACTTAAAATAATGAATCGCAAAAGTATTAATAATTTGTGTTCAGGACTTTATTAGAGAAGATAAAAATACTATTAGTCAAAGGCTTCAGAAATCATGATTGATAAAATTATCATCCATGTGAGTCCATTGAGTTATATCAGATTCATATTTATCTTTAAAAGGTCTTAACTTTTTTCTGTTTACAATTAATAATATGACTATAATAATGATGATAACTACAGGAAAAATAATATTAATCGTATGCATAATAATCTTTATTAGATTGGTCTCAACTTACAAAAAATTTATTCGTTATTTTTAAATTGTATTAAAATCAACAAATGCAGCATCTAACAGCTAAAGCCAAAGCAGTACTTAATTCCAATTTTAATGAACAGCAAGGATTTACCATACCGTGTGAAGGACTTTATCCGTTTCAATGGCATTGGGATTCTGGATTTATTTCTATAGGTTTTGCGCATTATGATATGGAGAAGGCCAAGCGCGAAATTAAAGCCTTATTAAGTGGTCAATGGGAGAATGGATTTATTCCTCACATCATTTTTCATAATGATAGTGATACCTATTTTCCAGGACCAGACTATCATCAATCCTATTTGCATCCCGCGGCTCCAAAGCATATTAAAACTACAGGAATAACACAGCCTCCAGTGTTAGGTTTTGTATTATTAGAGCTTTATAGTATCGCAGAGGATAAGGATCATATATTAGTATTCATTCAAGAAGTTATTGATAAGGTTTATAAGAATCATGAGCATTTTTATACCTATAGAGATCCAAATCATGAAGGTCTCGTTTACATCTATCATAATTGGGAATCAGGTACAGATAATTCTCCAATTTGGGATGATATATGGGCCACAATAGACCCTCCAAAGTATAAATATGAGCGCAAGGATACCACTCATGTAGATGCTGCTCAGCGGCCAACAAATAGAGAGTATGATAACTATATTCATCTCCTCGAAATTGCTAAAAAATACAATTATGCCGAGGAAAAGGTAACTCAACATTCTCCATTTTTAGTTCAGGACCCTTTGTTCAATGCCATTTTAATTAAGTCTAATGAATCGCTGATTGAACTTTATGAAAAGTTAGGTGACGCAGAAGCTAAAATCGAGATGTTGAAGTCATGGCAAAAGAAGGCAAAGCAAAATTTTAATGATAAATTATTTAATTCGGATCTCAACGCCTATGTCCATTACGATTTAAGAAACGATAGGCAACTTCCATATATAACATCTTCTTCATTTGGTGCTTTATTTGCTGGGGTCGCTACTGAGGAAAATTCAAAAAAACTAATAAATACTTTGATGCAAAATTTTGTTGGTGCTTCCTTGTATTTATGTGCATCATTTGATCCAGAAAGTGATCAGTTCAATCCTAAAAAATATTGGAGAGGACCGGTTTGGATCAATCTTAATTGGATGATATATAAAGGCTTAAAACGATATGGATATTCAGAGATTGCACAACGCATTAAGTCTGAAACTGTTGGTTTTATTGAGCGCTACGGCTTTTACGAATATTTTGATCCTAGAAAAAATATTGAAAATGCAGCTTATGGAGGTAATAATTTTTCTTGGAGTGCAGCATTACTAATCGATCTTTTAAATGAAAAATAACATATGAATTGGCTAGACTACGCTATTATTGGCTTTTACCTTATTGGCTTTATGGCAATGGGTTACTTTTTTAAAGAAAATAAGAATTCTGAAGATTACTTTTTAGGTGGTAAAAGCTTGGGCTGGTTTCCGTTGAGTTTGTCAACAATGGCAACCCAGTTGTCGGCGATTAGCTTTATTTCCGCACCAGCTTTTGTTGGCTTGAAGGCTAATGGTGGTATGAAATGGCTAACCTTCGAATTTGCTGTACCATTAGCTATGATAGGTATTATGTTTTTTATTATTCCTCCACTCTATAAATCGGGCATAGTTAGTATCTATGAATATCTAGAAAGACGTTTTTCGACTTCCACAAGAAAAATTATTAGTGTTGTATTTCAAATTAGTAGAGCTTTAGGAACCGGTGTTATGGTTTTTACTATGGCTCTAATTATTCAGGCTGTAGTTGGGATTAGTTTTCATTGGACTTTACTTATTATAAGTATTGTAACGCTAGTATATTCCTATCAAGGTGGTATGAAAGCTGTGGTTTGGGGTGATGCCATTCAAATGGTCATTTTATTTTCTGGCTTAATTATTTGTCTAATCATAGGCTATAATTTAATGAGGGAAACAGGAACCTTTACAGGTTTTGAACAAGAACGCCTTCAGGTTATTGACTTTTCTAATCTTGGTTTATTCAGTGGTGAAGACTACGGATTTTGGCCTATGCTCATAGGTGGTCTTTTTCTTTATTTATCCTATTATGGAACAGATCAAACACAAGCGCAAAGATTATTATCTGCCAAGAATGAAGGTACCATCAAAAAACTTCTTTTGGCAAACGGATTATTACGCTTCCCAGTGGTGTTAGTTTATTGTATCATGGGTTTAATCATTGGGTATTTGGTAAGTAATATTCCTGAGTTCTACGAGAGTATTAAGGAAACCACTAAAATTCATTATCCTAGTGAATATGAAGCTTCAGGTATAAAACCTGATTTAATGATTCCAGTATTTATTACAAATTATCTTCCAAACGGACTTATAGGAATCTTAATGGTAGGTATAATGTCCGCAGCCATGTCATCTCTCAGTTCAACAATTAACTCATTAAGTGCAGTGACCATTGAAGATTTTTTTAATTCTGGAGAAAAGAAATTGTCTACGAAACAGTATATGTTTTTATCAAAGGCCTTAGTTGTTTTTTGGGGAACAGTATGTATCCTTGCAGCGTATCTTTTCGGCAATAGCCAAAGTACAGTAATAGAATTGATTAATGCTATTTCATCTCTGTTTTTTGGGCCTATTCTCGCTGCTTTTGTAATTGCAATCTTCTTTAAAAAGGTGAATCATTTAGGAATGAATGCAGCTATAATTACATCAGTGGCTCTAAATTTAATTTTTAAATATCTCCCAGAGTTAACCTATTTTCTATCGCAAGGACAATTCTATTCTGGTGAGTTATCAATACACGAAGCCTTGTCAAATGTTAGTATCGAAAATGTACCAGATTTATTTTGGATTTGGTATAACTTTACAGGCTTTATTATTGCGGTGTTAGTAGCTGTTTTTGTAAGTAAGCTTACTAAGAAAACACTACCAAAGCAATTGGAACTCAACTATTCGATTAAAATAAAAGATCTATTGCAAAAGGAAAGTATCATACTTATTGCCTTTTTCATTTTCATTTTAGTACTGAGTTATTTGTTGCCAAATATTTTGGGTTAGTGAAAATTGTTTTAGCACCAGATAAGTATAAAGGGTCAATTACAGGTATTGAATTCTGTAATATTGTCGAGCCTATAATTACATCTGAAACTAATGCTGAGGTCATCCGATTACCCTTAGCTGATGGTGGTGATGGCACTATCGAAGTTGTCGACTTTTATTTGTCTGGCGAAATGGTAAGGGTTAAAGTAAATGACCCTCTTTTTAGAATTATTGAAGCGTCCTATTTATTTTCTGAAGCGTCTAAAGTGGCATTTATTGAAATGGCAGAGGCGTCTGGAATGAAACTGCTGAAAGAAGAAGAACGTAATTGCATGCACACGTCGACCTATGGCACAGGCGAACTTATAAATGATGCTATTAAAAGAGGTGCAGAACATATTATTTTAGGCATTGGTGGAAGCGCTACCAACGACTGTGGGATTGGAATGGCAAGTGCTTTGGGTTATAAATTATTAGATGATAATAATAATGAAATTAAGCCTGTAGGTCGTAACCTTATCGAGGTGAAAACCATTGATGCAACCAAAGTCAATTCCAAAATCAAAACGACAAAAATCGAAATTGCTTGTGATGTGAAGAATCCACTTTATGGACCTCAAGGCGCAGCTTATATTTATGGAAAACAAAAAGGTGCAAGTCCAGTGGAGATAGAACTTTTAGACCAAGGGCTTCAAAATATATCTAAGGTGATCGATCAACATTTTAATCTTGATACACAGAATATTGTTGGTGCTGGTGCTGCTGGTGGTATGGGTGCTGGTACAGTAGCATTTTTAAATGGGATATTAAATTCAGGAATTGATTTAATAATGCAAATTGCAGATTTTGAAAATAAAATCAAGGATGCGAGCTGGATCGTTACTGGCGAAGGTCGATTAGATGATCAAACACTGTCTGGCAAGGCTTTAAGTGGTATTATAAATCTCGCAAAGCAAAATAAAATTAAAGTGGCTGCACTTTGCGGAGGTACAGATTTGTTACCCAATGAAATTGCAAGGATGGGTATTGCTTATTGTAAGACTATTATGGATAAAGCCAATAGTTTTGAGGATGCTTTAGAGAATACACCGCAATATTTGGAAGGGCTAGCTAGAGAATTTATTTCTTCTTTTTAGAGTCCTTATCTGGATTTAACAAGATCGCGTAGACTTGGATTCCAAAGCCAATTAAAACCAGTGTTGGTGCTAATCTAATCCGTCTCCAACTAAAAATTGATGGGTCAAAAACATTAGGGTCGTCACTGCCACCACCAGACATTAGAATAAACCCAATAACGATAAATGCCAAACCTATGAGCATGAATTTGTAATTCTTTTTCCCAAAAATAAATTCTGCTTTCGATTGCTCTTTACGCTTCTTTTCTCCCATCAGTTTTTAAATTCTGTATAAATAATTTCGTCTCCTAAAGCCATTTGAGAGATATGCTCTGAAGTTACTCCGCCTAAAACTTTAGCTAAATGCAAAGTAACAGTTTTATTTAAAACTTTTCTCTTAAGAGAATCTAAATTTAGCCCTTGCTCTAATCCTCGATTAATATAATAGAAGTCATTACGATCATCATAAAATACAATATCCTTAACTCCGCCTTCTTTTATTTTACTGATTCTGACGCTCATCACAACACATTCATCAGGACTAGGATTCTGAATTATACAAGATCTTAGTGCTAAAAAAACAAAGAATATAAAAATGACGATAAGTCCAGTGGCTAAGGCAGGTCCTTTTTTCACGGTTGGTGGTTTTTATGCATTAACGCTTAACAACACGAATTTATTTTGCCTCTAGTAGTAAAGTTGATCTGTCTTTAGATTCAAGAAACGCTGTGTCGCAATAAAAGTACTTATCCAAGTAATAACTATACCAAGCAGAAAAACACCTAAGAACAAGCTAATAATCATGATAGTATTTCTTAATAATTCAAGTTCTGGGAAGCTTAAGTCTAAGTAATAAAGTACGATAGCCATACCAATAAGTGCCACTGCAGCACCAATAATTCCAAGTTGGACACTCTTCCAAATAAATGGTGTTCTAATAAAGCTTTTCGTGGCACCAACCATTTGCATAGTTTTAATAATAAAGCGCTTTGAATAAACTGCCAAGCGAATAGAACTATTGATGAGTAAGACAGCTATAAGGGTAAATAATCCGCTAATGACTAATACCCAAAACGATATTTTTTTCACATTATCATTCATGAGCTCAACAAGATCATTGTCATACCGTATCTCTTCGATAAAGGCCTTGTTAGAAAGGCTTTCAGTAATTTCAGTAAGTTGTTCTGTTGTTACAAAATCCGCTTTCAAGTAAACATCGATTGAATGATTTAGAGGATTATAACCCATGAAATCCATGAAGTCTTCACCGAGTTCAACTTTCATATACTCAGAAGCCTCTTCCTTAGATACATAGTTAGCTTTTTTAGTATATTCTGCCATAGCTAGGCTTTTCTTAAGTTGATTAACTTCTACTTCCTTAGCAGAATCGTTAAGATAAATGGTCATGACCACCTGTTCCTTAAAATGATCTGCTACTTTCTTGGAGTTAATAACCAGTAACCCAAGGCATCCTAAAAGGAAAAGCACCAATGCTATACTAATAACAACTGAGATATAGGACGAAATTAACTTTCGCTTTTGATATTTATCAAAGGATGATGCCATAAAAATTGGATTAATGCTGTAAAAATAAAAAACAATTTACTTCTTGAGACTATTACAACGTTTAGTTTTCAAATGTGTTGTAATACCACTAAATTTGCACCTTATTTCAAGGAAAACGCGGAGATGAGATACAATTTCAACGACATAGAAAAGAAGTGGCAAGACTACTGGGCAAAAAATGAAACCTTCAAGGCTTCAAATAATAGTGACAAACCAAAATATTATGTTTTGGATATGTTTCCTTATCCTAGTGGAGCAGGTCTTCATGTAGGTCATCCTTTAGGCTATATTGCTAGCGATATTTACGCGCGTTACAAACGTCATAAAGGGTTTAATGTATTGCATCCTCAAGGCTATGATAGTTTTGGATTGCCTGCAGAACAGTATGCGATTCAAACAGGCCAACATCCTGCAGTAACAACTGAAGCTAATATTAAAACTTATCGTCGTCAGTTAGGTCAGATTGGGTTTTCTTTCGACTGGAGTAGAGAAGTCCGTACATCAAATCCAGAATATTACAAGTGGACCCAATGGATTTTCATTCAGTTGTTTGAATCTTGGTATAATAACGATTCCAATAAAGCTGAAGCAATTGAAGACCTTGTAAAACTTTTTGAACAAGACGGTAATGCAACAATTAATGCGGCTTGTGATGACGATGTTGCAACATTTACTGCTGAACAATGGCAGGAGTTTTCTAGAATTGAGAAACAAGAAATTCTATTAAAATACAGATTAACCTATTTAGCTGAAACGGAGGTGAACTGGTGTCCTGCGTTAGGAACAGTTTTAGCTAATGACGAAATAGTAAATGGTGTTTCAGAACGTGGCGGTCATCCTGTAATTCGTAAAAAAATGACACAATGGAGTATGCGTATTTCAGCTTATGCAGAGCGACTACTTCAAGGGTTAGATACGATTGACTGGACAGACGCCTTAAAAGACATTCAGAAGAATTGGATTGGTAAATCGGTTGGTGCTTCTGTGTCATTTGATGTTCATGGACATGACGCAAATATTGAAGTCTTTACAACGCGGCCAGACACTATTTTTGGTGTGTCTTTTATGACCTTAGCACCAGAGCATGAATTAGTGTCTAAAATTACAACTGATGCTCAAAAAGAAGGCGTAGAAGCCTATGTTGAAGCGACAGCCAAACGTTCTGAGCGCGATCGTATGGCAGATGTAAAGACCATTTCTGGTGTGTTTACAGGTGCTTATGCTGAGCAGCCATTTACTAAAGCTCCAATTCCGCTCTGGAGCGGTGATTATGTATTGGCAAGCTATGG
>NZ_JABSST010000076.1 GCF_013213975.1 Winogradskyella sp.
AGCTATCCCAGCCGTACATCTCGTTAAATCTTCCCCCAGGAACTACAAAAGGAACACCTTCAATTTTTCCATTAACTTCTTCTAACTTTAGACTTAATATTCCAGGCTTATCGTTGATAGATTTTACATACTTAGGAGAGATATCTTCAGGAAGTATAACCGTTTTAATTGGTAAAGTGTCTTCCAAGCTCTGGTAATATGTAA
Organism: Winogradskyella sp.; assembly: GCF_013213975.1. Lineage (GTDB taxonomy): Bacteria > Bacteroidota > Bacteroidia > Flavobacteriales > Flavobacteriaceae > Winogradskyella. Next base: position 205 of record NZ_JABSST010000076.1, read on the forward strand.
TGGCTAATTCGTCTAAATGGGGAACATAAACAGGAAGTACTTCCACAGTAAGTGTTTCGTTTTTAGTATCTGAAATTAAAGCTTCAATACCAGATTTATCCATGCGTCTGGTGAGTCCATTCCAGTAGTAATCCTTTATCATTCTGGATACGCGATCAACAGGTGGCTCATCAATATGATGCAATGCAATAGAAGCCACATGCTTTCCTTCTTGCTTTTGAATCACAAGCTCTTGCAATAAATTAGACAATTGGTAAGTTCCTTTTACTTCATATAATGAACCATCCTTCGCTTCAATCTTAAATACTTTTGGGCCCTGATCTTCAATTGTAATTTTTTTGTCACCGTCGGTGTCTTCTTGAGCCAAAAGTTGTTGCAAAGTCTGCTCAATATCAAGGTCGAATTGCATTAACTAACTATTTTAGTGGTTATTCTATTTACCAAAAAGAGAGATAGAAGAATAATACCAAATGGGATTAAGGACAAGTAAAATACTTTATCTCCCCCTAACGTGTCGAATAAACTTCCTATTAGAAATGATCCAACAGTACCTCCAACCGCAGAAAAAAATGTTAGAATACCAGCTAAAGAACTATGAATTGATTTATCAACTGAAGTCAGAACAGTTGAATTTATTAATGGATAAAGTGGTGCCAAGAATAATCCTATGAGAGGAAATAAATAAGAAACTGCTGGTAAATCGGCGATAGAATTTATTGTAGTAACTTCAACGTTTTCTGCTAAAGGCAATACTAATAAGACTAAAATAACCGCTAGAATTACACTTGCAACCGAAATATATAGCCACTTAATGCTCTTAACTAATATTCCGGTTAAGAATCTTCCTAGTGCAATTGAAATCATTAACAACACAGCCATCTGAGAACCTAACTTCGCATCTAACTTCAGGGTTTCCTTATTAAATGTTGGTAACCAAGTCATTATTCCTTGTTCTGTCATTACATAGAAAAATGCAAAAGCAGCAAAAACCCAAACAATAGGTTTGCTAAATAGTTTTAGCATTGCTTTAAAATCATTTTTTTCTTCTTCAGATGAGTCAGTTTCAATATTAAATTTTGAAAATAATATTATAATAAAAGCTATTGCTATAATGAATGCCATCAGCAAATAACCTCTAAGCCATGCATTCTCATCATTTTCATCTATAAATAGTGGAAAAACAATATACATAAAGATGATTCCCAGCATAAATACTGTCTCAATGAGATTCATCAATGAACTATGGGATTTTTTACTATCTGTTATATATCCAATCAATGCAAAAACGGCTACTTTAACTACCGCAAAGGATAGACCTGTTGCCAAGAATAATAACTTAACAGACCAAAATGAATTACCAAAATACATTCCCAAACAAGCAAAAAACACTACAGCGAGGCTAATGAGCATTGAGCGCTTAAAACCTAATTTTGGTAAAAAAGAGCCCACCAAAAAAGCCATAAATGCGATTGATAAATCCTTGAATGGTTCTAAAATCGCAGCATCTGGTTTAGAAACATCATATAATTCAATAGATCTTTCTATTAGTATGCCTACACTATTTAATAATGCCGCAAAAACAAAGTAGATTAGAAACAGTGATACCTTGATTCCTAGGTTTTTCATTACCAAATCATTAATTAATGAGCACCTCCAGAAGGCATAATTACATCATCATCAGAATCACCTTTAGTCTCATTTAATCTCAAGGCTAAAATACCGGCAATTATAAAAAAGACGCCTCCAAATAAAATAGCATATATCGAATTATTATCTAAAGCATACTCTATTATGGGACCAAAAGAAACCGTTTGGATAAGCATAGGAATTACAATCATCATATTAACGATTCCCATATAAACTCCTCTCCTATCTGAAGGAATCACTTTTGATACCATGGCATAAGGAATACCCATCATTGCTGCCCAACCGATTCCAAAAAGAACCATTGGTAAAAGCAGTACATATTCGTTTGTTATATAGGGCAAGCATAACATTGCTACTCCCGTCATCAAAAGACTAATAACATATACCTTTTTTGATCCGAATTTGGCAGCAATTGGCACAAGTGCTAAAGCAACGACCATTGTTACAAAATTGTAAGTACCATTCATTAATCCTACTTGAGCTAAGGCTTCCTCATCTGAGATACCAGGAATACTGGCCTTAAGCATAGGTGAAATAGATTGCCAATACACAAAAAGCGCATACCATTGAAAGAAATATACGGCAGAGAGTTTCCACATAAACTTAGGCATATCCTTAATGGCCTCTGCAGCTTCCATTAAAGGCATTAATAAATCACCAAGGCTTTTAATAGTTTTATTATCAGGGTTATTTTTTATAACACGATATAAGAACACTAGCCATAGAAAGGCAATAACCAACATTATAATCACTAGTAAGTTATAATTCTCAAAAAGATAAGGTTCAATTTTTCCTAACCCTAGACCAACACATAGAGGAGCAGAAAGAACGGCAACTAGCGCACCAATAACTTGAATTAATGGATGTGGCTTACCTTCATTAAAGGTTCTAATCTCTTTTAATTCTTCATCTGATGGTGGAATTTCTGGAGTTTTCCAAACCGACCAAGCCACTGTAGCGACGGAGGCAAATGCACCTAAAAAGAAAGAATAATAAACCCATGTTGGAATAGTGCTTACGGTTTCTACAGCTGCAGCTGACTCGCTGAACCAATCTTGAAATAAAAATAATGAGAAATTGGCAATTGTAATTCCTGCACCAACAAAAAGAGACTGCATCTGATAACCAAACGTTAATTGTTCATCTGGTAATTTATCTCCTACAAATGCTCTATAAGGTTCCATAGCCGTGTTATTTGCAGCATCTAAGATCCAAAGTAATCCAACTGCAAACCATAAGGTCGAACTGTAGGGGAAAGCGAATAAACATAAACTCGCTAGTATAGCACCAATTAAGAAAAATGGCTTACGTCTTCCGTATTTAGTAGACCAAGTTTTATCTGAGATAGCACCAATAATGGGTTGAATTAATAGTCCGGTAACCGGACCAGCTAGATTCAGTAATGGTAATTCATTATGATGAGCACCTAAAAATTCAAAAATTGGATTGACTGCCGATTGTTGCAAACCGAAACTGAATTGTATTCCGAAGAATCCAACATTCATATTCCAAATCTGCCAAAAGGATAATCTTGGTTTAGTTAGTTTCATATTTTAATAAGTTTATGTTTAAGTCTTAGATCGATGACTTAAATATAATTAATTCTACAAATAATTATTTCTAATAGTCTTATTTGCATACTTGGATTGCACTTCAATGATTTTATGCTCAATTTCCAAGACCAATTCATTGAAGTCATCCATAATATCCCTAGCACGTTTTTCTCTATTGGCTTTGGTATCCTTAAATGAATTTTCAATGAATATTTTATACGTAGGTTGTTTAAGCAGCATGGTGTAGGTCCCTTCTACTATACAGAAATGGAAATCGTTCGGATAAATGATTTCTTGGTTAATGGTGTTTTCTTGATAATTAACCAAAGGCTTTTTCAGCCTCTCCTTTGAATTTGAAAATTTCTTTAAATCCTTATCGAGCAACTCTAAATTAACTTCTGCAATACCTACATTAGAAATATCTTCTAGACGTTTATTATGATTATCCTTTGGTGGAAGAATAAAGTAATCGTCAAGATGGAACATATAGCCTTTAAGATTTAACTCTTCCTGAATATCTAGAAGGAGTGCATACGCTAAAGACGTCTTACCACTGCCAGATTCTCCTCCAATAGCAATGCATAAGCGCTCATCACTAATAAGATGTTCTCGCAATTCTGTAATAACTTCTTTATTATTTTGCTTAAAGCTAGAATGATATGTTAGTTTATCTCCAATCATGCCTCTATCCATCCTCCCGGGCTTCGTAGCTCGTTAATGGTTTACTATTTTATCGGTAAGAAAATTTCGGCCTTCCATTTAAGCTCGTCACCACCAAAATTTGGATTATTAAAAAAATATTCTATTGGTGTTAACTCTACTTCCTTATTTAGGTCCTTAGCCTTTTTAATTAGCGTATACCAAGCTCTATCCGAAGTAATATAATTACCATTATAACTTGCTTTTAACGCCTTTTTAGCAAATATGCGCTTGTATTTTATAATAGGATGGTCTGGTAATTTATCAGATCTAATAATAGGAAAACAAAAGTTATATGCTATACTATCTTTTTGCACATCCCAATGGGTTATCTCAACAAACGGCGGTCCATTTAATTGTACATTGTTATTGCCCATCACGGTCGCTAAAAGATTATAATTCTGCATCATTCCTTTAGCTTTATCAGACTGCTTTCCTTCGAGTGGGACATATGCACAATACGTTGATCTTAGCTCACTTTCACCATCAAAAGTTATTCGAATACGTTCAAGGTGTTCATTTAAAAACTCGTAGAAATCAGTTACTGTTTTAGACGATTGTAAGGCAATAGGAATATCTTCAAAAGGCTTTTTCAATCTATTCATTAGACTATTATCCAAATCCTTGATGTAGACCGTCACTGCAGAAGTAGAATCATCTATTGCATCAAATTGCCATGTATACAAATGGGTTGAATCATTGAACTTTATGGTTTGCTCTAATGTGTCAAACCCGTCTTGGGAAATAATCTCACCGTCGACTTCATTATTCCATGCCTTAAGAGTTTGGTTTATTGTCCCTGGCAATCCTTTAGCCTCAAAGGTTACCTTATAATCAGAAGGATAAAGAAATAGATAGAATACAAATACTAGAACCAGGCTTACTACAACAGCCCATAATATTTTTTTTGCCATTTTAATATTTATTTACTTGTAGCTTCTAATTTTAATTTCTTAACAACAAATTGACCTAATTGTCTTCCTTGTTCTAGACCCACATCTATAGCAGCTCTGTAATGAATACCTCCATAGAGTCTACTAACAGCAGCTTCATCTGCCGCTTTGTTGAAAGATTCGAAAGACCTTACAGGTAAGCCATAAGTAATCTCAGTATCGTCATCAAATTGATAGTTATCCCCAAAAATCGATGTAAGAACTGTAGATGCGCATCCAGAAACTACAGAATGACCACTAGTATACTCTGGAAAAGGAGGTGTTTGTAAAATAGGCTTCCAACTATCATCAAAATATTTATTGATTAGGGTTTCTGGTCTAATTAAATTACTTCGATACTTTTCATCCCAACAACTAATAAAGGCCTCGAAAATACCAATAGACGTTTTGGTGTAAGCATTAACTGTACTAATAAAATCGAACTCGCTTTTTCTACATGCAATTTTAGTAATGCCTATCCAATGCGCGCCTGGCGTTATCTTCTTTGTGGCAAACATTAAATGCCCTCTAGTAATAGAAACATATGGATTACAATCCCAGAACTGTGCTATCTGAACTTCTTCTGAACTATCGCCTTTAGAAGTAATCTCGTTACTAATAATAAAGACTTCCTCTAGCTCTTTAAAGAATTCTGAATCCTTGTTCATTGAAAATGCAGGTGGAGGAGCTGGTTTAAATTGAGCTGCTGAATCTAAGGTAAACGGACGTATCTGATTCCAATGTGGCTCTATACCATCCATATAAGCTGGTGGCGTTGGTTGCCATCTTGATGGATCATCTGAATAGACCGAAAATTTAGGCATTGTTCTGGTTTCTTTGTAATTATCTTTATTCATCCATTGCCCAATAAAATCGGCAACTTCTAAACCATAATCTTTAGACTTTTGGAATTGAGTTGAGTTAATGGCATTCCATTTTTTGTATAAACTATCTCTAAAGGACTCTACCATTTCCTCTGAAAAGATGAGACGTTTACTTAACTCCATATGAGCAACCAAGGCTGCTAATTCAAAATTCAACTGCTTTGTATCTGTAGGTTTTGGAATTGCAGATAAATCATCTATCTGACCAACCAAAGAATTGAACTCTGATTCTTGGGATGCCATTATTTCATAGGCTGCAATATTAGGGTAAGCAAATATGCGGCTCGCCACTGGAGGTGAAAAAATATCATGGACCATCACCTGCGTCACCTTATCTACAGAAGCATGAAAATCTTCCGAAGTTATCTGAATATTCTCTTTTTCCTGACATGACCATAAGGCCATTAATACTAATAGTAATATTGGATACTTTTTCATTATTTCAAAATTTCATAGACCTCAGCGGCATCATTATTAAAAGTAACTAGTAAATATGTTTTATCAAAAGCATTTAATAGATCTAAATGCCTAACTGACTTATTATGTAAATTAAGTCCTAAAGTATAACCTAGAGAAATGTTCTTGTTATTTTTTATTAACGCACCAGAAAATCCATCGAATCTACCGTGGTATGGTTTTACTCCAAAATAATTTCCTGCTGCTAGGACTTCTATTTGTTTGTCCCCATCAAAATCAGCACCTAAAAATGCCAAGATTGGTGACGTCTGAAGGGATTCTTCAAAAGGAACAAAATCGAACTTACCGGCTTCATTTCTTAAATACCCAGAGGCGAGCGTATGTACTTCTAAAATCTCTGCTTTAGATAACATGTCTTTATCAAAGATATCGTTAATTGACTTTCCAGCAAAACTCCGGTAAGTATTGAATTTCTTTCTTAAAAATACTAATTGTCCACTTAAATCATCGAGCCCCATAATTGGATAATACGCACCTTCTTTTTCTATGCAAACAATAGTTTCCGTTTGTTTATTATCATCAAAATCTGCATAATACATCTTTAATGGGTGCCTTTTCGAGGCTTTAAATTTTGAATTTAATCCCCAATTACCTAATAAATAGTCGGTATCCCCATCATTATCAATATCAAATGGATAAATACTTTGCCATAACCCATTTAATTGATCATTAATAAGATCAACTTTCTTTAATTTGCCATTTTGATTTTTAAAGAATTTTGGAGTCATCCACTCACCAACAATGATAAGATCTTTCTGACCATCATTATCAAAATCATCCCAAATAGCATCATTAACCATTCCTGCAACTATTGTTTGTGCAGAAAAAACTCCGTTATTATTTGTTAAAACAACAGACTCAGGAGCCTTACCAAAATCTGAAGTTATCATATGATTTCCGATAAAGACGTCTAAATCACCATCACCATCGATATCAGAAGGTTTGATTACTGAGGAATTTTGAAAAATATCTGGCAATTGCCTATCGAGAAAAAGACTATCATTATTAATGAGATAGGTATCGCGCAGTACCTTAGATTTACCAAAAAAGTCAGCGCCACCTGAACCAACCATAATATCATTTTTTTGATCTCCATTAAAATCTGCAATGGTAGCTACAACATCCTCCTTAATAGCTAAATCCTTTAAGACTGATTCTTCATTTAAAACAAATGAAGAATCATTTTGTAAATAAATTTGAGCTTTGACACGTTTAGATCCACCAAAAAACAGATCAGTTTTAGAATCGTTATTAAGATCACCCAAGGCCACTGCTGGCCCTTTATCAGACGCTTGATACGGCATTAGTTTTTGTCTAATAAAATCCGTATAGTTGTCTTCTTTGTGCTTAAAATCTATACCTAGATTATTATCAACTTTTCTAAATAGAACATCTTTTGTTTCTAACTCCGAAGGCTTTATTGGTTTTGAATTCCCTTTTGAAACGATTTGAGTTTCATTTGCTTTTACATTATATAAAATCTGATACGTATCATCTGGCCACTCAATTCTTAAGGAATCTAGTTGTGTAGATTCCCCAAGTCCAAAATGAATAAATGGCTCTGATGAGGCCTGAAATCCTCTGATGGTATAGAATTCTCTATACTGTAACTTACCATTGGAGTATCCATACAACTTTGAGCCTATTCCATTTATATTCTTAGCGGTATAGTTTAATTTTACCTTTAAAAAGTTTTGTTTTTCTGAACCTTTATTAATGTATATGGTTGGGGCTTGATTGATATTATTTGCTATAATATCTAAATCACCATCATTGTCTAAATCGGCAAGTGCTGTTGCTGTAGAAGCTAAAGTATCCTTGGTTATCCAGCGATCTGACATATCTCGGAAGTTGATATTATCTGATCCTTTAAAAATATAATTGTGTACCTTTCCAGACGGCATATTATCTAAGGCTTCCTGATCTACAAGTCTCGTATTATTTATTTTCTGTTGAATTTGATTGCTCGATAAAAACTTAATGTAATCTAAGTCATTTGGTCTTTTAGGAATTCCATTAGATATGAATAAATCTTGATTTCCGTCATTATTGAAATCTGCAAATAAAGAACTCCAACTCCAATCTGTAGCGGCAACATTTGCTTGTAATGCTACCTCCTCAAAATGGCTATTTGGTCTATTAACATATAGCATGTTTCTCGTAAATTGGTAGTGATAACCATATTGCTCAATACGCATCTTTTGTGTTTGAATGTTGTCATCACCTTCAGAGCTTTTTAGCGCCATTTCATCTTCAGGAAGCATATCTAAAGACATTAAATCAGGCCAACCATCTGCATTAATATCGGCAACATCATTACCCATTGAGAATCGGGTTGTATGACCAAAATAATCCCTTAGGGATTCTTTAAAAGTGCCATCACCATTGTTTAGGTAGAAATAATCATCTTCATGGAAATCATTCCCAATATAAATATCTGGCCAACCATCTTTATTAAAATCGCTTACAGCTATTCCTAAACCATAACTATTTACACCACCAAAAATACCAGCCTCCTCACTAACATCCGTGAAATAACCATTATCATTTCTCAAAAGTTTATCCCCAGTCTGTTGGTTTCGTTCAAGTCTTAGATCGGCATGACCATAGGAATCCTGAGTATGCACCGCGTGATTGAGCAAATACATATCTAAATCGCCATCTTGATCGTAATCTAAAAATGCTGCATTAGAACTATAAGTATCAAAGTCTAATCCATACTTTTTTGATTGTTCTGTAAAGGTGTTATCACCATTATTTATGAAGAGTTCATTATACCCGGTAAATCCGTTTATTCCAACCACTGCACAGACATAAATGTCTAAAAACCCATCATTATTTATATCGACCATTATAGCACCAGTGTTCCAGCTACTAATACCCTCGACACCTGCGTCTTTTGAAATATTTTCAAATTGCAGATTCCCTTTGTTTAAATACAATACATTTTTAACCTGATTCCCAGAAAAGAAGATGTCTGATAATCCGTCATTATTAATATCACCTACAGCTACGCCACCGCCATTATAGAAATAGAGGTAGTCTAAAATATTAAGATCGTCAGTTTCTGTAATGGTATTTACAAAATCGATTCCTATATCTGAAGCCTTAGGATTTTCAAATAGACGGTCTTTATCGTTACAACTTGTAAAGACTAGAAGAACTATGATATACCAACAGTATCTATTCATTTCTACGAAGTAGCTTAGGCACACTGTTATTAATACCTACGATGTAGAATGAATTTCCGTTCTTATCAACTAAAGGGGAGATGTGTTTAATTTCTCCTTTAATAAAAAATCCACTTGTATCGTAATCTTGCCATTCAAAATTTAACGCGCCATCTCCAAGTAGCACATGACCGTAGCTAGCATCTATCCTAGAGAATTGAGGTTTAAATTCGTAGTTATTTCCTCCCATTACTAAATCAAGGTTACCATCACCATTTACATCAGCGCAGGTGATATCACAAACACATGAGAATTGAACTTTATTTGGAAGCGGCTTAATGGTAAATTCACCATTCCCATCATTGATAGCTATTACGGATTCAGCAATATTTACCTCCTTGACAATAGATTTATCTAATAATTCTTTAGAAAACAACTCATCGATAGACCTAAGTGCATAATCTGAAGCTTTTAGGTTTTGCTTTTTTAGGGACACTAACTGCGCTGTGATTTCTTTCTTTTGATGAATTGGATAGTCCTTACCATTCCTATGCTGTGTTATAACTTGTTCTATAGTTCCATTATTATCAAAATCATTTACCCACATTTTTAATGGTGCATCGGATTGAGGCCTGTAATGAATATTTGTTCCATTATTTCCAAGTACTAAATCTTTATCACCATCATTATCCAAATCTTCGGCGTATAAGGTATTCCACCAGCCATTAAGGTTAGATAAACTGGTTTTCGACGACCCAAGTTGTTTGCCATTATTATAAAATACATTAATATTTCCCCAGTCTGAGGTTGTAACCAGATCTTCTTTACCATCACCATTTAAATCTGTCCAAACGGCATCAGTTATCATACCAGCATCCTTGGTATGGTAAGCAATTTTTTCTGTGGCATCTACAAAATTTCCATCACCTAAATTTTCTAAGAACAAATGACTTGGATTAATTCCGTAAATACCTACAACACTTCGTGATCCAATAAATAGGTCAACATCACCGTCCTTATCAAAATCATTAGCAGCAATAACAGAAACATTGGTAAAGGTTTGTGGTAAGTCTTTCTCAGATGTACTAAAATGTCCTTTTCCATCATTGACATAAATTCTAAGTCCACTTTTTGTTTTATCACTGACTTCATTTCCACCACTACCAACAACGAGATCCAAATCACTATCATTATCCACATCCACAAAGACAGCTTTGGTGTCTTCAAGATTCTTATCTAAAGTAAGACTTCTTTGCGCATTAACCTTTAATTTGCCATTGCCAAGGTGGTCATATAGCTGCCCTTCTTGTCCTTTGGCACCGCCAATGAAAACATCATCATTACCATCATTATTTACATCGCCTACAGCTATTGCTGGTCCCTCTTGAGAAAGCTTACTAGCAATTAACCCTTCATAATCAAAATCATTAAAACCATTCTCTTGATGAGCCACCAATTTTGGGTTTTCGATTTCACTAAAAAAGGTCCTTTTTGCAGTTGTGGACTTTGGCGAATAGGTAATAGTTGCTTCTTCTTGTTTTAAACTCAGCGAGGTATTAACAGCAACATTTGTTAACAATTGGGTTTTATCATTAGGCCAAATTACCCTAATGGAATCGACAGTCTCGTTTGTTCCTAAACCTATTGTTAGTGGATACTCCATAGAAGACTGAAAACCTCTCGATGGCATCAATTCCTGATATAGCTCATTGCCGTCAAAATACATTCTAATTTTCGCACCAACTGCAAATCGATTTTTATCGTCTCCTTCAAGATTAAGTTTAATAAAATTATTCTCAGTTGTAGTTTCTGCATTGTTTCGGTAAACAAAGGCTTCCATATTAACGTTGTTAACAACAAGCTCTAAATCTCCGTCATTATCTAAATCACCATAAGCAACACCATTAGACATACTTAATTGCGCCATTCCCCAATCTTCAGAGGCATTTTTAAAAGTAAGGTCCTTATTATTTTGGAACGCATAATTAGGAAGTGGCTTAACCGGCATTTTCTCTATAATTGAATCGATAGCAGTCTTTTTACCAGTTAGTGCAAGTTTTTGTACTATTTCGTTAGCAAAGAAATCAACAAAATCTAAATCCGTAAGATCATGATTTATACCGTTGGTCACATAAATATCTTTAAAGCCATCATTATCCATATCAAAAATTAGTCCTGCCCAACTCCAGTCTGTTGCTTCTACACCGCTATAATAGGCTATTTCAGAAAACGAACCATTACCATTATTTAGCTGTAATGTATTTTGAATATACTGCTGATGGAAATCCTTTTTCTGCTTTATTTCAAAAACATTATACCCTTCAAATTCCATGACAGCCTTAACACGTTCTTCTTTTTCAGGTAGCATATCAGTTATAAAAATATCTTGAAGACCATCATTATTAATATCTGAAATATCTACACCCATAGCTGATAAACAAAGGTGTGAAGTATAATCTTTTATAGATTCAGTAAACGTTCCATCTTGATTATTGATATAGAAATAATCGCGCTCATAAAAGTCGTTAGAAACATATAAATCTGGGTAAGAATCATGATTTATATCTGTTACCATAACACCTAAGCCAAACCCAATTAAGCTACCGTAAATACCTGCCTCCTCACTGACATCGGTAAATGTGTTGCCATCATTGCGTAACAACATGTCGCCAACACCACGAAAAATATGTGGAACGTTTTCCCAATCTTGAGCCCTAACTTCACGCTGTTCCGCGTACCCTAAACTACTTACTGGAATATTGCTATTGTTTAAGATGTAGGCGTCTAAATCACCATCTTTGTCATAATCAAAAAACGTGGCATGTGTAGAAAACCCTGTTTTAGCTAAATTATAATCATTAGCTTTTTCAGTAAAGGTTAAATCACCATTATTGATATATAAATCATTATCATGATTATTGCCTTCCATATTGCCTGCATTACTAACGTATAGATCTAACAAACCATCTGCATTAACATCTGCCATAACAACACCAGTAGACCATGGTTTATTTCCACCTACACCAGCCGATTCGGTAATATCTTCGAATTTAAGATTGCCTTTATTGAGATATAATTTATTGGTTCCCATGTTTGCTGTTAAATAGATGTCTGCTAAACCGTCATTATTAATATCTCCGATAGCAACTCCACCACCATTATAAAAGTTTCGGTATTTAAAAATGTTGAAATTCTTTTGGTTTTCAATTTCATTTTTGAAATCTATTCCAGTCTTATCAGAAGGTAAAAGCGTAAATAAGGTACTTTTTTCAGATTTAGAAGTCTCAGTTTTAATCTCTGAGCTACAAGCAACCATCGTTAATACAGCAAATACACAATAGAGTTTTATTAGGGTGTTCTTTGGCATTATCATTTTCATTTTTTGTAGAATAGCAAACTCTCTTTATTGCGTCCTACGACAAAGTAATTTTGGTCTTTATAATTTAGTATTTCTATATCTCTGACCTGTCCAAATATATCAAATAAAGCTAAATTTTCTATGTTAAAAAACCCATTTTTATCGTTCAATAAAACAGTACCGTGATTGGCGTCTAAACGTCCAAGCTGCGTACTTAATTCAAAATTATTACCTGTCAAAACAACGTCTTTATATCCATCCGAATTCAAATCATCCACAAGGATATGGTGGATTGAAGAATTTTGTGCCAATAATGGCAATTTATGCGTTTTAAATGTTGTATTTCCTAAATTTTCAAAATAGCAAGACTCTAACATAAATACGTCTTTCTTAATTGACCTATTTAGACCCCTTTTTCCAAATAAATCTTCAATTGAAGCCCCAGCAAAATCATTATAGGATAGAAATTTTTTATTGAGTTTAGGTAGTTGTTTAGCCAGTTCGTCTTTAGTTGCTATTGTAGTTTCAGTGCCTTTATAAAAGTAAGTAACCAAAGTTTCATCAGAACCATTGTTATCAAAATCTTCGCGATAAAGCATTATTGGTTCGTCTGTAGTTGCTCTTAAACGACTATTTAAACCCCAATTTCCAGCCATGATATCAACATCACCATCATTATCAAAATCGCTCGCGATAATGGTATTCCACCATCCAGAAGTGTTTTCTAATCCTTGAATTCCAGCTCTACTGAGTTTATTACCATCATTCATAAAAATGGTTATTGGCATCCAATGCCCTGCAAGAATGGCATCTTTATAACCGTTTCCGTCTAGATCTTTCCAAACGATATCATAAACGTTTCCGACGAATCCAAAATCTTTACTTAAAGTGTCGGTAACATCAGTAAATTGACCATTACCATTATTTTTAAAAATAAATTGTCTCGGAGTTATCCCAAATTGATGTGGCTCCACATTTGCCATAATACAAATATCCTGGTCACCATCATTTTCTAAATCAACAATCGATACTTTAGATGCATTAAGTTCTATAGCCTGAAACTGTGTCGTATCTTTAATGATCTCTTGGTTGTCGATATAATACAAACGTGGCTTGAGGGCATTTCCAGACGTGAATTCATTTCCACCACTTGCGACAATAATTTCATTTCTTCCATCATTATTGACATCTACAATAGCTATAGAAGTATCATCGCAAATACTATCCTTATCCAAAGTTTCGGAAGATAAACATGAAAATCCTTGATCTGAATTTTGTATCCAAATCTCTAAGGCCTGTTTCTTAGCTCCTGTTATAACGATATCTTCTAAACCATCACCGTTGAGATCGCCTATTTCAATATCTGGTGAATTATTAGATAAACTAAATGGTAATAAAGGATCTCTACTAAAATCCAGTGTTTCTTGATCCTTATGTCTATAGGAGCATAACGCCTCTGTAGTTTTGAGATTTATTTTCTTATCTAAAGAAGTCTCTATATAATAATTACCTGAAGCCTCAGAAAAATCTACAGTGAGTTTTTGATTTATTGCAGGTCTTACAATTGTTTGCCATTCTTTTGTAGGCCATATAATATGTAATGAATCAATTGTTGTTTCCGTACCCAATCCAAAATGTAAATAAGGATCCTTAGCAGACAAATATCCAGTAGTAGAATAATTTTCACCAAACATTGTATTATTCTTAAGATAAACAATAGCCTTTACCCCTATACCATTAATATTTTGTTTAGTTCCTTTAAATTTAAGTTGGATGTAATTATTGATTCCATTTTGTGATGAATGATTTTCATAAATGTTTGCTATTTCATCGACCTCATTAACAATAATTTCAAGATCACCATCATTATCAAGGTCAGAATAAATAGCTCCATTACTAAACGTAGGCTCGTTAGATATCCAATCTTCTGTTACATTTTGAAATGTTAATCCATCTTTATTTCGAAACATATAATTAGAAACCTTTTTCTGAGGGAGTTCCTTAACAACAGCTTCATATGCATTTGCTTTATTATCTAAATCTTTAGGAATTGTAGCATTGGATATGAAATTTATAAAATCCATATCGTTAGTTATACCTTTAATACCATTGGTGATATAGAGATCTTTATATCCGTCATTATCAAAGTCTGCGGCTAATGGCGACCAGGACCATTCTGTTGCTGCTATTCCACTTAAAAAACCAATTTCAGAAAACGCTTCATCGCCTAAATTAAGATGAAACGTATTCTGCATGTATTGATGATTGTATCCATTTTTTATGTAGCGTTGATAAATTGGAAAATTGTATTCCGCCGCTGCACTCTTTAATGTGTTTAAATCCTCAGGAAGCATATCTAATGAAATAAGATCTGGTCTTTGGTCATTATTTAAATCTGCAACAATATTACCCATGGAAAAATGTGAGGTATGACCAAGTGCTCTATCCTGTGAATTTACCTCTTTAAACCCACTACCCTTTGTATTGATGTAGAGATAATCATTTTCAAAAAAGTCATTTCCAACATATATATCGGGATAGCCATCATTGTTGAAATCACTAATAGAAATTCCTAAACCATATCCTATACCACCTTGAAAAATACCTGATTCTGAAGATACATCACTATAAAAACCATTAGTATTTTTATATAATCGATCTCCAGCTAGTACATCATAGGTTAATCGTTTTGAACCATTTCCATAGTTACTATTTGGGTATAAGGAGTGGTTTAATAAATACATATCCAAATCCCCATCAAGATCGTAATCAAAAAATACAGATTGCGTTGAGTAACCTGAAAAATTCAACCCATATTCCTTGCTTTCTTCTTTAAATTGAGGGATACCATCATCTGTTAGGCCTTGATTTATGTATAATAAATTATGCCCTTG
>NZ_JABSST010000077.1 GCF_013213975.1 Winogradskyella sp.
AATTTCTAAAGCCCGTGTTCGAGGGAGTAATTCAAAAGCTGTACCAAATCGTCTGATTTAATAATTTTCCCCAAACTTTTTTCGCTCGAATTAAAAATTGGTAGTGGTAAGTTGTGCGTTTTGCTATATGTTGTATAATAGGTCTTTTTTGTTGGATGCATTGGAAATGAAGCGTTTAGAGTTATGTTCCAATGCTTGGCATCTACTATTTTAGTCATAATAGCAATACAATCGTGTTTGTGAATTAAATTAATTGGAGCATCAGGATTTGATATATTCTTCTTACCAGCTAAAAATTTTCCAGGATGACGATGAGAATCTATTAATCCGCTAAACCTTAGTATGGTAGTATTAAAGGATTCTTGCGCTTTGAGTAAATTTTCAATAGCTATGAGTTGTTTGGAGTTATTTGTGTCTGAATTAGGGATCGTTTTACTTGTTATTTCAGGAAAGTGAGCTTCATCTTTAAAAATTGATGTGGAACTTGTGTACAGCACATTTTTGATGTTGTGTCGATTAATAGCCTTCACCAAATGCTTCATTTCATTTAAATGATTCTTAGAAGGATTTTTTCTAAGACCAGGAGGAATATTAATGATAATTGTATCACTTCCATCTAAAAAGGCATTATAATCACCATGAATTTGAGACTTATTCAAACAAACTTCATAGGCTTTAATTCCAGCCTCTTTTAGAGTTTTTATTTTTTCAGGTGATGTGGTCGAGCCTTTTATTTTATAGCCTTTACTAATGAGGTGAGTTGCTAATGGAAATCCTAGCCATCCACAGCCAATAATGCTTATTTGAGTCTGCAAAACCTTGTAATTTAGTCTTTGTAAAAATACGGATAAAGCACTGTGACAGCTTGCTATTTTGCTAAACAATTAATTTTCAGTAACTTTAAGTAAATACTAAATCATATCGTTATGGGAATAAAAAGTTTTCAAGGCTCTAGAAAGCAACAACAAAATGTTGCACAACCAATAGCATTAAAGGTTAAAGACTACATGACAACCAATCTCATAACGTTTAAACCTGAACAGTCCGTACAAGAAGTTGTAGAATCTCTCATTAAGTATAAAATATCTGGTGGTCCAGTAGTAAATGATCGTAATGAACTGGTAGGTATTATATCCGAAGGGGATTGTTTAAAGCAATTGAGTGACAGTCGGTATTACAACATGCCATTAGAGCATGATAATGTTGAAAAACGTATGGCAACAAATGTTGAAACTATTGATGGTAATATGGATGTTTTTGATGCTGCTAATAAATTCTTACAGTCTAAAATTAGACGTTTCCCAATTATAGAAAATGGTAAACTAGTTGGACAGATAAGTCAAAAGGATATTCTTAAAGCAGCACTCCAGCTTAAGGGTCAGAATTGGAATAGTACAACCAAAGGTTAGTCATCACGCTTTACAATAGCATAATAATCACCATCTAGTGGTAAATAGCCTTGATCGTAAATAAAATAATAGATGGCGCCTGCTTTTGTTGTATAAATACTTGTAAAATAGTTAAAGTCAAACCCTTTTTCTATCAATCTCGCGCGAGAGCATTTAGTCTTTTTATTTGGGTTAAGCGCTTCGAGAATTCTGTAATTTTTACGTAAACGGTTATTGGTGTTTCTTATAAGATTTTTTGAGTCCTTATTGATTCGGTTATTATGGGAATTTCTACAACCATCACTACAGAATTTTTTATCAATTCTACCGATGATTTTATCACCACATTCCGGACATTGTCTTTGCATACCTTTTCTTTCTAAAAGCAAAGTACAAAATATTAGATTACAAAGGTTTATGAGTATTGGGCAAAAGTGCTAGGAATTTCATATTTTTGGCCTGTTAAGATTTATAAGGGGAATCTTATCTAATCCCTTTAATCCCTTAAAATTAATAGCTAACTAAAAGCACTTCCCTTAAGAGGTGCTTTTTACTTCTAATTAATCTATAAGGCTATCATAGTTTTTATAAATAAATTCGGTTTTTAAGGAATCCTGATAAATATCAAATGTTAGTTTGGTAAATTCTGCACCTCTACGGTCACCCCCTTTTTTTTCTCTAACACGTTCTAATTTATCCCAATGTATCATGGTTAAATGTAGGATAGCACAGAGGTTATCTCCTTGTATGTAGAAATAAATTGATTCTATTCCATCATTGTCGTCATAAGACTTTAGCCAATACCTGAGTTGATCATTGTCTACAAGTTTAAGTTGTTTTACCAATTCATCTTTATAGATTTTAGTATTAGGGTCATAAGTATTGAATATGTCATTATCACTTTCACAGACTGGTCTATCGCAAGATATTATCAGAAAAAATGAAAGGAGAATACTTCCTGTAACTAACTTATATTTCAATGGAATAAGTGCTATTTGTAGTTGATTTTTCATTTAAAATTATATTGAAAGGTTGGCTCCTCATTCATCTGGATGGTTGGTTGTATGTCTGTATAGTTTGGAACATCTACTTTACGTTTTTCTGAATGCGTTTACATGGCATTTTGAATTGTAGGAATGTTTTTAAAATAGAAGCACCCAATTGTAGTATAAATGGTAGGCAGTTCTGCATTGCTTCTAGTCAATCCCTTATCTATGGACATGGCAACGAGGTTCTCTCCAAATAGAGTTTGAGCCATTGGCACATGTCTGGTGGAGTAGCAGTGCATATCAAAAGATTTATCATCTTCATTGGGATAACAAATAGAAAGTTTTATCATGCTTTTTTAATTCCACAGTTTTGGGTGATCACAGCTAAAAAGTAAACACCATGTGAGGAAGATTATAACTCTAGGTGTATTCATAACAAAAAATTGAGTATTTAACTGTTATTAAAAGTACTATTATATGATAGATATTTTTGAATTATAACTAAAAAAGCGCTTTCTAAAAAGAAGCTTTTGATGGCATTAAAATAATCTTATTTTTTTGCAAAACTAATTATGACTCTAAGTTAAGGAACTGGTATTGGATTTCAATTATCATATGTCAATAATAGAGTTCGAGTAGTATCTCAATAACAAAGCGGCTTTATTCATTTACAAACGACAACAAACATTTACAAATGAAATTAAACAGGTAATAACCGAATAAAATTTGTGACTTGTTACATCTTTGCCATGTCGAAACATAAGAACTCGATAGTATTAACTGTTTAACCTGTCTGCTATAAACGGTAGGCCATAAAAATTAAAATTATGAACGCACTTAAAAACAAAGTACAGTTGATTGGACATTTAGGAAATGATCCAGAAATTATTAATCTTGAAAGCGGTAAAACTTTGGCAAAGTTTTCAATTGCTACCAACGAGAGTTACAAAAATGCCCAAGGTGAAAAAGTAGAGAACACCTATTGGCACAATATCGTTGCTTGGGGAAAAACAGCTCAAATTGTAGAGAAGTTTGTAGGTAAAGGAAAAGAAGTAGCTATTGAAGGAAAATTGACAACGCGTTCTTGGGAAGATAAAGATGGCATGAAACGTTACACTACTGAAGTGGTGTGTAATGAATTACTCATGTTAGGGAAGTAGCACTATTTTGCAGAACATAGAAAGAGCCTTCTAAAAAGAAGGCTCTTTTTCTTTGGTTATTTGAGTTTATCCTTTAATAATTTTTTTTGTCACACTATTGCCAGAAAATTTATTTGTTATTCTGATAAAATACATAGCACTTTCTAGACTATATAAATCGCTACTAATTATAATTAAACCATCATCTGCAGTTACGGTGTCGTTAAGAACTAGTCGACCATCTACATCAAATAAATCAATCGTGTAGTCATCATTACCACCAACTTTTAATTTAATTGAAATAGCGAACATAAATGGATTAGGCCCTATTTCAACACTTTCCGCATTTAATTCTTCAATGCTAAGAGAACCTCCACATATAGACCATCCCATATCTTCAAAAACACCTAAGGTAATTGGTCCTGGATCATGAATAGCAATACCAGATCCAACACTTGGTCTCATTAAAGAATTTATATTTCCAACAGGTATAGTACTTGAATCCCAGTGTGCGTAACTAGAACCACCTTGAAACGTTGGCGGTGCATACACCTCAGGAATTACTCCCCCATTTTGGTTTATACTAAGAGGACTATTATTAAATAAATCACCACCTGTTAACTGTACGTGTAATGCTGTCGATGGATCAGCGAAAAAATTTGTGTCTAATAAGGATTGACCAGCTCCATTTTCTATAAATAAATCATACACAGTAGGGATATTATTATTTGGTTCTCTAATTGATCCAGTAATACCGTTTGTATTTCTAAAACTTGTTCCAAATCCCAAACCATGTGCTACTTCGTGTAACACTATTGAAACAAAATCAAACTGTCCACCTGGTGGCATGGCATCTGTTCCAAAATAAAAATTAAAATTACTACTGAGGGTAACAGTTATATCTACTGAACCGCCAAAAGGGTCTGGATTTATTTGTGCGTCTTCTAACTTTTCAGCTAAGGCTTTTGGATAAAAAACATTCGGTACTGCATCTGGTGCATTGGATGTGTGAACACTTACAGGACCTGCTTGTCCTAAAACACCTGGAGCTAAAGGCTGAAAGCTCGCACTAATGGTAATAGGTTGAGACGATTCAATAGAATTAGCCCAAATATCAACAGCATATTGAAATGCTGCTTCCGCTTCTGGTGTAAATCCAGAGTAATTTACAATAAAGGTGCTGCAGGCATTATTAGCTAACATTTTGTTTCTTAGTTCAGGATTTTGAAATACAGAATTATGGACATGAAAGTCAGCGGCATACAAAGTACAGGTTGGTGTTGTTAATATTTTAGATTTACGAACGAACTCTATTTCTTCTTGAGCAAACGTATTCATCCCAGCTAAAACAAATACTAGGCAAGCTATAGCCCTAATAAAATTTTTCATTGTTAGTGTATTTTTTTTCATAGACATTTTTTGAGCCTTAAAAATAAGATTTTTTTAGCTAAAAATGCTCATATATCACTAAGAATCCACTATACAAATGTGTAGTGGGTTGAAATTATTGAATGAGATTCAATTAAATATAAAGTGTTGATACCGCAAGGGATTACGGCTTACTCTTTAATAAAAAATGCACGTATTTTGCAATTCATGTGATGGTAGAATATGATTAAAAGGACTATAATATTTGTAGGTTCTTTTGTAAGGGTTATGGTTTTTTAAGATGTTGTTTTAGCATTTTTAATTAGTTGAGACATCGAATTTTTTGATAAGCTTATTAGCATCAGACCCATCTTTTTCAGTTTCTATTATAATCAATCCTACTTGGTTAGCGTTATTATTTGAGACGGTATAAATGTAAGTCCTCTTGCTTGTCTTAAAAAGGGTTAAGCAATTGCATAAATTAACTTTTCATGATTTTAATGTCTAAAATTTGTTTAAATGGCTGATATATATTAATTTAATATTACTAGTTAATAGTGCTAAGTCACATCTAGTTTTATAAGCGAGTTAGTTTGGGACGACTATTATTGCTATAACTATGCTAGAATGAGCACGGGTCCCTAAGCCCGTGCTTTTCTTATTACATGCGTTTTAGTTCTAATGGTTGTGCTACTAGGAAGGTCCTAGTAACCTTTGTGGTGCTGCGGATATAATTAGAATTGGTCTTATCTCCAACTAAATTTATGACACCAATGAGCCTTACCCTTGTATATCCTGATTTAAATAATTGCGCAAAACGACTCTAAATGCGACTATTACACGAGTTATATCCAGAGTAACTGCTTTTTTATTAGTAAAATTTAAGTAGTTCTCTGAGGCTAAATCACTATGTGCACAGGTAACATAAATATTGGGAATAAAACCTAAAGCTTAATTTACGTTATTGAGTATAGCTTGGATATTTTGACTAACCACTTCGTTGGATGATACATTAAACGTATTCATAATTCTAGCTTTTAGAGCGAAAATATTTCTCAGCATATTCTTCCAGTTTCTTTGAATATTTTGATAGCACAAAGTTGGTGAATAACGGTCTTCATTCCAATGATAAGTAATGCTTTAAACGTAGCGGTTTTTCATTACTTGTGGACATAAAGCTTCTATGAATTATAATAAAAATCGTAAATATATGTGTGTTTGTTATAGATTTATGGAACCAAGATATTTCATAGGCCTTTAGGTCTTTTTATCAATAGTTGAGTTAGAGGGAATTTTGATTTTGACTTAAATTGCATCTTTTCTTATTCTATTGTTATAATCCAAACATGAAACGAAATTAAGTGCTAAGAAATGAAAAATTTGTCCTTAAATTTATCGGTATTTTCTAACTAACTGCTTTAAGCCCCTTTTTAAACTCAGAAGGAGAAAGTTTGGTATGTTTTTTAAATAAACGGCTTAAATGAGAAGCATCTTCAAAACCAACTTCAAAAGCAATCTCTTTTGTACTCATGTTAGAATACGTGAGTAATCGTTTTGCTTCTAATATAATACGTTGATGTATTATCTGAAGAGGACTTCTACTAAGTTTTGCAAAATTATTAGATAAGGTTTTTGGAGACTTAAGTAGTTTGTCTGCATAAAAGGCAACGCCATGCTCATCTTTAAAGTGTTCTTCTACTAAAAGATTGAAGGATCGTAATAAATCTAATTTAGAACTTTTAGGAGTTTCGATAAATCCCTCTTGATTCTTTAAAAGTCTTGTGCATTTAATAATAAATCTAGCCATGAGCATACGAAGCATTTCCCCTTGAATGTTATCTTTAGTATTTAATTCGTCAAGAAAAACCTCATGAAGTGTTTTAAACTTTTGCAACTCTTGATTATTTAAAGAAATCTTTGGAATATTAGTGTTACCAAAAAATAACATCCCAGCGCAGCTTAACTCTTTATCATGCTCTCTTATACAATAAAATTCACGATTAAATTGATATAATATGGCATCGTCGCCATTTAAATATTCAATATACTGAATTGGGGTAAGAGCCAATATACAGTTAGGTCCAAGAATAAATGGAACACTATCTATAATTAGGTCAATAGGATTTGAGCTAGCCCATATAAATGTATAAAGGCCTACTTGTCTTGCTTGAGCGTATGCACTAAGGCATTGAGAATTACCAAGCTTAAACAGTGCTTTTGTTGAAAATTCTTTAAAAGTATGGGTCATGATGTGCTAAGTCACCTTAATATAAGAAATATTATAGAGATGGCATAAAGATTAAGCCACTTTTTTAAGGAGATCAAAGCATGGGCACTTTTTACAACGCTTACTTTCGGCTTTTTTATATTTTTTGCAACATTTAGATTTTACCTTACCTAAGGCGTCATGTCCATTCGTTTCAAGAACTTTTATACGTTCTTCTTTCAACTTTTTATTTTTCTTTTTTTTCCCCATAAAAAAACCGGGGCAAAAATAACTATTTTAATTTATTCTAAATAAATTTTAACATTTTAACCATAAAAAAAACTGGCACAGCAAATGTACCAGCTTTATCGTATTTTAAATTGTTAATTGACTTATTCAGCAGGAGTGTCTGCGGCAGATACCACAGCTAATTGCTGAATATCTCTATCAAATAAATAAAGCCCTCCTTTATCATCGCCAATCATATTAATCTTATCTAAAATTGTTCTTGCAACCGCTTCTTCTTCGATTTGCTCAGCCACATACCACTGTAAGAAATTATGAGAGGCGTAGTCTCTTTCTTGAAGAGAGATATGAACTAATTCGTTGATGCTTTCTGATACAAATATCTCATGAGCTAATAATTTTTCGAACATTTCTTGAAACGAACTAAATGTTACATTTGGCGCATTCAATTCAGAGATGTGAGCGTGCCCACCACGTTCGTTCACAAACTTTACGAGTTTAAGCATATGCTCGCGCTCTTCATCTGACTGATCATACATAAAATTTGAGATCCCTTCCAAACCCTTAACCTCAGCCCAAACAGCCATGGCTAAATATACTTGAGACGATTCTGCTTCTATTCTAATTTGTTTGTTTAATGCTTTTTCTATAGTTTTTGATAACATAACTTCTGATTTTCTACAAAAATAAAGACTATATCCTTAATTTCTAGTTAATTGTTAGGTTCAGTGCTTATTCATAATTAATCTAATTTGAATTAAAAACAAGACAGATTTGGCTCAATATTTGGAAGTTACCTCCTAATTATACCATATTTGTATCATTAATGAGAAATGCAATAGTACATAAAAACGCTTGGCTCGCTGATTGCACAGTGTGATTATCGTAGAAATAGTTTTAAAATATTTCAACGATCGAGGACCTTATGTATCTATTTTTAATTATGTTTTTTAGCATGAATTAGTTAAAAAATCGAAACCTAGATATAGAAGCGTCCAAAATGTTGGACGCTTTTTTTATGTCAAAAACACACTTCGTGTTAGATTTAAAAAACTAAAATAAACGGTGCTGAAGAATAAGCAATTGGGAGACAGACTCTTGCCGCAACCCTCCAACTATCTGCATAATGCGGACAGGAATTCTATTGCTTAAAAACCCACACAATCAATTGATAATCAACACATTAAAATTAATTTTATTTGGAAGTTTAAAATATTCTACTTTATATTTGCGGAGCAGAATTTGTTAACGAATTTTGATTTTTATTAATAACAAAAACAAGAAGCCATGCTAAGACAAATAGCATTTAAGAATTTAAGTTATGACCTCGAGTCATTTATGAGGCTTCGGTATTATTTGTAGAATTACTTTCCAAATAAGAATCCGAAGCAAACCAACTGTTTCGGGTTTTTTTATTCCAGAAATCTTAGAATATTAAAATTTAAACAGTTTTAACAGCATCAATTATACGATGTAATTAAAGCATTATTAACGTATTGAATTTAAAATATCATGGAAAATAATTTACAAAATATTTATTTGTTTAGGGCAATTGAAGCTTACCCTTGGGAATTGAAAAAAGCTGTTGAGGCATTGAACTATGCTTTGGCTTATGACCCAGAAAATGTTAAGGCGTTGCACCTGATGGCAAAAGTTCATTACGAACAATTAGGTGATTACGAAATGGCTAAGCTTTATTTTGAAAGTGCTTTGGCAAGCAACATTGAAGCTAGAGAGATATATCCAGATTATATCAGACTATTGATTAATAATGAGGATTATGAAGAAGCGCAAAAGCTTATCGAATTTGCTAATACTATCAAAGGTGTAGATAAAGCAGGTATTGCTTTAACTCAAGGGCAACTTTTTGAAAGCTTAGCTAAGTTTGAAGATGCTGAGGAAGTCCTTAAAAAAGCAAAGCAATTAGCCTTGAATGATGACTTTATAAACTTCGTGGATAATGTACTATCTCGAGTAAAGAAGAAAAGAAAAGTACAAGCAAACGAAAATAGAGTCTTAGAGAATAAAGCTAAGAAAGAAGCTGAAGCACAACCTAAAAGTTGGTTTAAGAATCGGTTAAATAATTTATTCTAATTTTTAGAAGAAAGGAGAATAATAGCGCAGGTGATTCACTTGCGCTTTTGATTTTACAATGAAATATTACTTTTCATTTTTTTTGAATTTTTATCAGTAGTTTTTAAAGTAGATTTGTTCTATATAAAAAGGTTCTTAATAAAGTCTGAATTAATTATTAGCCAAGTGCTTCATTTTAATTAATATATAGTTTAATTTTATAGAAATCTACCACTAAAGTCCAATGAATGCTTTAAAAGTTATTATCTACTTTTCAATATTTAGGTACCCACTAAAAAAAGAAGAAATTTACTCGTTTTCTTCCGCCAAAATCATACAGGATATTGAGTGCGAATTGAATGAATTGGAGAGTAAAAAAATAATATTTAGGTATGGAGAGTTTTATTCAGATATTGATGATGAATCCTTGGTAGATAGAAGATTAAAAGGTAATAAAATGGCAAAGAATATTATGCCCAAAGCCTTAAAGCGAGCAAAACTCATTATGTCTTTTCCGTTTATAGAATCTGTTTCGATATCAGGTGCATTATCTAAGAATTATTATGATAATGATGGTGATATTGACTTCTTTATTATCACTAAACCGAAATATTTGTGGTTAGCCAGAACACTCTTAATAGCATATAAAAAATTATTTTTATTTAATTCTCGAAAATACTTTTGTGTCAATTATTTTATAAGTTCAGACAGACTAGAAATCGCAGAAAAGAACACATTTACTGCTACAGAATTAAAGACTTTAATTCCTGTATATGGTAAAAGAACATTTTATAAATTTTTAAAGTGTAATGTCTGGGCAAATGTTATTTATCCAAATAAGAATGTAAATGATATATACTTATTAGATACTCTAAGGAAACCGATTTGGAGTAAAATTGTGGAGTTTATGTTCAGTAATGGGCTTGGCAGAAAAATAGATCTCTATTTTAAGAAAATAACACTCAATAAATGGAAATCTAAGTTTAAACATCTCAAGAAAAGTGATTTTGAAATAGCAATGAAATCTACAAATGATGTTTCTAAACATCACCCAAAAGATTTTCAGAGTAAAGTAATTTGTAGATTAAATGAACGCTGTGATTCTACAAATAAAGCATACAATCTTAATCTAGTTTTAGAAAATGCTTGATGTTGTTTTTTCACATTCATATTATTATAAATTTGACGCTAAGCAGTGGCGCAATAAAACTCCATATCCTCCCTTAGGCACACTATATGCTGCGTCCTATTTACGTGATAACAACTATAAGGTTGGTGTTTTTGATGCTAATCTTCTGGATAGCCCTTTAAAAATTAAGCCCTATTTAGAAACGTATAAACCGCGGCTATTTGTTATTTATGATGACGGATTTAATTATCTCACTAAAATGTGTCTCACGACAATGCGAGAAGCTGCATTTGAAATGATAAAAATTGCAAAGTCTTTACAATCTAAGGTCATCGTGTGTAGTTCGGATTCTACAGACCACTATGAGAAATATCTCAATGCAGGTGCAGACTTCATTATTCAGGGAGAAGGAGAAATTTCCCTAAAAGAATTGACAGATGCCTTAACAGCAAATATAGATTATACGGCTATTAAAGGATTAGTTTATAGACATCAAAACAACATTATAAAAAATCCTAAACGCTCTGTTTTGAGAAACTTGGATGACTTACCAATGCCTGCGTGGGATCTTATTGATATTGAACCTTACCGCAAAATTTGGAAGGAAAGTGGTCAAGAATTTACCCTAAATATAGCAACGACCAGAGGCTGTCCTTTTAAATGCAATTGGTGTGCAAAACCTATTTATGGCAATCGCTATAATTCACATTCACCAGAATATATTACCGCTCATATCAAATATTTGTCCAAAACTTATAATGTCAATCGATTTTGGATGTGTGATGATATTTTTGGGCTTAAGCCAAACTGGGTGCAGCATTTTAACAAAACTCTAAAAAAAGAAAATCTAAATATCAAATATTATATCCAGAGTCGAGTCGATTTATTATTAAAAGAAGATACTATTGATGCCCTAGCAGAAAGTGGGTTAGAAGAAGTTTGGGTCGGTGCAGAAAGTGGTTCTCAAGCCATATTAGATGCTATGGATAAAGAAACAACTGTAGAACAGATATATGAAGCTACACAACTCTTAAAGCAAAAAAATATACGCGTAGCATTTTTTATTCAATTCGGATATTTGGGAGAAACTAAAGAGGATATTGCCAAGACCATCTCAATGGTTAAAGAATTAATCCCAGACAATATTGGGGTATCTGTATCTTACCCTTTGCCTGGTACTAAGTTTTATGATAAAGTCAAAGACGATCTTAAACTAAAGGCCAATTGGATCGATTCTGATGATTTAGCTATGATGTTTAAAGGTACATACAGTACAAAGTTTTACCGTAAGTTACAACGTTACGTACACAAAGAATTTCGTATAAGTCAAGCTTACAGTAACTTAAAATCCTTTTTAGCAAATCCATTTAAGCTGTCAAGGCGTCAATATAAGTCTTTAGCTTTGTTAGGGTATTATCTGCCTTCAGCATTCTTAGATAAAATACTTTTAAAAACCATGCAGCACAATAATGACTGAGGATTTTGACATCGCATCAGCGCAGTACGATACAGCTTTTACATTTTCAAAAATTGGTAAAGCCCAGCGTAAAATGGTATTTAAATATCTCAATCCTATTTTAACCCAAAGGCAGAAGCTTTCCATTTTAGAATTAAACTGTGGTACTGGTGAGGATGCCATTCGATTCGCACAATTAGGTCATCATGTATTAGCTACTGACATTTCGGAGGGCATGATTAATGTTGCTAAAGCCAAATCGCATTCTAAAAACTTAGCCTTTAAAATTCAAGATATTAATACCCTAGATCGGGCCATTTTTAAAACAAAATTTGATATTATTTTCTCAAATTTTGGAGGTTTTAATTGTTTATCACATCAACAAATTCAAGACTTTTTTGAGACCGCTCCTCAACTATTAAAACCCAAAGGCAAAATTATATTGGTAATTATGCCAAAAAAGAGTTTATGGGAATGCCTTTATTTTACATTAAAAGGTCAACTAAATAAGGCCAATCGTCGACGCACTAACACCAGTATCGTGGCAAATGTCGAAGGTATAAAGGTAGATACCTGGTATCATAATCCGGATACCATTGTGTCAGCATCTACCTCAAATTTTATCCCAGAACAGATACGTCCTATTGGGTTGAGTATACCTCCGTCTTATCTCGAAAGTTCTATTTTTGCCAATCGTCTGTTTATATCTATTTATTTAGGAATTGACTATCTTTTAACGCATGAATTTTGGTCTGAATATGCCGATCACTTTTTAATTGAATTGACTAAGACATCCTAAATGAGTATTCTATTGACACATACTTATTATATTTATGAAGATGTTAAGGAGCAGTCGATTATGAAACCTTATGCTCCTCTTGGCTTACTCTATATATCTGCTTATCTCAACGAACATAATATTGAGAATTGTGTCTTTGATTCTACCTTTTATTCTAGAGAAAAACAGCTCAATACCATAAAAGAGCAACAGCCAAAAGTGGTTGCCATTTATGCTAATTTAATGACCAAGATTAACGTTATTACATTAATTAAAATACTGAAAAGCGATCAACAATATGGATTCCCTAAAATTATTCTTGGTGGTCCTGATATTACTTACAATTGTGAGAACTACCTTAAAACTGGTGCTGACTTTTTAATTATTGGAGAAGGTGAACAAACCGCTTTAGAGCTTTATAACGCCATTATGAATGATGGGGGTGATTATAAGGATATAGCAGGCATTGCTTATTTAGATGATAAAAAGCTGATAAAAACATCACCACGGTTAAAAATGAAAGACCTTTCGGAATTACCACTACCTAACCGATCAGCAATTCCAGTAGAAAAATATTTACAGACTTGGAAGAACAATCATGGAATGAGTTCCATGACAGTAAGTACACAACGTGGTTGTCCTTACACTTGTAAATGGTGCAGTACCGCAGTATATGGCCAAAGTTACAGAAGGCGACCAGCAGACATGGTGGCCAATGAATTAAAACAATTAAAAGCAACTTATAAGCCTGATAGTATTTGGTTCGTGGATGATGTCTTTACCGTGAGTCATAAATGGATAAAACAGTTTCATAAAGAAGTCATAGAGCAAGAGGCCATTATTCCGTTTGAGTGTATTACAAGAGCGGAACGCTTAAATGATAAGGTGCTTAAATTATTAAAAGAAGCTGGATGTTATCGCATTTGGATTGGTGCAGAAAGTGGTTCTCAAAAAATTATTGACGCTATGGATAGGCGTGTGGATGTTGATGTGGTAAAAACAGCTATTCAAAAAACTAATAATTTAGGAATCGAAACCGGCACTTTTATTATGCTTGGCTATCCTGGTGAGGACGAAAATGATATTAAACAAACCATTACATATCTCAAAGCAGCTAATCCAACACATTTTACAATTACCGTAGCCTATCCTATTAAGGGCACCTCTTTGTATAACGAAATTGAAGATAAAATTACCGTCCATCCCAATTGGGAAACCTCAACAGATCGCGATATAGATTTTGCCAGAACCTATTCTCGTAAGTTTTATGATTATGCCGTAAGAAAAGTGGTTAATGAAGTTAACTATCATAAAGAAAAGCAAGAGGGTAAGAATTTTAAAAAGATTATGCGCTACAAGCTAAAATCTACTCTAGCAGGTACACTAATGAAACTATCGCGGTAATCATGAAACATATCGTTTATTTATTCATGTCTGTACTATTTATTGCTTTTACATCTTGCAGTAAAAAAGAGGCTTATACTATTAATCTAAAATGGAATAAAGCATACCCCAAAGATAGTTTTGAGCGCAGCATTACTGGTTTAAAATGGGCATTGTCTTACTTGGGCTCTACAGTAGCAAATGACTCCACTATTTTAAAATTCAATGCTAAAGATTCTATTATAATTATTGATATAAAGGCCTTAGGGTTTTCTGATGAAGCTGAATCAAAATTGGCACGTCTACAATATCAATTTCAACAAACCGAGTCCTACAAACAAAATAGTAGTTATGATTTGGGTAGATACATTGCAATGACCTTTGGCAATCCTAAACACTATTATTCCATAACAGATGTTTCTAAGTTTTACAATTATTATAATGACAATTACAAGTTTTCAGATACGAAAGGTTATGTTAATAATTCTAGTGTCTCTATGGTGCACCGTATTATTTTATTCTCTGAAAAAAAAGTCCATAAACAGGCCTTTGTGTCTATTGAAATAGACTCTATAACCCGTGATACTTTAGAATATGAAACGGCCGAAATCATGCCCAATGGCCTATTAAAATTTGGTATCTACGATACCAATGGACTACTGAAAGATGCTGCTAGTCCTAAATTCACCAGAGCAGGAACACCAGCAAAATGCATTTGGTGTCATGAGGTTGGTATACAGCCACTTTTTAAACCACAACAAAACTACAACGGTTATTTAGACTATTTTAAACTAGATGACACATTAACCTATTTTAATCAAAAAGTTCGAAAATTTCAGGATTCGCAGTGGGTAGATAAAACGCTAACGAACAAAAAACTGCATACAGAATTAGAATTAGTTTATATTGCTTTTATGGAGCCTTCAGCTAGGCGTATATCCAGGGAATGGCAAATGCCTATAGAAGAGGTAAAACAAAAACTAGCTCACCTAGAAACACATGTCCATGAAGAATTTCCATTTTTGGGTAAATTATACCATAGAAAAGACGTAGATGCCTTATCTCCATTAAAAGTGCTCGGAGTTGTTGAGAGCATAAGAGAACCATCAAATAACGTCAAAAGCCTTATCGACTAAATGCTTTATAATAAAAAAATAGTCGTCATTCTCCCAGCATATAATGCCTCTAAAACATTAGAGCAAACGTATAGAGAAATTCCATTAAGCATTGTCGACGATGTAGTGCTTACCGATGATTTTAGCAATGACAATACAGTTGAAGTTGCCAAACGTATTGGTATAAAGCACATTAATGAGCATGACAAAAACCTCGGCTATGGCGCCAACCAAAAAAGCTGTTATGACAAGGCTATAGAGCTCGGAGCTGATGTAGTCATTATGTTGCATCCCGACTATCAATACAATCCCAAACTGATTCCCGCCATGGCTGACTTAATAGCGAATGAGGTCTATGATGTCGTTTTAGCATCTCGCATTTTGGGGAAAAGTGCACTTTCGGGTGGTATGCCAGTATATAAATACATTGCTAATAGAATATTA
>NZ_JABSST010000078.1 GCF_013213975.1 Winogradskyella sp.
CGCCCTTTTGGTATTTTATGAAGGTAATGAAGAAGATCAATATCAAACCTACTTTGGAGCATTTAAAGCCAACTACTTTGTTAATGACAATTTAACGCTTAAACTCATTACCTCTGCTTATCATACCATTGAACAAGAGTACTTCGATATTTTTGCGCAATACAGGCTTGGTCAGGTAAACACTAATATCGGGGACGATGATCTAGGTGAGGTGGAATTTAGTGAAGGTATTGGTTCCCAATTAACCCATGCAAGAAATGATCTAGATGCTTTTATTGTTAATGCTGAGCACAGAGGCAATTATAAAATTGATGAAGAATCAACACTTGAGTGGTCTGTAAAATATACCCATGAAGATATAAGAGATCGATTAGTTGAATATGAAATTATTGATTCTGCAGGCTTTTCCATTCGACCACCAAATTTTAGTACACCAAATTTACAACCTTATCAACCCTTCGAAGGACCATTAACAGCATTTGAAAATATTCGTGCTTTAAATAGAGTCCAAATTGATCGTATGCAAGCCTTTGCGCAATATAGTAAACGAACAGAATGGGGTTCTAACGAAGTATTTTATAATATTGGAGTTAGAGCGCATAACTGGACCGTTAATGGTGAAAACTTTAAGAGTAATACGCAAACCGTTTTTAGCCCGAGAGCTCAATTTGCTATTAAACCAAATTGGGATAAGGACATGCTTTTTCGAGTTGCTGGTGGTTTATATTACCAACCACCTTTTTATAGAGAGCTCAGAGATTCCTCTGGTGTTGTGCAACCAAATGTAAAGGCTCAAAAATCCTTCCATATTGTATTTGGAAATGAATACAGCTTTGAAATTTGGGATCGTCCTTTTAAACTTGTGACTGAAGCTTATTATAAAGGATTAACAGACGTTAATCCATACACCTTAGAAAACGTTAGAATAAGATATAGAGCTAATAACAACGCAACTGCCTATGCTTATGGATTGGATATGCGCTTGAATGGCGAGTTTGTTCCAGGAACGGAATCTTGGTTCAGTTTCGGGTATCTTAAAACTGAAGAAAATATTGAAAATAGAGGATTTATAGCTAGACCTACAGATCAGCGATTAAAGTTTGGTGCGCTATTTCAGGATTATGTACCGAATATGCCTGATTTAAAAATGTACCTTAATCTTGTATACAATACAGGTGTACCTGGTGGATCTCCGAGCTACGCTGATCCCTACGATTTTCAAATACGTCTTAGAGATTACAGACGGGCAGACTTGGGAATTTCTTTGGAACTGGTGAACCCGACCAAAACTTATAATGCACGTTGGAAAAAGAAATTTAAAGAATTGTCGCTCGGTTTTGAAATTTATAACATGTTCAATAACCAGAATAGTATTACCAATACTTGGGTACGTGACGTTTATACAAAACGACAATTTGCCATTCCAAACTTTTTAACTCCTAGGGTTTTTAACTTAAGGTTATCTGCTAGATTCTAATACCTCTAAATTAGTGTTGACTTTTAGTTTGAGTTTACAAATTCTTTTAAAACGTTAATCACATAATCGAGTTCGTCCTTGGTGTTAAAAGCACTAAAAGAAAACCGAATTGAAGGGCGATTTAGCAAATCTTCAGTTAATATTGCAGACAATACGTGTGAACGCTGATTACTTCCACTTTGGCAAGCACTTCCTTTAGAACAGGCAATGCCTTTTAAATCTAATTGAAACTGAAGTAAGGAGGCCTTATCTTGTGGAATAGGTAGACATATATTGACTAAAGTATAGGTACTTTTATTTAAATCTTCACACTCACCATTAAATACTACCTCAGGAACAGCAGATTTTAATCCTTGAATAAAGTGATGCTTTAATCCAGTAATTAGAGTTTCCTCGTCTTCCAAATTGTCATAAGCCAACTTAAGTGCTTCATCCATTCCAACGATATTATGAATTGACTCTGTGCCAGCTCTGTAACCTCGTTCTTGCTCGCCACCAAAAATTAAAGGCTTTAGACCTGATTCTTTTCTAACATAGCAGAAGCCGACACCTTTAGGACCATGAAATTTATGAGCGCTAGCAGCAAAAAAGTCTATAGGAGTTATATTAACATCAATTTTAAAGTGCCCTACAGATTGTACGCAATCTGAATGAAATAGTGCATTATTAGCCTGACATAATTGAGACACTCGATCAAGATTTAAAACATTACCAACCTCATTATTAACGTGCATAAGACTTACTATGGCTTTATCTGAAGCTTCGAGTAATTGCTCTAAATGATTGTAGTCTATAGAACCACAATCATCAAGATTCACGAAAGTTAATTTAGTATTGTACTCTTTCGATAACTGCTCAGCTGTATGCAAAACGGCATGATGTTCAATTTTTGAGGTAATCATTTCTGTAACACCTAAATCTCTTACAGCACTTCGAAGTGCTAAATTATCGGCTTCAGTACCACCCGACGTAAAAACAATCTCTGAGGCTGTAGCATTAAAATAACTTGCAATATTTTTTCGGCACTGCTCAAGTAAAGCCTTGGCGGAACGTCCAAAACTATGTGTTGAAGAAGCATTACCAAAGTTATGCTTTAGCACTTCTGTCATTCTATCAACCACCTCAGACCTAACTGCTGTCGTTGCAGCATTATCTAAATAAACTTGCTTCATGCTACAAAAATATTGCAAATAAAATTATTTAGTCAATGCCACGTTATAATTTTACAAATCCTTTATTTTTGTTCAAAATGATTGTTTATGAAGCCTAGTTTGTACTTGATAATTATCCTACTACTTTTAACAGCCTGTGACGATGGTGATATTATAACTGTAGACTTAGAATTTGACAAAGAACTAGAGTATTGCGATAGTAGTGTCGATTCTTTTCTTATATTCGATTTAAGAGAAGATCCTAACGAATCTTTATCCGTAATCATTCCAAGAAGTACAAATCAAGAGTTCCCTTTCACTGAAGCTACACCAACAGATACACCTGAATTGTTCTTAATTGGTGGATCTAATCGCTTCATATATAGAACCTACAATAGAGCTGTAGCTACAGGTGAATTATGCGATGTGGTACCACCAGGAAGTTTAAACATAGTTGAAGACTACGAAGCAGATCAAGGCAATATTGCTGTCACCGTTACCATAGAGGATGATGATAATGACGGTATCGCCAGTGAGGATGAAGGGAGAGGTGAACCGGATGAGAATGGTAATTATCCAAATGCTGAAGACACTGATCTTGACGGTATTCCAGATTACCTAGATGAAGATGATGATAATGATAATGTAAATACCGAGAATGAAATAGGTGATGGAGAGACACCTCAAGATACCGATGGTGACGGATCACCTGATTATCTAGACACTGATGATGATGGTGATGGTATACCAACTATAAATGAAGACGAAGACCAAGATTTTAATCCTATTAATGATATTTCTGTTAATGATGGGGTGTCAATTGCACATTATCTTAACATTTTAGAGACCACAGATTACGGATCACCAGGTTTTAGAGATGATAATGAATATACAAGAACAGTAAGCGCAAGTTTCTTTATAACTGATTTTAACTTAGAAATCTTGTCTGCTACAGAATTAGATTTTGGTGTACTTGAATACTCATTTACATTACCAGAAGACGACTAATCTTGGGTATTCTGGAAAATCTTGACTTCAGTTGCCCCTAAACCATAGGTTTTATAATCAGCATCATAAAACTGTACGTTATTGTAACGACTTAACAAGGTTTCCAATTCTTGGCGAAGTACTCCTTCTCCCACTCCATGAATAAAAACTATTTTTGGGATCCGTTTTTTAATTGCAAACTCTAATTGCCTTCTAGCAGTATCTAACTGTAAATTGAGCATATCAAAATTAGTCATTCCCTTTGTAGAATCGGTTAGTTGATGGATGTGTAAATCAACTTCAAATTTTGCAATATGCCGCGCTTTAGGTTTTGGTGCAGATTTTTGCCTTCGCTTTGGTATTTCTTTTTCTTGTTTTACAGCCTCTATATCGGTGTTAAAAATGGCATTATCCAGTGATTGTTCAACTTCAATCAACATTAACTCACGTGATTGAAATTCCATTTCAAATCCATCTTCATCTGAGAGTACAACATGATCTCCAGATACTTTTGTTACGATTCCGGATATATTATCATCAATGGTTTCAACCCTATCGCCAACTTTAATCTTCATCTATCTTTTCCGATTTAACAAAAGATTCTTCCTCCTTATTGTCATACTTACTCGGAATATTTCTTGATGTTCTGTATATGCCAAACATTAGTAAAACAATACCTCCAATTAATAAATAGGTGTTCTGTTTTTCTTCGGCCTGAGCGTAGACTGCTACAACACCACCAGCTACTATACATACAAAGTTTATAATTCTTGAAATATTCATTGTTCCATTCAGTTTTTACAAAAATAAGATTTAGGTGGGTTAAGACTGTTTATTTTTTATCAAATGTGTACATTAGCATTATGCTAATATTAATAAAAGGAATTGAAGATTACATGCTGCCATGCCTCAACAAAAAGTTATTAGGTTTTGAATGTATGGGATGCGGGTTACAACGCTCTATTGCACTATTGCTTAAGGGACATATAGTAGAGTCTTTTTTAATGTATCCTGGGCTCTATTCGTTAATTGCGCTATTTGGATTTATTGGCATAAATACCTTTAAAAATTTTAAAACCGGAAATAAAATAATTACTATATTGGCTATACTGAATGTGGTAGTCATCGTAGGCAGTTATTTACTTAAACTTTATCTTAAATAATCTAATATGGAACAACAAAAACTCAACCCAGCCATAGTCTATGTTCTAGCTATTGTTGGTCTTTTATGCTGTTGCTTTGCAGGGCTAGGCTTTATCTTAGCAGGTGCTGCATTTTTAATAGCGCACACACAAATCAAAAAAGTTGCAGATAACCCAGAAGCATTTGATCTTAGCTCGGTAAATGCAATGAAAACGGCTAAAACAGTTGCTTTGGTTATTCTTATAATTAATATATTATACTTATGTTGGTCTATCTACTCTATTCAAGCAATGGGTGGTTGGGATGCTTACATGGAACAAGTAAATCAAATGATGGAAGAGTTCCAAAACGCTCAAAATCAACAATAATAAATATCATCAATAAAAAAAGCGATTCTTCTAAGAATCGCTTTTTTTATTGTATAAATTGATTTAGTCTTCAAACTCTTTTAAAGTTGTAATAATGATGGATACACAATCCAGTAACTGCTCTTCTGTCATTACCAATGGAGGCGCAAATCTTATAATATTACCATGCGTTGGTTTTGCTAAAAGACCATGATCTCTCAGTCTCAAGCAAATATTCCAAGCCGTATCACTATCTTCTGAATCGTTAATTACAATGGCGTTAAGTAAGCCTTTTCCTCTAACTAAATTAACAATTGAGCTCTTCTCAATATATTTATTCATTTCAGACCTAAATAGTTCACCAAGCCTGTAGGCGTTCTCCGCTAATTTTTCATCTCTAACAACTCCTAACGCTGCAATAGCAACAGCTGCTGCAATAGGGTTACCACCAAAAGTACTTCCGTGATTACCTGGCTTTATAACATTCATAATCGTGTCATTTGCCAAAACTGCAGATACAGGATACGCTCCACCTGAAAGTGCTTTTCCTAATATTAAGATATCAGGCTTAACCTCTGGAGTCGATGAACAGTTTTTATCTGAACAACTACAATTACCGCAAGTCGCTAGTAAACGACCTGTTCTTGCTATACCAGTCTGTACTTCGTCAGCAATAAACAGAACATTATGGGCCTCACAAAGTGCTTTCGCTTTTACGAGATAGTGCTCTGATGGTACATAAACACCAGCCTCACCCTGTATTGGCTCTACTAAGAATCCTGCAACATTTTTATTAGTCTTTAGCGCATCTTCTAAAGCCTCAAGATTATCATACTCTATTTTAATGAATCCATCTGTGTACGGACCAAAATTTTTACGAGCCACTGGATCATTAGAGAATGAAATAATCGTTGTCGTTCTTCCGTGAAAATTATTTTCACAAACTATAATTTCAGCTTCATTTTCGTCAATTCCTTTAACCTCATAAGCCCACTTTCTACAAAGCTTTAAAGCTGTTTCTACAGCTTCAGCACCTGTGTTCATTGGCAGTAATTTATCAAAACCAAAATATTCGGATGCAAACTTCTCATAACGCCCTAACATGTCATTATAAAATGCTCTAGAGGTAAGCGATAAAGTTTGCGCTTGCTGGGTCATGGCATTTACAATCTTTGGATGACAGTGTCCTTGATTAACTGCTGAATACGCCGACAAAAAGTCATAATATTGTTTACCTTCTACATCCCATACATGAACACCTTCTCCTCTACTTAATACTACTGGGAGTGGATGGTAATTGTGCGCACCATACTTGTTTTCTAAATCAATCGCTTCTTGCGATGTTAATTGGTCTAAAACAGCCATTTTAATAAAAATTTAAAGTGAATAAAACAACTATTCCTGCTCTACCTTTATTCCTTCGAAGATTTTGCGTACCATTTTGAAGTCATGGTGAAATCTTGAAAAAGCAGCGTGGGAGAGAAATCATCCCTAGAGGTCTGCAAATTACTAAATATTTATGGAATTCAAGGATAAGAAATCGAATCTAATTATTTCAAGCAATTACTAAAATGCAACTATATTTGCAGCCTAATCTACAATTCATGCCAAGAAGAGAGCGCAATAAATTTGTAAAACGCGGAGAAACGATTGAAATACGTATTGAAGACTATGCCTTTGGTGGCAAAGGTATTGGCCGTATTAGAAATGACTATGGAGAATTTGTGATTTTCGTACCAAACACCCTTCCAGGACAACTTGTAAAAGCACAGATAAAAAAATCAAGTAAGAAGTATGCTGAAGCCAAATTAATTGATGTTTTAGAAGCCTCTGAGGATGAAGTTGATATTAAGTATCAGGACATTCCTGGTGCACCTTACATTCAATTACCTATTGAAAAGCAGCATGACTATAAAAAGCAAAGTACGCTTGAATTGTTTAAACGCATTGGAAAAGTTGCTGATATCGAATCAAAGTTTGATGAATTTGTAAGTTCACCAAACACCTTTCACTATCGAAATAAAATGGAATATGGCTTCTCGGCCATTGGGTATGACAGAATTAAAAAAACTGATGTCGATGAATTTACTTTGGGATTTAAACGACGTGGTCTCTGGTGGTGTGGTGATAATTTAAATAGAGATTCTGGATTGTTCGACGCTGCTGTAGAAAACCATCTTAAACAGATCCGAACCTATTGTGAGGCAACCGGTTTAGCACCTTGGCATGGTCCTAAAAAAGAAGGGTTCTTTAGGTATTTAGTGGTTCGCAAATCCTACAAAACAGACAAACTACTCTTTAATTTAGTAACCACGTCCTACGATCTTCCAAAATTTGATTTGAATGCCTTTGCCAAATTGCTGTTAGAATTATTTGGAAATCGATTAGCAGGCTTACTCCATACTATTAATGATGAAGTTGGAGATAGAACCATCGCAACAACTGGAAGTATTGAATTAGTCTACGGAGAAGACAAAATTGTAGAAGAACTCTTAGGTTTAAACTTTGAGATTAGTATGAAGAGCTTTTTTCAAACCAATCCAAAGTGCGCAGAGCGGCTTTATTCTAAAGTAGTTGATTACGCTTTAGAAACTAAAGAAGCTATTGACAATTCAGTAGTATTGGATCTTTTTTGTGGTACAGGAACCATTGGGCAGATAATTGCGAGTAAGGCCAATAATGCTCAGATTGTTGGAGTGGATATCATTGCATCAGCAATTGAAGATGCAAAACAGAATGCCAAACGTAACAATATTGAAGGTTTAAAATTCTATGCTGCTGATGTTGGAAAGTTTCTAACAGAGCATCCAGAATACACTAATAAAATAAGAACTATAATATTAGATCCAGCGCGCGCAGGCATCTCTCCTAAAACCCTTAAAAAAATAATAAACCTCAACGCAGAACGTTTGGTTTATGTATCTTGCAATCCAGCTACTCAGGCCAGAGATACCGAACAGTTGTATCAAAGTGGTTACCAGATTAAGAAAATGAGTTTGGTAGATCAATTTCCACACACGGCACATATTGAAACAGTAGTATTGTTTGAAAAATAGTTAATGAAAAAGTTAAATATTTTAATCCTTCTTCTTTCAGTTGTTATGTTGGCTTGCGAGCGTGATGACATCTGTGCCGAAGGAGTTTCTACCACTCCACGCTTACTAATTGAGTTTTATGACATCAATAATCCAGACGACTTAAAAAGTGTTCCTAGAATAAGCGTTTATGGAGAAGGAAGAGTTGTTGACGAAAATGGAACACCAACTGAACCAACTACAGAAAACTCTGAGGGAACGTTATTATTCAATGAGAATTCCACAACTGTATCGTTGCCCTTAATTGTAGATTTGGACAATAATGATGTTATTACAACACGTTACATCTTAGAAAAAGATACCAATTTAAGGTTAGATGAAGATGATACCACTCAATCAGATGTAGATATCATTGAAATAACCTATACTACAAACTTTATCTATGTATCTAGAGCTTGTGGTTATAAAAGTGTATTCAATAATTTAGATATTGATTTAGAACCGGTAGATGGAGATACCTGGATTAATAATATTGAATTAGTAACAACAGAAATAGAAAATGAAAATTCAGCACACGTACGTATTCTGCATTAGAAGCCTTATCATTTTGTTGTTACTATCTTCTTTTGCATACAGCCAAGAAGAGAATGAAACGGTAACAGACACATTGATATATAAGCAAAAATATGGTCTGCGTCTTGGAGCTGATATGAGTAAACTCGCAAGAACATTTTTTGAGGACAATTACACAGGATTCGAAATCATGGGAGATTACCGTCTTACCAAGAAAATTTATCTCGCTGGTGAAATTGGTAATGAAGAACGCACCTTAGAAAATGAAGTCCTTAACAACACCACAAAAGGAAGCTACTTTAAAGGTGGTATAGATCTCAACTTCTACAAAAACTGGTTAGATATGGAAAATATGATTTATATCGGTTTTAGAGGTGGTGCAAGTACTTTTAGTCAAACATTAAACAGTTTCAAAATATATGATGTCAATCATCAATATTGGAATGATGATTTATTCGCTGTTGAAGAAGGTACAGAGTTTAGTGGTTTAACTGCTATTTGGTTAGAAATTCTTATTGGTATTAAAGCTGAGTTATTTAATAATTTTTATGCTGGAATTAATGCGCAGCTCAAGGGACTAATTACGGAAACAGCACCAGGTAATTATGAAAATCTTTACATTCCTGGATTCAATCGCACCTTTGATAGTGGTCGATTTGGGGTTGGCTTTGGTTTTAACCTGTCTTATCTGGTTCCAATTTTCAAAAAGGATAAGGTAGTAATCCAAGAAAAGGAATCAGACGAATAAGAGCTTAAGCTTCAACTATTTCCCTTATCCTTCTTATCAAATGCTTCCCATGGATAAAGAAAATATCGCCGAATTAATAGACGAAAAACATCGTGACTTTATTAATTTACTCAAGGATCAACTAGAGAAGGCTTGGATGTAAGGTCCAGAGGGCAAATAAATGGGCACCTGGTCAGCACGCTTTGTATTTACTTCAGCGTATCAAGCTACTCAATTATGCCTTAAATCCACCAATAATAGTCTTGCGCTATAAATTTGGAAAAGTCATCTAAGATGTTAGAGGTTTTGAGGCAATTAAAAAACGCTCTAATGAACGATTAGAAGGCTCAAAATGTAAAACCTTAAAGGGTTCTCAATACATAAAGATTCCACAGCTTTCAAATAAAAACAATATTCTGGATCGGCTTTAAACCGAAATCAAGAAACTACAATATAAAACTAAAAAGATGAGCGATAAGCACCTTGATACGCTTATTTTACCTCACCCACTTATGGAAAAAATGCCAATTCGTGAAATAATAATTTGGACGGCTTATCACGTTGAGCTCCACATGGAAACATTGACCACTGAATACTAATGATTCAAATAGGCTAGAACATTAGCCTCTATCCTACTCTGAATATCCGCAAGGTCTGCTTTGATAAAAGTGTCGCCTGTTATATTTTCATATAATTCAATATAGCGCTCACTAACCGTATCGATGTAGTCATCGCTCATATGCGGCACTGTTTGTCCTTCAAGACCTTGGAAACCATTTGCTATAAGCCACTGACGCACAAACTCTTTAGATAATTGTTTCTGAGCTTCACCTCTATCTTGTCGTTCTTGATAACCATCTGCATAGAAATAACGCGAAGAATCAGGAGTATGAATTTCATCGATAAGTACAATTTTACCATCCTTGGTTTTACCAAATTCGTACTTGGTGTCTACTAAAATTAAGCCACGCTCTGCCGCAATTTCGGTACCGCGTTGAAATAATTTACGGGTGTAGTCTTCAAGAACAAGGTAATCTTCTTCTGAAACAATCCCTCGTTTCAGAATATCCTCTCTCGAAATATCTTCATCATGATCTCCTTTTTCTGCTTTGGTTGCTGGAGTAATAATTGGTTCATGAAATTTATCGTTTTCCCTCATACCTTCTGGCATGGCTACACCACAGAGTAATCGTCTACCAGCTTTATATTCTCGAGCAGCGTGCCCAGACATATAGCCTCTTATAACCATTTCTACTTTGAATGGCTCACATAAATGACCAACAGCAACATTAGGATCTGGTGTAGCAACCAACCAATTTGGCACTAAATCTTCGGTAGCATTCATCATCTTAGTCGCAATCTGATTAAGGATTTGACCTTTATAAGGAATTCCCTTTGGCATAACCACATCAAAGGCACTTAAACGATCGGTAGCAATCATAACCAATTGCTCGTCATTAATGTTATACACCTCTCTCACTTTACCCTTATAAACACTCTTCTGATTAGGGAAATTAAAATTAGTATCGATTATTGTCTTGCTCATGTCTAATCTCTATTCTCTATACTTTTATAAGCTGCAATCACCTTTTTAACCAGTTTGTGACGAATCACATCCTTATCGTCTAAATACACCATACCAATACCTTCTATGTTCTTTAAAACTAAAAGAGCCTCTTTTAAACCAGAAATTGTTCGTCTTGGCAAATCAACTTGACCAGGATCTCCTGTCAATAGGAACTTAGCATTTTTACCCATACGCGTTAAGAACATTTTCATCTGCGCATGTGTTGTATTCTGACCCTCATCCAGTATAACAAAGGCATTATCTAAAGTACGGCCTCGCATAAATGCTAATGGAGCGATCTGTATTACACCCTTCTCTATATAACTATCTAACTTTTCATGAGGTATCATATCACGTAATGCATCGTATAATGGCTGCATGTAAGGATCTAACTTTTCCTTTAAATCGCCAGGTAAAAACCCAAGGTTTTCGCCCGCTTCTACTGCAGGACGCGTTAGTATAATTCGTTTTACTTCTTTACTCTTTAAAGCTTGCACAGCCAATGCAACACCTGTATAGGTCTTTCCTGTTCCTGCTGGTCCTATTGCAAAGACCATATCATTTTTACGAATGCTCTCTACAAGCTTTCGTTGGTTTACAGTTTGCGCCTTAATTAGCTTACCTCCGACACCGTGAACAATAACTTCTCCGCTCTTAGCCGACGTAGAATAATCCTCACTACTGTTGCTGGTAAGAATCCGTTCAATAACATTTTCGTCTAACTTATTATATTTACCAAAATGCTTCATAAGCATCATCATTCTAGTATCAAACTCCTCTAATAAGTCTTCATCACCATAAGCTTTAATTTTATTACCTCTGGCTACTATTTTTAATTTCGGAAAGTACTTTTTGAGAAGTTCAATATTGGCATTTTGGGCACCGAAGAATTCTTTGGGAGTTATTTCTTCAAGTTCTAATATAAGTTCGTTCAAAAGGCTACTAAATTTAGTGTGTTAATCTGTTTTCTTTTCTTAGTTTTGTGTAACGCGAGCGTACTAACAAATCTAACAATTTTACAACCTCATTTCTAAAAAAAATAT
Source organism: Winogradskyella sp. (assembly GCF_013213975.1). Lineage (GTDB taxonomy): Bacteria > Bacteroidota > Bacteroidia > Flavobacteriales > Flavobacteriaceae > Winogradskyella. The sequence goes on from NZ_JABSST010000078.1 coordinate 12,051, forward strand.
CAACAATTAATCCATGGCAATAATCACTTTAACCACTGATTTTGGAGAAAAAGATCACTTTGCTGGCGCGATTAAAGGTGCTATTTACAGTGAATTGTCTGATATAAGAATTGTAGATGTCTCTCATTCCGTTTCACCGTTTAATATTTCAGAAGCGGCTTACATCATATTAAATGCCTATAGCAGTTTTCCAAAAGGCACCATTCATATTATAGGAATTGATTCTGAGTTAAGCCCTGATAATAAGCATATTGCAATTAAATTAGATGACCATTACTTTATATGTGCTAACAACGGTATTATGAGTATGATCTGTGCTGAAATTGCCCCTGAAAAAATTGTTGAAATCAACATCCACGATAAAATTGAAACAAGTTTCCCTGTACTTGATGTGTTTGTAAAAGTAGCTTGCCATATTGCACGAGGAGGTACCCTGGAGATAATCGGAAAAGTTATTAACACTATCAAACCCATTAAGAATTTGATTCCTTTTGTAAATGATGAAAAAAATCAAATTATTGGCAGTGTAATTTATATTGATAATTATGGTAATGTGGTGACAAATATTAAGCAAAAGTTTTTTGAAGAAGTACAGAAAACTCGAACCTATGAAATTTCTGCCCGCAACCATAAATTCAAAAAAATCTATAGCAAGTATAGTGATATCGTCAACTTTGAAATCGACGAATCTAAGCGTCATGATGAAGGAAAAGGAATGGTTGTTTTTAATTCCTCGGGATATTTAGAAATTGCTGTGTATAAAAGTAATTGCAGTACCGTTGGAAGTGCCTCAACTTTAATGGGACTAAAGACTATGGATACTGTAAGCGTTAATTTTATTAAATCTTAAACATTGTTAGTAAGAATTGTAAAAATGAGTTTTGATCCGCTCAAGATTGCCGAATTCTTGGCTAATTTTGAAGCCAACAAAAAAAAGATACGTGGTTTTCAAGGATGTAATTTTTTAGAATTGTATCGCGATCAGAACAATACCAATATTTTTTTTACGTATAGTTATTGGGATTCTGAAAATGATCTAAATAACTATAGACATTCAGAATTATTTAAATCGGTTTGGGCTAAAACCAAACCCTTGTTTAATGATAAACCTGAGGCTTGGAGCGTAAATAAGCTTGAGAGCCTTAAATGAATTTAAAATGCTAGCAATTCTTAAAAAAGAAATAAACACTTTCTTCGCCTCACCAATTGGCTATTTGGTCATTGGTGTGTTTTTAGTTTTAAATGGGCTATTTCTTTGGGTTTTTAAAGGTGATTTTAATATTCTAAACAATGGAGTAGCTAGTTTATCTCCATTCTTTCTTTTAGCTCCTTGGATTTTAATCTTTTTAGTTCCAGCGGTGACCATGCGTAGTTTTAGTGATGAGAAAAAACAAGGAACTCTTGAGCTATTGGTTACCAAACCCATTTCTCATTTTCAGATTGTATTAGGAAAGTATTTAGGTGCTTTTGTTCTAATTTTAATTGCCTTAATCCCAACGTTTCTTTACGTATATGCCGTTTCAAGTTTAGGGAATCCAGAAGGCAATCTAGATATGGGGAGTACCATTGGCTCTTACTTTGGTTTGCTTTTTCTTGTTGCTGCTTACACAGCTATTGGCATTTTTGCCTCTACCCTTTCAGAAAATCAAATTGTAGCCTTTATCATATCAGTTTTTATTTGCTTTTTCATGTATTTCGGTTTTGAAGGTTTATCTAACTACAACGTCTTTGGAGACTTTGTCTACATGGAAAATCTAGGAATGTCAGCCCATTACAATAGTATGAGTCGTGGCGTTATTGATACTAGAGATCTGGTCTATTTTATAAGTATAGCATTAGCTTTTTTAATATTTACAAAATTTAGGATTCAGAAGTCATGATTATCACACCATTTTTAGTCATAGCAATGATAGTGGTTTTTGTATTGCTGTTTTTATTTTTTAAAACTGTAGATAAGCGTAAATGGTTGGTTTTAATTGTTAGTCTTGTATTGACTCCTTTTGTTTACTTCTATATGCTTTATCCTTTTATAAATATTGTGAGTAATTACCATCATCAAAAATATTTTAATAGTGAAGCTTGGATAGAAAAACCCAACTTACGATACGAGATGATTGACAGTACTATAGCATCAGATACTTTAATTGGCTTAACTAAGGAAAAAGCACAACAACTCTTAGGACCACATGAATGGTTAACATGGAGTGAAGAAATAAAGGCACACGATGAAAATAAATGGAATTATGGCATGGGTATAGAACCAGGTGCATTTAATGACAAAACAGAATGTGTCGAAATTACATTTACAGATCATAAAATTTCTAGTCTAAAACACTTTCAACAAGACATAACTTTTGAAAAGAATGAAAAAGAATAAGGCACTCATAAAAATAGCGATTGTGATTATTGGTCTTATTTTGGTTAATGTCATTTCCGGTCAATTTTATAGCCGTTTTGACTTAACAAACGACAAGCGCTATACGCTATCTGAAGCTTCAAAAAATATCGTTCAAAATATTGATACACCACTTATAATTGATATTTTCCTTGAAGGTGAATTTCCCTCAGAGTTTAGGTTACTTCAGACAGAAGTAAGACAACTAATTGAAGAATTTCAACTGGAGACCAATAAAATTAAAGTCAACTTTATAAATCCGGTTGAAGATGAAGCAACGCGCGAGCGCAATATTGAAGAGCTAACGCGTTCCGGTTTGGAACCTTATGTTAACACGGATAATAGTACCGGAAAAGTCACTCAAGAGCTTATTTTTCCTTGGGCTTTTGCAAGTTACAATAACGAAACAGTTAAAATTCCGCTATTAAAACGAAGCATTACGCAAGGTTTACAAGAACAAATCACTAATTCTATTCAAGGTTTAGAGTATGCGTTTGCAGATGGGTTTAGCAAATTGGTAAATTCAAAATCTAAGACTATTGCCATTCTTAAAGGCAATGGACAATTAGATGATATCTACATTGCAGATTTTCTTAAAACAGTTCAACCGTATTATAATATTGCACCATTTACCTTAGATAGCGTTTCAAACAATCCTCAAGGCACTTTAGATAAATTAAACCATTATGATTTAATCGTAGCCGCCAAACCAAGTGAAGCGTTTAGTGAAAACGAGAAACTTGTATTAGACCAGTACACCATGAATGGCGGTAAAAGCCTATGGCTCACCGAAGCTGTGATTATGGATAAGGATAGCTTGTACAACGATTCTGGTTCTGGTGTTTCTATTTTACGTGATCTCAATCTTAAGGATTTCTTTTTTAAATATGGAGTCCGAATAAACCCTAGTTTGGTTAAAGATTTAT
>NZ_JABSST010000079.1 GCF_013213975.1 Winogradskyella sp.
ATTTTAACACCTCTAATATTAGTAACCACACTTTCAACGGAAGACGAATGGTAAGGTCCGCCACTGCCATAAGCACCAATTGGCACTCTAAGTATCATACTGACAGGCCATTTACCATTAGATAAATAACAGCTTCGACTTACTTCTGTAAATAATTGATTTAGTCCTGGCCATATGTAGTCAGCAAACTGTACCTCAACGATTGGTTTTAATCCAACTGCCGACATACCAACAGTAGACCCAACAATAAAAGCTTCTTGAATTGGTGTATTAAATACACGATCATCACCAAACTTTTGCGCTAAGGTGGCTGCTTCTCTAAATACACCACCAAGACGACCACCGACATCTTGTCCGTAAAGTAGACATTCTTTATTTGCTCGCATTAATTCTTCAACCGCAAATAATGCGCAGTCTACCATAACAACTTTCTCAGCTCCTTCAGGTTCACGGGTTCCAACCTCTTCTGTGACTGGGGTGGGCACAAAATCGTTAGTAAATAAATCCTCTGGCTTAGGGTCTTCGGCATTTAAGGCGTCCTTGAAGTCTGAAGCTACTTTAGATTTAGCTTCGTTTTCAATTTCACCTACTTCAGTTTCTGTAAATCCAGAAGCTAATAAGTGTTGTTTTAGAACAGGATAAGGGTCTCTAGATCTCGCCTCCTCTAAATCATCGCGATACCATTCCATACGAACACCAGAGGTATGATGATTTAATAGCGGTACTTTGGCATGTACTAAAAATGGACGACGTTCCTTTCTAATAGTAGCAATCACTTTTTCAATAGCTTCATAGCTTTCAACAAAGTTAGCTCCGTCTATAGAAATGGCTTCCAAACCATGAAATCCCGCTGCATATTCTGCTGCATTTTGAGCCCTGGTTTCAGCCGCATTGGCTGATATATCCCATCCATTATCTTGAACCATATATAGAATTGGCATCTGCTTAAGCGCTGCCATCTGAAAAGCTTCAGCAATCTCCCCTTCTGTAACAGAGGCATCCCCTAACGAACACACAGCAATAGGATTTTCTATTGAAGTATCATTTAACCCCTGTTGTTCCTTATACTGCATACCCATTGCAACTCCAGTGGCAGGAATAGCCTGCATACCTGTTGCTGAAGACTGATGCGGAATTTTTGGTTTGTCTTCATCTTTTAAACTTGGATGTGAGTAATAGGTTCTTCCGCCAGAAAAAGGATCTTCCCTTTTGGCTAAAAGTTGCAACATTAAATCGTATGGTTGCAGACCAAATGCTAACAACATCGCATCATCACGATAATACGGAAATGCATAGTCTTGAGGTAATAATTCCCAAAGCCACTTGAATCGCTTCATGACCTCTAGAGGTGGCATGTACGTATTTTGAAACTTGCTTAAAGTTTTCTTCATACAACTCGGCCATGGCTTTGGCTGTACAAAGCTTTGAAAATCCTTTTCTTAAAATGTCCTTATTCATTTAAGCTAATTCCTTTCTAGTTTTCAACATCCATCCAAACTTATCTTCCTGCTGCCCTGTTTTTATGGCATTAAGCGTATCATTAATATCTAATCCAACTGGACTCTCATTAGACACATGAATAATTTCACCCTCCAATCCAATCTCTTGAATATAGGCAATACCAACAGCTGTACCAGCTCCAAAAGCTTCCTCGAGGTTACCTTTCTCAGACGCTTCTTTAATCTCACTGAGTTTTACGAGACGTTCTGTTACCTTATATCCTTTATCTCTTAAAAGGTGTATAATACTTTTTCTAGTAATACCATCTAATACGGATCCATCTAATTTAGGTGTAATAAATTCACCTGATATTTTAAAGAAAATATTCATGGTTCCCACTTCCTGAATGTATTTATGCTCAGCGGCATCCAACCAAAGAACTTGATCATACCCTTTTGCTTTTGCCAACTCTGTAGGCCGAATTGCTGCAGCATAATTACCTGCAGCTTTAGCTTCCCCTGTTCCTCCATGCGCTGCTCTAATAAACTGCTTTTCTGCCCATAATTTTATACGTTTACTAAAAAATGGACCAGCAGGTGAGGCCATAATTATAAATTTATAACGTATTGCTGCACGCATACCAATAAAAGGTTCATCAGCATACATAAATGGCCTGAGATACAGCGCACTACCTCCTTTCGGCGGTATCCAATTATGTTCTAAACTCACCAATTCTTTTAAACCCTGCACAAACAAATCTTCCGGAAAATTTGGCATTCCCATACGATCCGCACTTTTATTCAATCGCTTAGCATTTTGTTCAGGTCTAAAAAGCATCGGTTCTCCATCTGGATTTTTGTAGGCTTTCATACCTTCAAAAATAGCTTGTCCGTAATGCAATGCCATTGCCGCAGGATGCGTTGGAATCATTCCCATTGGAACAATTCTTGGGTTAATCCATTCTCCATTTTCATAATCACAAATAAACATATGATCAGTGAATGTGGTCCCTAGAGGAATATTGTCAAAATCTAGTGCATCTACTTTAGAATGCTCTACTGTAGTAATATTTATATTATAAGACATATGCTATATCTTTCTATTTGTATCGAATTGTTCAAAATAATCTGCGACACGGCGCACAAAACTTCCGCCAAGGAATCCATCGACGACACGATGATCAAAAGAGAGTGACAGATACATCATGCTGCGAATAGCAATTTCATCACCATTTTCTGTTTCAATAACTTCTGGTCGCTTTTTTATAATACCTAAAGCCAAAATGGCAACTTCAGGCTGATTAATTATTGGTGTACCCATAACACTTCCAAATGTTCCAACATTGGATATCGTAAATGTGCTCCCCTTAATATCATCTCCTGCCAACTTATTATCTCTGGCTTTAGCCGCCAAGTCATTGACATTTGCCGCCAAAGTTTTTAAATCCTTAGTGTCTGCATTATTCACTACGGGAACTATTAAGTTACCACTAGGTAATGCCGTTGCCATACCAATATTTATATCATCTTTTACAATGATATTTGTGCCATCAACAGAAGCATTAATATTTGGAAAATCTTTAATGGCTTTTGCAACAGCCTCCACAAATAAAGGAGTAAACGTTAAACGCTCACCATATTTCTCTTGAAAGGCTTTTTTATTGGCATTCCGCCAATTTACCATATTGGTTAAGTCGGCTTCTACGTATGCCGTTACGTGTGGTGACGTGTGTTTAGAATAGACCATATGGTCAGCAATCATCTGACGCATACGGTCCATTTCTACAATCATTCCTTTTCCTTTTTCAAATGTCAATTGTGGTATCCTGTAAGCCGTTGGATCGTGGACTACAGGTTGAGCAAATTTGTATGGCCTACCATCTTGTATATACTGAAATACATCACTTTTTCGTAATCTCCCATCCTTACCTGTTGCCGGGATCCTTGCTAACTCCTCAAAACTTATGTGCTGAGCTTTAGCAATTGAAATAATTAATGGTGAAAAAAAGGTATTTGTATTATTAACTGAAAATGAATTTGAAATCGAATTGACTACAGGTTGAGCAGTCTGTGGCTTTTTTGTTGTTTTCTTCTTAGAAGGCAATGAATTGGATTGTTTTGATTCTGTTGACTGCTTCTTTGAGCTTTCGACTGCATCGGAAACTTCTAGCAGAGCGATAACTTCTCCAACAGGAACGACATCCTTAGCTTCAAATAAGGTTTTAACAAGTTTACCGCAAGCCGGAGCGGGTACTTCATTATCAACCTTATCCGTAGCAACTTCCAGGATAATATCACCTTCCTCAAAACTATCGCCTTCTTTAATTAACCAATTTATAATGGTGCCCTCGGTAATACTTTCACCCATTTTGGGCATTCTTAATTCAAAACTGTTCAATTTCGACTCATTTATTACAAGTATCAAAATTATTAATTTTTGATATTTACATCCTAAAATAACTTATAAATTAAATTTATTCAGAATATTTATCTTTTTTATGCATTTATATAAGTTTTTTATTCTTTTTATATTTGAATTTTATAGCGAATTAAAAATAATTTTCTGATGCCACATACACTTGATAAAATAGACACTCGGATATTGGAGATTCTTCAAAAAGACAGTAATCGCACAACCAAAAGTATTGCTGAAGAATTGGGAATGACCACTTCACCTGTTTTTGAACGTATTAAGAAATTAGAGAAGGAAGGATTTATTAAGAAATATGTTGCTGTTCTTGACAATAAGCGTATTGGATTAAAACTCACTGTATTTATTGGCATCACCCTTCAAGGCCATACACGGAGTTACTTGGAAAAATTTGTTACCGAGATTAACAACTTTCCTGAAATTGTAGAATGTCATCGTGTAAGTGGAAATTATGACTATTTACTGAAGCTTATTGTAGAAGATATAGAAGCCTATGAAACGTTTATTATATCCAAGCTGACCCTTCTACCCTATCTAGGTAATGTACAAAGTTTAATTACACTATCTACTGGCAAAGAAACTAATGAGATTGATTTGAGTCGAATTTAATAACTGATATTCAGACAATTATATAACTATTTGGTCAGGTTTTTGATTCTCTTAAGTACTAAATATCGTCTAGTTTTTTTGATATTTCTATAGCCTCATCCACCAGATCTTTTGGATAATCGTTTATATCTAAAATTCTTAAGGCATTCCTATTTTTCAATTTGCCTTGTTTAAGTTTATAATCAAAATCTACATTTTTTCCGTTTATCACTTCACTAAAATGATATAAATCATAGTCATTAGAAAGCATATCTGTTAGCTCAATATCATGGGTAGAAACCAATACTATATTATTATTTTTAGCAATATTAGATAAGACAGCCTTTCCTGCTGAAATACGTTCTACCGTATTCGTTCCTTTAAAAATTTCATCTAGTAGAAATAGGTTTCTATCATGACTCTTACTTTCTTCAATCATTTCCTTAACCGTGAGAACTTCTTCAAAATAATAGCTTTTATCATTTACTAAATCATCATTAATTCTTATAGCCGAAAACACTTTTAATAGTGGAAATGTAAAAGACTTCGCAAAACAGATATTGATAGTTAAACCTGTAATTACATTTAATCCAATTGCTCGTATAAATGAAGTTTTACCTGACATATTAGAACCTGTGAGAAGAATAGACTTGTCGTTTATCGTAATACTATTTACTTCACAATTAACAATTAATGGATGATAAATCTCATTAGCAATAATACTATTCTCATTATGTATAATTGGTTTACAATGTATTTTTAAACCTCCTCTTAATGACGCGGTTGAAATCAACATATCAGTATGACCAACAAATTTAAATACATCCTCAATTTCCTGTCGCTTTGTATCTAGCTTTCTTAAAACATCAAATAGTAACAAAGGTTCTAGAAGAAATACGGTTTTAAAGATTTCAAATAAAAACCATAGAATAATCTCAAATTCACCCTGAAGTCGAGTTTCTAGTTGAAAAAAAGACATTCTACTCTTAACCTGTTTGATTACTCTAATTGATTCATCAATATTTGGATTAAGTCTTTTAATGTAAACATTCTTACTTAGATGAGACGCAATTGCATTCAGTCTTAAAAGCTGAGGAATTGAACTAATATACTCGGCTAAATTCTTTTTATTCCAAAAGTGGATTACGAAATTGACACAAAACACACCCAATAAAACCAAGAAAAACAAAGGGTTATAAAAGGACAGCACTAATAACAACAAACTTGTTAAGGATAATAGTTTTATGAAAAACAACCTTCTTGGTGGTTTGATGTGCTGTTTTTGAAACAGTTCAGATATATAATAGCCTTCTTCATCTTTGAGTTTTAGCAATTTCTGTTGTATTGAAACCCTTAATTCAGAATCTTTTAATAATTCTTCAATTACTTCTTCATTCAGTTTTGTCTGATTTTTATCTACATCTATTGTTCTTAATCGATTGTATAGATATTGTTGACCAACTTTAGAGCTGGTCCGATCAACCAAAACAAATAAATCTTCAAAGTCCAAATCATTACATGTTTTATCAGAAAGTACCTGATACATATTTGAATGATCTTTGTTCCGGAAGTATTGTGCAATCCTGTTAAAATTAAAAGTCTCATCAACTTTAATTCTCCCAAAGGATTCTATTAGCTTCTTTTTTTCTTCTTTTCTACGATTGGGGTGTAATTGAGAAAAAGAATATTTAATTTGAAAAAGAATGTCTTTCACCATTTGGTTAATTAGTATAGTAATTCTGATAGACGTTACAAAAGGTATAACTTATTCTACAAGAATCAATCTACTTTTTAAAAGTTTCCCTAAGCGTTTTATAAGTATCCTCTTGAAGTTTTCTATCTAATGGTACTTCTCTGAGCGGCTCAACTTCTCTCAATGATTCATAACAATCGGCTGGCAACTGCTGATAGAGCGCAGTGCCTTTTATTTTCCATGCGATTATATCATCACTTACTTGCTTTACTATTTTTGCAGGATTCCCAACTACCAAACTGCGCTTAGGAATTTTAGTTTCTGCCTTAATAAAAGTCATCGCGCCAACGATAGACTCATCACCAATTTCAGCATCATCCATGATTACCGAATTCATTCCAATTAAGCAATTGCATCCTAAATTGGCTCCATGGATAATCGCACCATGACCAATATGAGCACTTTCTCTAAGAACAATAGACTTTCCGGGAAACATATGCACTGTACAATTCTCTTGTACATTAACACCATCTTCTAAAATGATTTGTCCCCAATCACCACGAATGGCGGCACCAGGACCGATGTAGCAGTTCTTACCAATAATAACATTACCCGTCACAGCAGCCAAAGGGTGAACGTAACTAGTTTTGTGAACTACGGGAATATAACCTTGAAATGAATATACTGCCATTAAACAAAAATAGTTTAATGATGGAATAAATTCAATTAATTTAAAACTAAATAATGTTAGTTGACAATTAAATTTCTGGTTATAATGGCACCATTGATTTTCATTTGTAAGATATAGGATCCAGCAGTGATTCCTTGAGTATCAAAAGACCATCTATTACCTTTGTAAGTAAGAGTGTTTGGGCGCTTCGTTATAATAGCCCTCCCTCCTACATCAAAAAGTATGACCCTTTCTAACTGATAATCTCCCGAGCTTAATTGAATAACTATTCTCTTCTCCTCTTTAGGTTGGTAAATTGTGAGTACATCTTCTATGGATTGATTTATCGCTATTGATAAAGTTGTACTACTTTCAAACCTTAATGAAAATCTTCCTATATATTCACCTGGAACTAGATTAACACTTACTTCACTTATTCTGAGGTCATAGTAAATATCTGACTCGGCATCATATAGGTAAATATCTTGATTATCATCCCAATGCTCTAAATGATCCAACCCGATATTATATAATCCTGAATCTAAACTATTAATGACCAAAGGAATTTCATCATCGGAATCAATGGATGGAATACCTTGAATCGTATAATACTCACTATTCAAATAAAAGGCAATATCATTTGGCAAGACTTCGTAAGGTTGTCCATCAAAATACTTATCAACACCGTAGGATGCGAATTCATCAACTGTAAGCAATAATTGGCGATGCCCATTATTTGGGCCAGTCATTCCAAGTCTAATTTTTGTTCGCATATCTGCTTGAACAGATTCTGAATTAGCTGCATTGGCAGATTTAACAAACATACTTTGCCCTAGTGATTCCGCAACATAAACCCGTTGATTGTTATTGAATGTAAATGAACCTGTAGCAGTTGCTTCTACAAAGAATCCTTGTGCTACTGGAATATACTGTCCTGGAACTTTCGTAGCTGTTCCTTCTGTTGAGACTCCTGTAGCTGGTGTAGCAATTGACGGCGCACCCACACCACCAGAAAAGTTGTACGTAGCGTAACCACCTTGATAATCTGTAAGTAGATGGCTATCACCACCATAATGTTCCCAAAAATAGAGGGTACCACCCAAAGCTGGATTATCCAGTAAAAATTGATGTGAATCAATAGCACTAGGATAGGGATTAGAAATTAGGTAATTATTATTGGCTGTTACTCCTAAGGTAATATCTCCATTGTTAGGTGTCCCTGCAAATATATAGGGCTGTGTACCTGTCGTTGATTGCGTACCTTTCATGGTAAAACCTTGCCCAGACAATAACGAAGTACTAGGTGATATTTGCTCCCAGCTTGAATAAGCATTCGTTTGATTTCTAAAAGCATATAACCATTTACTAGAAATTGTAGCTGGTGTAAAATTATCACCCGGAATACCATCTAAAACATTCACTGCCGTAAAGTTAAGATCACGCGGGACACCAGTAGTTCCATCTTTCATAACCGCCACGATATCAAAACCTGAATTGGCAGCAGTTCCTGAATTAGAAACTGGGCTTCCCCAATACGTATATCTGTAAAGATTTGGGTTTCCATTTCTTGTTTTACGCAATTCTCCATTAGGTCCAACTACCAAAGTATTATATTGTATGAGTTGTCCATCTTCACCTAAATCTAAAGTTCCATCTAGTTGCAATTGAAAGGCCACGGTAATTCCCACATCACCTGAAATGGTGAATGAGGTTCCTTGATCAACAATTAGGTTCCCCGTTGTAAATGAATTGGTCTGCACTGTATTATCTCTAATGATTACAGAATGTGTTGTATTACTACCAGGCGAATTTAAACCACCAGGATCATAAGGATCCCACGCTCCTAACTCAAAAACAAATTGTGGAAGTATTTCGACCTCAATAATGTTAGAATAATCTGTATTACCGCAATTATCCTGGGCTCTTCTTCTGTAAAATCTTGTCTGTGTTAATCCAGCTGGGGGATCATACATCATACTTGTAGCTCCGTCAATATTTATCCAACCCCCTAAACTACTGCTGCTATATTGCCATTGATAATCTATGTTTATTCCATAAGTTTGACCTGATGAAGACGACGACAAAATCTCAGGATCTCCTAAAATATTAAATGATTGACTGCCAGCTATAGCCCCTGGATTCAATGAATTAGCATTCGTAAATATAATATTATCAACAAATCCACGATCTAAACCAACAGAAATGTTCCCATCTTTGATATAGCGCCATTCAATGATATTCAAACCATAATCAAGAGGTAAATTAACCAAAGTCCAAACTGTATTTCCACTAATTGCAGCTTGCTCAACACCATTAATATAAACTCTTAAAAAATCTGCATTATCCTGACTATCTGTACGCCACTTAAAACTCACTGCCGACTGACAACTCACACTAAGTGTCATAGAAGAGAACTGGTTATTTCCTATAGAACCAGATGCAGCGCAATCTAAATCAAACACACTCCAGGTACCTCTGGCACCCCAAAAAGGGCGATTTCCTCCCGTTGTAATAGTTCCTGTTCCACTATCCAACGCATCAGCTAATGTCGTTGTACTGTAACGATACTGATAATATACATTCATATTGTAATTAGCGTTACCAACATTTTGGTTATAAGATTGAAATTGATATTCTAAAGGATTTGAAAGATTTATATTAGATATAAAATTTACTCGACAATCATCTGCATCAAAACCAGTTGGGTTAAATTCACACCTTGGACCGCCATCATCTTCCCAAGCCTCAATTCTTGCACGCAAAAAGTTGGCAGGAGAATTATTTTGTGACCTATTAGCATAATTTCCATTCTGAGTGGATGGAATATTGTCATTGAGTGTTACACATCCAGAATAAGTTTCAGTTGTATTTATGTTATCACTTAACCAACCTTTCCATGTATGCTCTTCGTTACCAAATTCATCAGCACAAGAACCTGCTGCGTTAAACTGGGTGATTCTTGTTGTATAGTCTATATTCTGAGTAAAACTTAAAGAAACGCTAAAAAAAACTAGCGTCAAAGCGAAATACGTTTTCATAGAGTATGGGTTGATCCTGACAAATATCATAAAGCATTAACCCTGAGTAAAATAGACTCGACAGAACGCGTAATTTTTTAGCTAAAGTGCATTCAGTAAAGAAAAAAGAGTATTCAAAAAAAAATGTTGTCTAAAGCAACCTGGTTTTACTTAAACCTGTTTAATGTCTGCTTAGTAAATTCACTCAGTACTAATCGCCCACTTATAGCTGCACGTTCTGCTAACAAAGTATCCCAATCTTCAGTACCTTTCCAAAACATTTTCTTCATTTCTTTCATGGCTTCTATGTTGTAATTACATAAGTTTTCTACAAAGGCTTTTACAGCTTCATCTAACTCTTCAGCGGATTCATATACATGTGTAAACAGACCTTTTTGCATTGCCCATTCAGCAGGATAAAAACTGTTAGCATCTATTGCTATCTGAGACATACCACTTAAGCCTAATTTGCGCTCAACAGCAGGTCCAACCACAAAAGGCCCAATACCTACATTTAATTCACTCAATTTAATAGCAGCAAATTTTGTAGCCATACAATAATCCGTAGCAGAAGCTACACCAACTCCGCCACCAACTGTTTTACCTTGTACACGACCAATTATAAATTTAGGACACTTACGCATAGCATTAATAACATTAGCAAAGCCAGAGAAAAAGACTTTTCCCGTTGCTTCATCGTTAATACTGATTAACTCCTTAAAGCTCGCACCAGCACAAAAAGTTCTGTCACCTCCACTTTTTAGGACAATAACTTTTATGGCATTATTTTGCCCAGCTTCTCTAATTGTATTAGCCAGTTTTGCTAATAGATCGCCTGGAAGTGAATTATGTGCTGGATGAAAAAACTCTATATACCCTACTTTATTATCAATGGTTAGTTTAACATATGGTTGTGTCATGATTGTTGTTTAATTATGTCTTTAATTTTCTTAATATAATCTTTTGAAGTTTCCATTTCTGGATTTAACTCGAGTGCTTTCTTAAAATTTATTAATGCCTTTTTATAATCTTCGACAATAAAAAATGCTTCCCCAAGACTATCGTATGCGTTTGCATTATTTGGAAATACTTCCGTGTAGACATTAAACACATTAATCGCCTCTTTTTTAAAACCTTTGTTCAAGAGCTCGTAGCCAAAATTATTTAAAGTTACTTCTTTCAAAAAGTAGTTTAAAGTATCTTTTCTACGCTTATTAAATTCAGCATAAAACGTTTTTAAATCATTAGGAAATTCTGATTTTAAAACAGAAAACAAATTGAGTCTTGGATATTTAATAACATCAGGTTCGATATCACTAAAAAAAAGCGTTAACCAATCGTTTTGAGCCTTTTCTGATGTATTGTTAGCCATAACAATAATACCATAATTAGAATCTGGACAAATTAAGACCCCACTTTGAACTCTATTAGATGTGCCAGTTTTAGAATAGTAATACCCTTCTTCTTGGGCAAAACCTATATTCTGCCAGAGGTAGCCGACTTGATCATCTTCTTCTTTATCTTCAAAAAGTAGACGTGAGGATTCCTTTACCCACGGTTCATTTTTATTATCAACTAGATACTTCATGTATATAGCTAAATCTGGCAATGTTGAAATTGCACCACCAGCAGCACCGTATACTGGATCAAAATCTAAGGGTGCCAACTCATCTCCTTTATAACCATTCACCAAACGCCCTTTATATTCTTGAGATTTATTGAGGTAGGTATTATACATTCCAAGTTCTCTGAAAAATACATTCATTTGTCCCTTGAAGGGTTTCTCATGTACTTTTTCTAAAATGTGTGCTAATAATTCAGAGCCCAAAGAATTATAAGCATAGACTGTTCCAGGTTTTTCATTAACTTCAACGGTTTTAAGCTCTTCAAGCAAATCGTCTATATCATAGAAATCTGTTCTAAAATCATAAGAACCATTAGTTACCTTATTTCTTATGTCCTCAAATCCTTTTGTCAATTTATTTTTTAATCCCATACTATGAGTTAAAAGACACTTTATAGTTATGGGCTGTCCTTCAAATTCTAGATTTAAATATTCACCTTCTAAATACTTACGTATATCGTCATCCAAACTGATTTTTCCCTCTAAAACTGCTTTTGCCACTAAAGACCCAGTGAATGTTTTGGTGATAGATGCAATTTCGAAAAGTGAGTTGTCATTAGGTTTATTGCTTGTCCCTTTATCTATTTCACCATAATAATTTTGATACATTTTACCATCTTTATAAATAGCGACAGCAAGAGAATTTACATTACCTTTTTTTATAATGTCATTGGCATATATGTCCACAAATTTAGTAAGCTTATTAAATTTATTATAAGCAACTTTCTCTTTTTTTGATTGCTCGGAGTCGTTACAACTAAAGATTAAAAGTACTACTAGAATTACTTTGAATTTCCTCATGATTTCTGCCATTACCTAGGACATATGTTTTTAGTTTATTGGTTTTACTAATCTAAGATATCGTTATTTTGTTCACTAATATTTTATGAGTTTTGAAATTATAACACCTACAAATATTACTATTAATGAAATGAAAAAATAAGAAAAGAAGGATAAAATCTGAATTAAAATATACCTGAAAAAAATATTTAGAAAACTCTTCTTATTAAAAAACTGCCAATAGGTGTATAAACTGTACAAAACACAACCAAACAAAGTACTTATTATTAATATTTCACTATTAAAAAAGAAAGCACAGGTAAAAACTGTAATAATTATAAACTGCTGGCCTGTTATATACAGCTGAAGTACTAAATGCTCGTAATAATTATATTTAGCTTTAAAAAAAACAATAAAAGAAGCCAAAGAAAAAATAGGTACGAATGCAAAAACCAAATAAGTTTGATTGGTTTTTAACCAATCAATAATCCCAGTGTTGGATAATTCAAACTCCCTACTTTCAGTTTTAGCATTATCAAAACCTTCTTTAAAATCATTTAAAAAATTAGTGAGAAATGAATCGACATCTAACAGATAGGAAATAAATATATAAACAGTCGTCGTAACAAGTAAGAACGATAAAGGCTTATAAAAAGGTTTTCGCTTACCATTTATAAAGTCTCTAATGGCATGTCCTGGTCTTAAAGTGAGTTCTTTAATTGTAAATACGAATCCTCTATTAATTTGAAAGATATTATTTTGAAACTCATCTTTTAATGTTTTAAAACTTATAGAACTGACTGATGTCCGCTGTCCACAATGAGGACAAAATTTATCGTATACAGCGCTTCCACAATTTTTACACTTCATTATTTAGCTCATTTTCAAACTATTCCAAATTGTTCAAAGTGATGATTTAAATGCTTACGCTCTAGCAAGTACCATTCATATCGTGTTAATTCTCCAAATACCATATTACTTAAGGTAGCATTGGGTTGATTCTTAAAGTATTGAAGGTAAGCCTCTCGTTGTTCTTTAAATTTTGTAATTGCTGCTGCTAAATCCTCATGTTTAAGATCATCAAGCGTATCTTTTTCTAATAATGGAAACTGCGAATTTTGAGGAAATTTGTTATAATTCCACAAACTATTCTTCACTTTTTCCAAAATCTTTTCTGGTGTGGAAATTTCAAAATCTTGTATCTCACCTGCAGCAATCTTGTATGTATATTCTAAATGTTCTATCATGTGTTGAGGCGACATGATTCCCCATTTTGGTTTAGTATCTTCCGTAAGTTTAGCCAGACAATCATCAATTTGCTCATCTGTCATTTCAACAAAGGTTTCCTGCTTTTTCTGAACCATTGTTAATACTGTTGCTAGAGCCACTAATTCATCTTCAGCATCAAAAATTTCAGCAAACCATTTTACAATTCCACTTGGATGCTCTGCCGACGCCACATCACGATCTACTTTTTGTTTACAGGTTAATCGAACATAAATCGTGTCATTGTGGTAAAGCGGTCTTAAAAATCGACACTCCTCTAATCCGTAATTTGCAGAGACTGGACCTTTATTAGGATATACAAAAAGTCCAGCAGCTGCTGAAATGATAAAATAACCATGTGCTGTGCGCTTTTCAAAAATGCTTCCATCCAGTGATGTGATATCTGTATGTGCGTAGAAATGATCCCAAGTTAAATTTGAGAAATTAATAATATCAGAATCTGTTATGGTGCGCTTGTGAGTTCGCATTGACATTCCTGGTTGAATATCTTCCCAGTGGTATTTAAAAGGGTGCTGTTCTGCTTCCTTATACTTTGCTTTTTGTTGATATATCCCTGTTATTTCTGTTATAGTTGTTGGTGAACCTTGTATCGCAGTACGTTGAAGGTAGTGCTTGATTCCTCGCATACCACCCATCTCTTCGCCACCACCAGCACGTCCTGGCCCACCATGAACTAAATACGGTAATGGTGATCCATGACCTGTACTTTCTTTAGCCATTTCACGATTAATCACTAAAATCCTTCCGTGATGACTCGCTGCATTAACCACGTAATCCGTAGCTATTTTATCATCAAACGTAGCTATTGAAGATACTAAAGAGCCTTTACCCATCTGAGCTAATTGCACAGCCTCATCTAATGATTTATAAGGCATAATGGTACTAACAGGACCAAAAGCTTCACGCTCATGAATTACTGTGTTTTTAAATGGATGATCTGCTCTTAATACAATTGGACTAATAAAAGCCCCTTTACTTGCATCGGCACCAATGGTTTCAATTTTATCGAGATTACCATACACAATCTCAGCCTCTTTCGCCAGATCGTTAACAGAATCTTTGACAGCTTCTACTTGCTGACGACTTACTAATGATCCCATTCTTACTTCTTTAAGTCTTGGGTCTCCAATAGTAACTTTGTCCAAGGCCTTGCCTAGCGCAATTTGAACATCTTCGACTAAATTTTCAGGCACAATGATTCGGCGAATAGCTGTACATTTTTGCCCAGCTTTAACTGTCATCTCCTTGCGTACCTCCTTGATAAATAAATCAAACTCTGGAGTACCAGGAACAGCATCTTCAGCTAAAATAGAGGCATTTAACGAATCTGCCTCCATAGTGAATGGTACTGATTCCTCAATTAATCTAGGATGTGCCTTTAATAAACGGCCAGTTGCAGCAGATCCTGTAAAGGTTACTACATCTTGAGACTCTACGGTATCTAATATTGTTTTTACAGTTCCATTAATGATTTGCAAGGCACCCTCTGGAAGAATACCTGAATCAATAATTGTTCTTGCAACGGCTTCTGCCAAATATGAAGATGATGGAGCTGGTAAAACAACTGCTGGCATTCCTGCCATCCAATTTACCGCGCACTTTTCAAGCATTCCCCAAACTGGGAAATTAAATGCGTTGATATGGATAGCCACACCCTCTTTGGGTACCATAATGTGATGCCCCATAAAGCGACCTCCTCTTGAAAGATCTATGGGATCGCCATCTACATGGTAAGGTCTGTTGGGGAATAGTTTTCTTA
>NZ_JABSST010000008.1:0-29523 GCF_013213975.1 Winogradskyella sp.
GATAATCTGGGTTACTTCTTATGTAATTTCTTGCAATTGTTGCCATTTCGAATTGTTTGTTCACAATTTTTTCGAGACCAGATCTACCTACCGATTTCCATAAGGTCCAGATTTTTAACGTGTCGTTTCTGCGTCCACATTGTAGTGAGGTTTTTCCTAAATTGAATTCATCTCCATCAGTCTGATATAGGTATTCAGCTTCGTTAGAAAAAGAATGGTACAGTTGTGCTTTATGCTGCGTTACAATTATCGAGCAACTAAGAGGTGTCCCCAACATTTTATGTGCATTTACGCTAAATGAGTCAGAGGCTTCTAAACCCTTTACAAGATGTTTGGAAGTTATGCTAAAAATGACTCCACCACAATAAGCCCCATCGACATGTAACCAAAGGCCATACTGTTTAGCGATATTACTGATGGATTCAATATCATCAAAAGCACCAAGAACAGTAGTTCCTGCAGTAGCGTTGATAAAAAATGGCTCATAGCCATTGTTAATGTCCTTTAAAATAAGTGTCTCCAGATGAGAGCTAAGCATTTCTCCTTCGTCATTGGTCTCTACAAGTCTAACATTCTCGCGACCTATTCCTGTTAGTGCTGCATTTTTTGAAATAGAGTAGTGAGATTCGGAAGAAGTATATGCCGTCATTTTATTTGACATACCTTGACGTCTAACACTTTCATTTTTAGCATCGCGCGCCATGATCATGGCCATCATATTGCTCATTGAGCCACCTGGTGCAAAGGTACCGTCACTATTCTTAGGATAATTAATGAGCTCACATATACTGCCCAAAACCTGCTTTTCTATACCAACCTGCGGTCCAGCGACCTTATAGGTATACATGCTATTATTAAAAAGTACAGCTAATAAATCTCCCAAAGTCGCTTTGCCAATTCTTCCACCAAAAAGTTGATTAAAAAAAGATTTAGATGCTGTTTTAGGTGTGCTCTTTATAATTGTTTGGAGATTTTTCAAAAGTTCTCGGTCAGCAATACCTATTTCGTTTAATGATAAATCAAGTTCATTATAAAGTGTGGTTGTTGGTATGGGCTTGGCAACTGGATTTTGTTGCTCTTCCTCGAGTAAGAGGTTAGCAAGTTCGATAAATAAGTTGAGGTCTTTTTGCATTACTTTAATTTCAAATTTTGCTTAGCGTAAATTTATTCTTATTTTTCGTTATTAATGCTGAATAATTCTAAACAATTGAATACTCAAGAGCATATTCATTCACTAATATATCAATTGTCGGAGTCATCTAAAGAAGATTACACACAAATTTTAACAGACTTTGATTTTGAGGTTGTAGATTTCAGTGCGATTGAGCATTGGACACCTAATTGTTACTCGAGAAATTGTTTTTATAGAGATGAAAATTTTGAGCTTATTTTAATTTGTTGGGATAAAAGCCAAGAGACTGCGATTCACGATCACGATGGCGAAGAATGTTGGGTGTATTTGTTACAAGGAGAATTAGAAGAGGATTTCTTTAGGTTGGGTTCGTCTCAGCAACTAGAACTCACGAAAACAAAAATTCTCACTGAGAATCAGATGACAAAATCTGATAAGAATAGTGGCTTTCATCGTCTAAGAAATAATACCACAAACCGCGCTATTAGTCTTCATCTTTATGCAAAACCTATAAAACAAAGTCAGACATTTGACAATGAGCTAGGTTCTCTTGTGGAGAAAAAGCTAAAGGATGATACGTTTAAATCGGTAACCGATGTCGAAACAACTAATTAGAGATGTTTACAGAGCTAGCTTCACCATAGCCAATTAATCTATCATAACGCGCCCCTAAGTCTCTGTAATAAGCCAAAACTTTGTAATTATTTTCGGTTTGCCAATAATCGCCGCTTATAGCGCCTTCATTCAAGTCTTTAGTAACCTTGTCAACGGTAACATACTTGTAATTATAGAAGCCTTGTTTTAATCGAAAACTTGCTTCATAATTGCCGCTTTCTGGAATGTATTTCATTTGTGCAAGAGGTTCTATAGCAAAGGCGTTAAAGTTACCATAGACATAGACATCTTTGTCTTTTAATTCGTCATGACGCAATGAAAAATGTACCATAGTATAGTCGGCTTCAACATCTACATCAAGTCTATCGGCGGCAGTTATTTGAAAGTTTCCATTAAGGTCTGGATTATAAGTGTATGGTCGGCCAGCTCTAGAGATATTAGGATAAAGATAACTTTGATAAATGTCTTTAAGATCAATAAATTGAACTCCAACATTCGAAGTTCTCACGTCTTTATTTTCAAACCACAAGTATTCATTTCCTCCCCAAAACGCAGATTCTGTATCATACTTATATACGAGTTTGTTACCCAAGGTATATTGCGGTTTTAAATCTGAGATGGCTGTGTTTAGATTGTTATTTTGAATAATAACAGTTTTTATGGTTTCAAGAGGATTATTAAAATTGATACTATTTGTAGCAATAACTAAATCTACGGATTGCTTTTCTGCAATTACTCTGACATCTCGTGACCGTTTTACACGTACCCCGACATTTACCAAATCTTCATATATCATGAATTTTCTGCTAAACATAAGTTCATCGTATTCATCATAAATTGAAATCATATAATTACCACTTTTAAGCAAACCACGCGTCTGTATATTTGGAATTTGAAGCTTGTAGTGCGAATAAACTTGGTAGGTATTGAAGGAATTGTAGTATTCTAAAATACGTTGGTTATCTAGTCCTTTGAGGTATTCTGCTTTAACTAAAACAGAAGGACTCCAATCGAAATCAAAATATTCGATGACGTAGTAAAAGTCTTCTTCGTTGGCATTAAGTGCATCAAATTCCAATATTAACGGTTCACCAAGTTTTAGTATCGGAAGTTGCCCTTGGGTTGTATTGCTCTTGAAGGTTATAGTTTTTATAAAATCTGGAGGAGCGACTTCTACAACTTGGGAATATCCAATTATACACATAAACAGAAGGGATATTAACAATTTTATTTTCATAGGAAAGCTTCGTTTTAACAAAGATAATCAATTTCTATGCCTTAATTTAAACTGTTATTTATAATGATTATAAATAGAAAACCTTAACTCTAAATTGAAAATATATTTACGCTTTAATTCTTAAATTTGCACGGATTTTTAGATAACTAATCTTTAAGTATATGTCAAAAGACATCAGAATAAAAAAAGGTTTAGATATAAAGTTAGTAGGCGCTGCCGACAGAACTGTAGAAAATGCAATTATTAGCAATTTCTATTATGTCAGACCAGAAGATTTCCACAGTATTATCCCAAAACTTGTTGCAAAAGAAGGTACACGTGTCAAAGCAGGTGATACTTTATTCTATAATAAAGATAATGAAGCAATGAAGTTTGTTTCTCCAGTGTCTGGGGAAGTAACGGAAATTCAGCGTGGACCAAGACGTCGCATAGACGCAATTAAGATAACTGCAGATAAAGAGCAAGCTTACGTCGATCACGGAACGTTTGATTTAAATTCAGAAGCGGAAAAAATTAAAGCCCACTTATTGGCATCAGGATGTTGGGCGTTTATTAAACAACGTCCTTATGATGTAGTTGCCAGTGCAGATAGTACACCGAAAGGAGTTTTCATTTCTGGCTACGCAAGTGCTCCTTTGGCCGCAGATTTAGATTTTACCTTAGCAGGAAAAGAAGCAGAATTACAAGCCGCTGTTACTGCGCTTTCTAAATTAACTGAAGGTGGAGTGCATGCTGCAATAGGTTCTACAAATTCTCCTTTGGCAGGTCTAGAAAATGTAATTACTCACAAAGTGTCTGGTCCACATCCTTCTGGAAATGTTGGAACTTTAATAAATAAAGTAGATCCAATAAACAAGGGAGAGGTTGTTTGGACGGTCAATGCTCAAGATCTTGTTATCATAGGTGAGCTTCTATTAACAGGAAAGTTTAATGCAGAACGTATTGTGGCTTTAGCTGGATCCTCGGTAAAGAAACCAAGATATTTCAAAACAAAAATTGGTTCTGAAGTTGCAACTATGATTTATGACAATGGTGTTGACAAAGATGGTAATGATAGAATTATCTCTGGAAATGTTTTGTCTGGAAAACAAGTTGCACCCGATGGAAGTTTAGATTACTATAGTAATGTCATCACAATAATTCCCGAAGGCGACGATTATGAATTCTTTGGTTGGAATAAACCAATTTTTAATAAAGTTTCGACTTCCAGAGCTTTGACTTTTTCTTGGTTAAATCCTAAGAAAAAGTTTGATTTAAATACCAATACCAACGGAGAGCACCGTGCTTTTGTTGTAACAGGTAGCTATGAAGAAGTATTTCCCCTAGATATTTTTCCAATGCAGATTTTAAAAGCATGCATGTATAAAGATTTAGATGAAATGGAAGCTTTAGGGATGTATGAAGTGGCTCCAGAAGATTTTGCACTTACAGAGTTTGTCTGTGTATCAAAACAACCACATCAAAAAATTATTAGAGAAGGATTAGACTTAATGCTTAAAGAAATAGGATAATGGGTTTAAAACAAAATTTACACAATTTTAAAGAGAAAAATAAAGATAAGAAGTGGCTTCCTGGCTTTAATGCGCTCTTTACTTTTTTATATACGCCTAATGAGACCACTCATAATGGTACTCATATTAAGGCGGCAGATGATCTAAAACGTACAATGAATACTGTAATCATGGCATTAGTACCATGTTTAGTATTCGGAATGTTTAATGCTGGATACCAGCACTATTTAGCCCAAGGTTTAATTGATTCAGCAGATGGTTTCTTAGGAGCATCTTTCTGGACATGGGATAATTTTGTTATTGGTTTATGGAAAGTACTTCCTCTTGTGGCTGTCTCTTATGGCGTTGGATTAGCAGTAGAATTCGTTTTTGCTATTATCAAAGGTCATGAAGTAGAAGAAGGTTACCTTGTAACGGGTATGTTAGTGCCATTAATTGTGCCAGTTGACATTCCTCTTTGGATGTTATCTGTAGCTGTAATTTTTGGTGTTGTTATCGGTAAAGAGGTTTTTGGTGGAACCGGAATGAATATCCTAAATCCGGCACTTACAATTAGAGCATTTTTATTTTTTGCATATCCAACATGGATGTCAGGAGATAAAGTTTGGGTCCATGGTGCAGTTGAACGCGATGCAGCTATTGCAGCAGGTGAGAATTTAGATGCTATTTCTGGTGAAACCTTATTAGGGTACTATGCTAAAGCAGGACAAGAACTAACAGTAGCTGGAACAGATACTGTAACTACTTATGGCGCTCGTGCTGAAGAATTGTACTCTTATGCTGATATGTTCTGGGGAATTATTCCTGGTTCGGTGGGCGAGACGTCTAAATTCTTAATTGTCATTGGTGCACTATTTTTAATATTCACTAAGATTGGTAGTTGGAGAATTATGTTAAGTACAGTCATTGGAGCATTGGTCATGGGCTTAATTTTCAATGGTGTTGTGGATGCAGGTTGGATAGGAGAATCAAGTAAGTTTTATGGACTTATGAGTGTTCCATTTTGGCAGCATTTAATAATTGGAAGTATTTTATTTGGTGCAGTATATATGGCCACTGATCCTGTTACAGCATCTCAAACAAATAAAGGAAAATGGATTTATGGGTTCTTAATTGGATTTATTTCAATTATGATTCGTGTATTTAATCCAGCATATCCAGAAGGTGTATTCTTAGCTATTTTATTAATGAATGTGTTTGCACCTACTATAGACCATTATGTGGTTCAAGGAAATGTGAAAAAAAGAATGAAACGATTAAAAGCTAAAGTTGCCTAGCTATGGAAAATAGAACAGATAAGAATTCATACACAATCATATTCGTTATCGTAATGGTAATGGTTGTTGGTGCTTTACTTTCATTTTTAGCATCAGAAGATGGTTTAAATCCGCTTATTACAGAGAATAGACGTATTGAAAAACAACAGAACATTCTTTACGCTATGGGTGTTAATGATAATGACGAAGGAAGTGCTGTATTTGTTGCTTCAGATAAAGCAGGTGAAGAGTTTTCTAAATACATTACAAAACAACTTGTTATTGAAGGTGGTAATACCTCTGAAGATAACAATGCTTATTTAATTGATGTAAAGAAAGAACAGGCCAAAGCTAAGAATGGGGGAACAAGACGTCTACCACTTTTTGTTGGTGAGAAGGATGGAAAAACATTTTACATCGCCCCAATACGAGGAAAAGGATTATGGGATGCCATTTGGGGTTATGTAGCTATGGATGAAAACATGGTTGTACAAGGTGCCTACTTTGACCATAAAGGTGAAACACCAGGATTAGGTGCTAATATCAAGCAACGTTATTTTATGGATGATTTCATTGGTGAGCATTTATTATCTAAAAATGGGGACTTCAAGGGTATTACTGTGGCTAAAGGTAATGCCGATCCTAAAAATATGGATAAGACGGATAACGAAGTAGATGCTATTGCTGGTGCAACAATTACAGGCGATGGGGTCTCTGCCATGATAAAGAAAGACTTAAAATTATATTTACCTTACTTTAATTCACTAAAAGGAAAATAAACTATGGGAAAAGATAGTAGATTAATATTAGACCCGTTAACAGATAATAACCCAATTACCATACAGGTATTAGGTATTTGTTCGGCGTTAGCGATTACAGCTGAATTAGAAGCGTCAATTGTAATGTCAATTTCCGTTTTATTTGTAATGGGAGTAGGTAATGTCGTGATATCGCTAATGCGAAACATCATTCCATCAAAAATTAGAATTATAGCACAGTTAATCGTTGTAGCAACACTTGTAATTATTGTGGATTTGGTACTTAAAGCGTTTGCTTATGAATTAAGTAAAACCTTATCTGTATTTGTGGGTTTAATTATTACCAACTGCATTATCATGGGACGTTTTGAAGCCTTTGCATTAGGTAATGGTCCTTGGCGATCCTTTTTAGATGGCATAGGAAACGCATTGGGTTATGGTATCATTTTAGTTATAGTCGGTTTTTTTAGAGAGTTGTTAGGTTCTGGTACTTTATTAGGTATTCAGGTATTGGGTGACCCAATTGAAAAAACAGGATTATATTCTATAGGTTATGAAAATAACGGATTTATGTTATTATCACCAATGGCATTAATTGTTGTAGGTATAATCATTTGGATTCAAAGAACACGTAATAAAGACTTAATCGAAGATTAACATTGAATTGTCATCTTGAATTTGTTTCAAGATCTCAAACTAAAAATATATGGAACACTTAGAATTATTTTTTAAATCGATATTTATAGATAACATGGTATTTGCAACATTCTTAGGAATGTGTTCATACCTTGCTGTATCCAAAAAAGTATCCACAGCTGTTGGTTTAGGTGCTGCCGTAATTTTCGTATTAGCAATTACGGTACCTCTTAACTGGTTATTAGATCAATATATATTACAACCCGGTGCCTTGTCGTGGTTAGGAGAAGAATATGCAAGCTATGATTTAAGCTTTTTATCATTTATTATGTTCATAGCAACTATTGCAACTATGGTTCAATTAGTCGAGATTGTTGTTGAGAAATTCTCACCGTCACTATACAATTCTTTGGGTATATTTTTACCATTAATCGCTGTAAACTGTGCCATTTTAGGTGGCTCATTATTTATGCAGTCAAGAGAAATTGCAAGCTTAGGCTTAGCATTAAATTATGGAATTGGATCAGGAATAGGATGGTTCTTAGCCATTTTAGCAATTGCTGCAATACGTGAAAAAATTAGATATAGCGCAGTACCTCCTGCTTTAAGAGGTTTAGGTATAACATTTATCATCACAGGATTAATGGCGATAGGGTTCATGAGTTTTGGTGGTATGTTAACTGGTGGTGATGATGGTGCAGAGAAAGAAGATAAAGCTGCAACTATTAAGGTTATTAAAGAAGATTTAAAAGACGACGCTAAGGCTAAGGCTGACTTAGAATTAGCTGACAACACAAACAAGTAATTGAATACAATGATGATATTAGCCGCAAGTACACTTGGAACAGTATTAGCAACGGTCGGAGCCTTTTTATTGGTTACATTGTTGCTAGTAGCACTGTTATTATTTGTAAAACAAAAATTATCGCCTTCAGGACCTGTAAAGATTCTGATTAATGGAGAAAAAGAAATTGAAGTAGCCTCTGGTGGGACGTTGCTATCTACATTAGGAACAAATAAAGTATTCCTACCCTCTGCATGTGGTGGTGGTGGAACTTGCATTCAATGTGAATGTCATGTTCTATCAGGTGGTGGTGAGGCACTACCTACTGAAACACCGCATTTTTCTAGAAAAGAACTGCAGCATGGAGCACGTTTGGCTTGCCAAGTAAAAGTTAAGCAGGATATGGAAATTACCATTCCTGAAGAAGTATTCGGTATTAAGAAATGGGAAGCGACGGTTGTGCGTAATTACAATGTTGCATCATTCATTAAGGAATTCGTAGTTGAGATTCCTGAGGATATGAATTATAAAGCAGGTGGATATATTCAAATTGAAATCCCTCAATGTGAAATTAAATATGAAGATATAGACATTACTGCGCATCCTGAAGAGCATGAAACACCAGACAAGTTTCAGGCAGAATGGGATAAGTTTGGTCTTTGGCCATTAATAATGAAAAATACAGAAACTGTAGAGCGTGCCTATTCTATGGCCTCTTACCCAGCGGAAGGTAGAGAAATTATGCTTAATGTTCGTATTGCAACTCCGCCTTGGGATCGCGCTAAAAATCAGTGGATGAATGTTAATCCAGGTGTGGCGTCTTCATACATATTTGCTCAAAAACCAGGTGATAAAGTGATTATTTCTGGACCTTATGGTGAGTTCTTTATAAATGAATCAGAAAGTGAGATGTTATACGTAGGAGGTGGTGCAGGTATGGCACCAATGCGTTCGCATTTATATCACCTATTTAGAACGATCAAAACTGGTCGTAAAGTAACCTATTGGTATGGAGGTCGTTCTAAAAGAGAGTTATTTTATATAGAGCACTTTAGAAAATTAGAAAAAGACTTTCCTAACTTTAAATTCTACATGGCATTATCTGAGCCTTTAGAAGAAGATAATTGGAAAGTGAAAAAGGATATTAATGATGAAGCAGGTGACGGTTTCGTTGGATTTATTCACAACTGTGTTATCGACAATTATTTAAATCATCATGATGCACCAGAAGATATCGAATTATATTTCTGTGGTCCGCCATTAATGAACCAAGCCGTTCAGAAAATGGGAGAGGATTTTGGTATCCCAGATGAGCATATTAGATTCGATGATTTCGGTGGATAAAACAAAGAATAACGGATATAAAAAAAAGCCAGTTCAGACGAACTGGCTTTTTTTATTTTATTAAAGTTATTAATTACCCTTCAGTAAGTACTTCCTCAAATTGAAATAGACTGGAATAATCCATTACATCATCTATTTCATCCAATTGGCAAAGGACTGTGACAACTTCACATAATCCATGAAATAAGATTGTTTTATCACTGATTAAATCTGGTTTATAGCAATAAGATTTACTAAGACGATAACCACAACCCTTTAAGAAGGCCGCTTCAATTTTAAGAAGTTCTAAGGGTGAATAGCCATTAAAGGTTCTACCGAGATTTTGATGGACAAGTCCAACGTAATTTAACTTAGTTGAGCCGTGTAAGTCTGTCAAATGCTTCCAACTATCTTTATTATCTAAAATATTTCCAACGGCGCATTGTTTGCAATCCTCAGGGTTTAAAGTATTGTTATGAAATGCTGTATAGAGCTTTCTAATGGCCTTTTCAAACCGAATTGAAGTATTCATGTTCTAGCAATTTTTCTAATTCAATCCTAAGATAATAAAAAGCTCGCATTTAGAATATTAGAGGAATCACAAACTGAAACATTAAAATCAGTAGTGCAATAGCAATACAATTTAATAGTATACCGACTTTTGCCATTTGATGTACTTTAATAAACCCACTTGCAAAGACAATAGCATTTGGTGGCGTAGCCATGGGTAACATAAAAGCACAACTACTAGCCATGGTTACGGGAATTAATAAATAGAGAATAGGTATTTCTAAACCAATAGCAATACCAGCAACAACGGGCGCCAAGACTGCAGTAAGTGCAACATTACTCATGAGTTCAGTCATAAATAACATTAGAATTATTAAAAGTGATGCTGTGACCAAAACACTTATATCACTGTTAGAAATGGTATTAGCTACAATATCTACAATACCACTTGAGGACATACCCTTGGCCAGTGCAAGTCCTCCTCCAAATAGGATTAAAATTCCCCAAGCCAATTTGTGAGTATCCTTCCATTCTAAGATAAAATCTCCTTTCTTAAGATTATGAGGAATTGCAAATAGTGCAATGGCACCTAAAATACTTATCATTGTATCTGTTAGTCCGAGTTGCGGAAATATAGAGTTTATAATACTCCTGAAAACCCATAACGATACAATTACTGCGAATGTCCATAAGACTTGTTTTTCTTTTGAATTGATTTTTCCAAGTTGCGATAACTCATCTTCAATTACTGTCTTTGATGCGTCAAAAACTAGCCCCTTGTTCGGAAATAGTTTGATTAAAACAAAATAAATGATGGCAATTAATGCCGCTGAAAAAGGCACGCCAATGATCATCCAATTCACGAAGGATATTTCAATATTGTATTCGTTTTCTAAGAGTCCAATAAGTACCGAATTTGGCGGAGTTCCAATAACAGTAGCGATACCGCCAGCGTTGGCTGAAAAGGCTATTCCTAGCATAACACTTAAAGCAAAATTTTGATCTTTCTTGGTAAAACCGTCCTTGTCATCAATCAAAAGGTTAATTACTGACATAGCAATAGGCAACATTACAACTGTGCTCGCAGTATTGCTAATCCACATACTCATAAATGCTGTTGCTAACATAAAGCCAAGAATAACTTTATTAGGAGTTGTTCCTGTTATTTTAATTATGGTCAACGCTATACGCTTATGAAGATTGACTTTTTCTAAAGCAAGGGCTAAAACAAACCCTCCAAAGAATAAAAAAACGATAGGGCTTCCATAATTAGCACCAACATCTGCTATTGGCATTACTTTAAAAAGTGGAAATAGTAATAATGGTAACAATGAGGTTACAGAAATTGAAACAGCTTCAGTAATCCACCATAATACCATCCAAATGGCTATCGCAATTACGGTATCTGCTTGAGGTGAAATTAACTCAAATGGTAGTAATTGTATAGTAATGAATAGTATTGGCCCTAAAAAAAGACCTAAGCGTTTTGAAAGAGGATGATGCTTCATGTTGAGTAAAAATAGAAATAAATACGAACTTTAATTTTTTGCCGTTTCATAACTAATGAAAAGAGGGTTTTTAATACTGTTGGTTATAAGTGCTTTTGTGCTAATTGCGTTTCAATTTAAACCAGTTAAAACAGTTGCACATACGGTTCAGGGTCTTATAGAAACTCCAAGTTTAATCAATAGGGATAGTCTAACCGTAAAAACACGTGTTATGGTGCCTGAAGGCTACCAGCGTGTATCCTATCCGAAAGGAAGTTTTGAAGATTATCTTAGGAATTACAAATTGAAACCATTTGGAAGTAAGATTATAAATTATGACGCATCTGAATATTTTTGGCAAAGAGGACATATCGGAATATTAGAAGTTCCTGTTCCTGACAATGGCTTACAACAATGTGCAGACGCACTGATAAGGATTAGAAGCGAGTACCTATGGGAAAAAAACCGAAAAGATGACATAGGGTTTAATTTTACTTCAGGGCACTATTGTTCCTGGATAAAATATGCTCAAGGATATCGACCAAAAATCAATGGAAATAAAGTTACTTTTCATAAAACAGCTTCGAAAGATTATTCTAAAACTAACTTTTATAAGTTTTTAAATCTCATTTTTACCTATTCAGGAACATTGTCGCTTGATTATGAACTCAAGTCTATCCAAGCCAAAGATCTTAAAATAGGAGATATGTTAATTAAAGGCGGTTCGCCTGGTCATATCGTCATGCTTTGTGACGAAGTGATTAATAATCAAGGTGAAAAATTATTTCTCATTTTTCAAGGAAATACACCAGCTCAAAGTGTTCATCTTGTCAAAAACCTCACGGATAATTCTATTTCTCCTTGGTATAAGCTAGAAGATAATGCTGAAGTTTCAGTGTCTAATTATACCTTCAGTAGTGCTAAATTCGTTCGTTTTAAGTAAGCTAATTCGTATCTTTGTATTATGAGCAAAGCATTAACCCCTCAGGAACTACATAACTTAGCAATGAATCATGTTGGAAAGGATTTAGAAGCTCGTGGTTTTGAATTTGTGGCGATTAATAGCACCTTAAAACGTCATCCACAATTTGTGTGTATCGATAAGAATAATCAGTACTTTTTTGTTGTTGTTAGAGCGGTTATCATGCCCGAGAATCCAAATAATTATGATGTTGTTTGGATGGAAACCTTTAAAAAACATGCTTTCGAAAAGAATGCAAAGGTCCTTTATGCTGGTGTTGGCTTAGGTAATCCTAATGGAGAAGATCTTCCTATTTATTTAAATGAAGACTATTTGATAGAATATAACGGTATTCAGGTCATAGAAATGAATTTGAACTAAAATTGAAGCTTATGTCAAAAAAGAAAATAGTATCTACTAGATCAATTACTTTAACTGTTCTGGTCATACTTATTTCCTTTTTGACAATCAATATTAATTATTCTCAAAACAATACTTCTGGAGCCATAAAACGAATGTTCGAACAAAACAATGATGGTTACCTCAGAGAAGATATCTACTTGCACTTACCAAAATTAGTGTATTGGCAAAATGAAACCATCTGGTTTTCTGGTTACGTGATTAATTCAGATAGTAAGAAACCATCAGTAGAAACGACAAATGTGTATTGTGGTATTTATGATGCTGTTGGAAAAGAAATAATCAAAGAAATTTTCTATGTGGAGAATGGGGTTTTTCATGGACAACTTAAAATTCCACAAGATAAAGGTTCAGGTAAATATTTTGTAAAGGCCTATACAAGTTGGATGCTTAATTTTCCAGATGTTCAACCGTTTCTTCAAGATATATATATTGTCAATAAAGACGCTAAATCCTTACCTCAAAATAATGGGCCAAACGAGATACTTTTATTTCCAGAGGGTGGAGGGAGCCTGATTAATAATGTCGACAATACTATTGGAGTACAATTGAGTTTAACAGATGATTTGGTTGGAACATCTTTTTCCTGCGATGTGCTAAATCAAGAAGGAACTATAGTTGTAAAGAATATTAGTATTAATGGAAGTGGGACGGGGAAATTTAAACTCAGACCTTTAAAAAACAAAAGGTATCGATTGAGGTTAACGAGTGATTCTGGTGAAACACTATATAAAGTATTGCCAGAATCAATTGACTTTGGGTATGCAATTTCAGTCAATAATTTACTCAAAGACAAAATAATAATTGGAATAAATACTAACGCGGAGACCATTAATTATCAAGAATCTCAAGACTATTATTTAGCAATTCATAATGGAAAATTACATGAAGTTGTAAATTTAAAAGTTCTTGACACAATTAACACTTTTACGTTGTCACGTGAAGATCTACTGCAAGGAGTAAATCATTTGACCTTTTTCAATAGTGAATTATTACCGATAGCAAGGCGAGTGATGCTAAATAGTCTTACTGAAATAGATCGCTTTACACCAATTAAAGAAGACATCATTGCTGTTAAAAACGATTCTTTACAATTAAGAATAACTCTTCCATCATCATCAGCAACAAGCGAAAATACAGTTTTAAGTGTAGCTGTATTGCCTTATAGCTCAATATCTGCTGATAAGCATATTAATTTAAAACAATGGTTTAAATTCAAAGATGTATTTCAAAACAATTCGATTAATGATCTCAATTACTATGCTGATAATTTGAGACAATATTCATACAAAGCAGATCTCTATTTATTAAATACAAAATCTCATAAAAATCGACGATCTAAAGTATTTGAAGACGAATTGAGATATGAATTTGAGAATGGATTCAATATTGTTGGTAGGATTAAGAAAAAAAGTTCTTATGGTAGCAAGCAAGCCATTGCCTATCAAAAAAGCGCAGGTAGTTTTTTAACTACTAATATAGAATTTGATAACCGATTTTCCTTTAAAAATGTGTATTTGCAATCTGATGAAGTACTTGGATTAAGTATAACAAATAAAGATAATCTTAGTCTTGAAGACCTTGAATTATATATATCACCAATGATTAAATCAGACTCCTTAACTGATGAAGAATTAAGTTTACAAACACAGTTTTTTAGCAAACAAAATGAGGAGGAATTTCGTCAGATCAATGATACTATTCCGCCGAGTTATTTTAGTGGATCAAATCAATTAAGTGAGGTACTTATAAAGGCCAAAAAAGAAACTGATATGGAACGAAATATTGGTTTGACATATGGTGTTTACGAAACTAAAAAGATAGGAGAAGAAGAGCGTAAAAGATATCCTATGTTATCAACCTATGTGCGGCGATTAGGCTTTAGGGTATTTCAAAATTTTCAAAACAGCGCATTTGTTATCCTAGCGAAATCCCTTCAGGATTACCCTCCTGTAGTATATTTAGATGGAATTAGAACCAGTATTGGGTTGAATGACACAAGTATGGATAACATTGATGAAATATATTACGAACATTTTGGTGTAGAAGGTAGTAACGGAGGTACCATTTATATTTACAGAAGAGTAGATTATTCAGATGATGAAAGAGCGATTGTTAATGTTAATCTGGATAGCGGTTATACTGCTTCTAAACCTTTTATTTACGAATCATTCAAAGACTATTCATTTAAAGATCTCTTAACTTATGGTCTGTTTTATTGGAATGGTAATACCAAATTAGATAAAGAGGGATACTTACTAATTAAGTTTCCTATGTTTAACTCCAAAAAGTTCATTGTTCAGGTTAATGGTATAACCTCTTCTGGTGAACTTATTTCGATTAATAAAATTATAGATTCTAACGATTATTAAAATATATGATATGAGATATGTCTCAGTGATGTTTGTTTTGTTTCTAGTATTGTCTTGCCAAGATAAGGCTACGGAAAATGTTAAATTGTCTGGACCAGTATTTGGTACTGGCTTTAATATTCAATATTATTCTGAGGATGATCAGAATTATATTGAGGATATTAACGTGTTATTTGATACAATTAACCAGTCTTTATCTACCTATATTCCAGATTCGGATATTTCTAAGATTAATAGAGGAGAGGACCTTAAAATAGATGTGCATTTTAAGCGTGTGTTTAAGTGCTCAAAAGATATATATGAACTTACAGAAGGAGTTTTCGATCCAACCATTGGTAATGTTGTTAATGCTTGGAATTTTGGGGCCGAAACCAATAAATTTCTTACGGATAGTACTACTATAGATAGTTTAATGCAGTTTGTTGGCTTAAATCAAGTTAGTTTAGTCGATAATATAATTCAAAAACCTTCAGGGTTTTATCTTGAGTTTAATGCTATTGCCAAAGGCTATGGTGTTGACGCCGTTGCTGATTTTTTAGAAAGTAAATCAGTACATAATTATTTGGTTGAAATCGGTGGTGAGGTAAGAGTCAAAGGAAAAAATATTGAAAAGATGTCGCCTTGGAGAGTTGGATTGGATGAGCCAAGATTTGATGGTGAACAATATGTTTTTAAGGGTATTAGTTTAACTGATGAGGCCATGGCAACGTCTGGAACTTACAGAAAATTTAAAACCGATGCCAATGGAAATCGCTATGCGCATATTATAAATACTAAAACTGGTTACCCGTCCAAAACAACTATTTTAAGTGTGTCTGTTATAGCTCGGGATTGCATGACAGCAGATGCCTACGCCACTGCCTTTCAAGCCATGGGTATAGAACGCGTAAAAGAATTTCTAGAGACTCATAAAGACTTAAAAGTCTATTTTATTTATGAGGACGAAAATCAAAAATTACAAACTTTAAATCTTAATGGATTTCCTGAAAATTAGTTTTTGTGACTTCTTTAAAAAAGTGATGTCTTATAAGCACCATTAACTGCTTATTGATACGAATAGAGTCGCACCTTTGTTTATTTTAGTTTGGCTTTTTTATTTGTGTACTACTGGAATAATTTCCCCTTTAGCAAGACGGAATTTATCAACTTCAGTAGTGGTTAATTCTGCTGTATAATTAACTTCATCTACTTTAAACCCAATCGTTCTGAGCTTGTCAAAATAATCTAAGCCGTATATCCGCACATGATCGTATTGGCCAAAGATTTTAGCACGCTCAGTTTTGTCTGTTATAGTGTCATCCTCAAAGGTAGTTGTTCTACTTAAATCTTGAGGTATTTGAAAAATGCCCCATCCATTAGGTTTTAAAACGCGATATAATTCTTGCATGGCCTTGGTGTCATCAGGAATATGTTCGAGAACATGATTACAAAGAATTACATCATAGCTGTTATCCTTAAACGGAAGGTTGCATATGTCTGCCTTTACATCTGCGATTGGCGATTCTAAATCTGTAGTAGTGAGTGTTATGTTTTTTAGGCTTCTAAACCGTTTTAAAAAACATTGCTCTGGTGCAAAATGCAATACTTCTAGTTGTTCTGTAAAGAAGTTGGTTTTATATTTTAGATATAACCATAATAGGCGGTGACGTTCTAATGATAAGGTTGAAGGTGATAAAATATTAGGACGCTGTTTTACATAACCATAGGGTAAAAATGTTCTAAACCCTTTACCATCTATTGGGTCAATATATTTTGATCCTCTTAAGAATAGTTCTAAAATGGGGCGTATGACATAACTTACTCTAATAAGTAATGGCCTCGGTATAAGATTTAGAAAAAATTTGAAAAGGGCTTTCAATGCATTATCATTTATATTCTTCTCTAACCGGACAAAAAATATCAGTCAACTTACATGCAGTGAGTGCTTTTCCACCATGTGGTACATTAGAAGGTATTTTAACAATCATACCTTTGGTATATACTCTAGTATTACCATTAAACGTAAATTCAAATTCGCCTTCAAGAACTTGCATCATTTGTTCGTGTATATGGTGGTGAACTGGGATTTCAGATCCGGCATCAACTTCCCAATAAGCGAAGGTAAAACCTGCCATATGAACAAAGCGACCATGGAACCCTTTAATGATTTCCTTAGATTCAATATCGTTAAATAGATCTAAATCCATTATAATACTAGTGCCTCTTGTCTAAACGGATCTTCTTCATTACTCTCAATACCTAGAGCTTCATGCACATATCCAAAGGTTGAAAGAATTTCTGGTTTACCATTAACTATAGCAATATCATGCTCAAAATGAACACTAGGTTTACCATCTTGGGTAACAATAGTCCAACCGTCTTTCAATTGTTTTACACGATGCGTGCCCATATTAATCATAGGTTCAATGGCTACAACCATGCCTTCAATTAACTTTTTACCTCTGCCTCGTTTGCCGTAATTTGGCATTTCAGGATCTTCATGCATTTTACGTCCAATACCATGACCAACTAATTCTCTCACGACACCATAACCCTCAGTTTCGCAATATTGTTGAATAGCATAACCGACATCACCCACACGATTACCAACTTTTAATTCTTTTATACCAACGTATAGGGATTCCTTTGTGATCTGTATTAATTTCTTAGTAGCGCTATCAACATTTCCTATTTCAAAGGTGTAAGCATGATCCCCGTAAAATCCATTCATTAAGGCACCACAATCAATAGAAACGATATCACCATCTTTTAGCGGTACATCTGTTGGTAAGCCGTGAACAACAGCGTCATTTACACTACAAAGTAATGTTGATGGACAGTCATATAATCCTTTGAATCCTGGTAATGCTCCTTGATCTCTAATGAATTCTTCTGCTATGGTATCCAAGTGATTTGTTGATACTCCTTCTTTAACCTCTTTGGCCAACACACCTAAAGTCTTAGAAACGATTAAAGCGCTTTGACGCATTAATTCAATTTCTTCCCGTGTTTTTACTATTATCATGGACTCGATTATTGTACCACAAAGATAGCCAATTATGCCAATAAATTAACGTTAGTACAACATGATAAAAAGCAGTTTTTCTAGCTTCTGGAATGCAATTGTAAGGTGTAATGAAGATAAGAATTATAAAAACTATTCATGCTCAAAAGGCGATTAAAGTAACAATATTTAATCATCGTGTTTACTTTTTAGGTACTGGGGTTGTAACAGCAAGGTCTCATGTGCATTATATTCTAACCAAATAGGTATTATAAATTTATTTTGAGACACATAAAACAAGGTCTTGAGACCTGAGTAGATATCACAGATAGATCATCGAGATAAGGTAGATAGAAGTTATTTTGAATTGATGTGCGTCATCATTTGAACCATCCAAATAAACCACCTTTTTTAGCTTGATTAATATTAGGTTCTTCGTTGGTAATCATTTGATAGATTTCGCCCCATCCTAAAATACCTCCAATATTTCGGTCATCTATGAACAGGTCAGCATTTATTTTACGGCTTCTGCTGTAATCAAATTTTTCTTCTGGAAAACTAGCGTTAACAGCATAAAAATCAATACCATTATCTCTGCAAAATTCTACGGCTTCTTGCAATTTTGTCCCACTTCTGTAGGTCCAAAGAATAAGTCTATGACCATCTTGTTGTAAGCGTTTAAGTGTTTCAAATGCAAATATCCTTGTCTTGCCAATTTTGTGATAGGCATCTTCAACAATAGTTCCATCAAAATCTACTGCAATTATTAATCTATCTTGAAAATTCATGCTATTCAACAATTAAAGACAAAGGTACAATAATAACAAATTTATACAAGGCTGTGTTGGGTCATAGCTTCTGGTTGAGGTAGACCAATTAATTTCAATATAGTTGGTGCAACATCCCCTAAAATACCATCTTTAATTTCAGAGAGATCTTTATCAATTAAAATAACAGGAACAGGATTGGTAGTATGCGCGGTATGAGGTGAACCATCAGGATTTATCATTGTTTCACAATTACCATGATCTGCAATTAATATGGTGGTATAATCATTGTCTAAGGCCACAGAGACAATATCTTCAACACACTTATCTACAGCTTCACAGGCTTTAATGGCTGCGTGCATAACTCCAGTATGACCCACCATATCTCCATTTGCAAAATTTAGGCATACAAAATCCACCTCACTTTTCTTTAATTCAGGAATTAAAGCGTCACGCAATTCATAGGCACTCATTTCAGGTTTTAAGTCGTAGGTGGCCACCTTTGGTGAATTTCTCAAAATTCTAGACTCTCCTTCAAATGGTTTTTCTTGACCTCCTGAAAAGAAAAAGGTTACATGTGGGTATTTTTCTGTTTCTGCGATGCGGATTTGTTTTTTATCATGTTTTGCTAATACTTCTCCTAAAGTTTCTGATAAATTCTCCTTGTTGAAGACCACATTTATACCCTCAAAATTATCATCGTAATTGGTCATAGTCACATAATGCATATGTAGTTTATGCATGTTGTATTCATGAAAATCTTCTTGAGATAATGCTTCTGTTAATTGACGTCCTCTATCTGTTCTAAAATTAAAAAAGATTACTACATCTCCATTTTTAATAGTTGCTGTTGGTTCATTATCATCATTGGTTAAAACCAATGGTTTGATAAACTCATCTGTAATGTTTTCCTCGTAGTTATTTTGAATAGCTTTTAAAACATTATTTGTTTTTTCACCTTTACCATTTACAATAGCGTCATAAGCAAGTTTAATGCGCTCCCATCGTTTATCTCTGTCCATTGCATAATAGCGGCCAGTTACAGAAGCTAATTTCCCCCCAGTTTTATCAAGGTGATCCTGTAATTCTGAAATGAAACCATAACCAGATTTAGGGTCGACATCTCTACCGTCCGTAAAGGCATGAACGAAAACATTTTTTAATTCATTATTATTAGCCGCATCTAATAATCCAAAAAGATGTGTAATATGAGAATGCACTCCACCATCACTGACTAATCCAAGAAAGTGTAGGTCCTTATTATTTACTTTAGCATATTCAAAGGCATCTTTTAAAACCTGTTCTTCTTCTAAACGGTTATTCTGAACAGCCAGGTTAATTTTTGCCAGATCTTGATATACAATTCTTCCAGCTCCTAGATTCATATGGCCAACTTCACTATTACCCATTTGTCCTTCTGGTAAGCCTACATGTAAACCGTCTGTTCTTAAACTTGCATTCGGATATTTAGTGTACAGGGTATCTATAAAAGGTGTATTAGCATTATCAATTGCGGATACCTTTGGATCTGGTGACATTCCCCATCCATCTAAAATCATTAAAATAACCTTTTTGTTCATGGTGTTTAATTTCTTGCACCCAAATATACTATATACATCATTACGATAAATTGGATCGGCAAAATATTCAAGATTACCACTTTATTAAGAATTAATATATTGATTGTTTCGTGATGGAACTAATTTAGGAATGTCTTAACAGATTTGTTTTCAAAACGTTAAATGTATGTTATTTAAAGTTTTTCAGTGTAACACTTAAGGTGATTTATCGTCTATTTGGTATAATCAAAAAACAATCAATTAAATTTTAATTTTTCATCATGAGAAAATCAACAGTAGTATTAGCCTTGGCATTGGGCTTTTCGTTAAGTAACTTAAATGCAACAAATGATATTTTAACTTCAGAGCAAACTGAAGTAAGCGTAGCTAAATTTGAAGTAAGT
Source organism: Winogradskyella sp. (assembly GCF_013213975.1). GTDB lineage: Bacteria > Bacteroidota > Bacteroidia > Flavobacteriales > Flavobacteriaceae > Winogradskyella. The sequence continues at coordinate 20,716 of NZ_JABSST010000008.1, forward strand.
CCACTATGTAAGGCAGTTGCCACTGGAAATATTGAAGTGGCAAAAACCTTAATTAAAGAGGGTGCAGATGTGAACGCCAAGTCTAATGGAATGAGACCCATCCATTATGCAGCTAAGTATAACCGAGTTGAGCTAATAAAAGTCTTAGTAACAGCAGGTGCAGACGTCCATTCTACTTGTGACTTAGGTTATACAGCTTTAGGACATGCCAAAAAATCTAAGGCAGATGATGCGGCACAATTTTTGAAACGCTTTAAAAAGAAAACTGTCTAATTAAGACAATTATTTGAGTTAGTTAATTGAAAAAGCATCCTGTAGTTAGGATGCTTTTTTATTTCTATAATTTTTATAGTCTCTTTAATCTTATTAATTTTATTTTCTCGATCTGGATGTGTACCTTGAAATTGTAGCATAGGTTTAGGGCCAATTGTAAGCTTCAATATTTCTAAAGCACCAGTGATTTCTTTTTGATTATAGCCAGTGTTAATTATAAATTACTCTCCTAGAGCGTCGGTCTCAAGTTCATCTCCGCGTCGGTTCTTTAAGAGTGAGTCTTCTTCATATTGCTGCGAAATATCTAACATGGCTATGGTGAAACTGCTATTGCCAAAACTTTCAAGAAGTTGGTACTTGTTATTTGCTCATTGGAATATTTTCCTAGAACATGACTTATTTAATGACCCAAAACACTAGCCAATTGATCTTCATTTTCTAATTGTTTAAATAGTACATATTTTTAAACCTTTGCCCTTGGGTAATGCGGAAACGCTTATTGACCTGTGCTCTGTAAGAGGATGATAATCGTATTTATACGATGTATTTTTTGCAATGCTAATCTTAACCAATTTTTGGCGAACATTATCAACAATAGCTTGATATTCGTTATTTGGGTATAATCTGTAATGCTGGTGTATCCTTCCAGAAGCACTTTACAGACCAATTGCGATTTCTTGCTCAGGTGATAATGAGACGGCTTTTTTCTTTTCTGTGTTTTGATTTATTTCTTATGGACTGTATTTTCTTAACTATGCAAAAGCTGCAATCGCAATGAAAATATAAATTCGGATTTTAAAATTACTTCACCGTACACTGATTGTCTTAGAGTCGTAAATTTGCAATAGTTGAATCCAATTGTTTTTCAAAAGTCATGACTTTTACGCTCAAAAATTTATGTTTTAATTTTATCATATCAATTATAGGTTATGAATTATCAGTTCAGAATTATTTCTAATGACGCGCTAGAACTTATTATTCCTTTAGTTTATGAGCTTAATGAAGGAAGAGTGTCTAAAGACCTTTTGCGATCTCGATTTGATGAAATGAAAGATCAAAATTATGAGTGTGCTGCTATTTTTAATGGTGATGAAGTTATTGGTGTGTCGGGCCTATGGTTTTGTACTAGACATTATGTTGGTAAAGCTGTAGAATTAGATCATGTTTATATTAACCCTCAATACCGAAGTCAAGGTCTGGGAAAAAAGTTTATGGATTGGATTTACCACTATGTTAAAACAAAAGGATGTAATTCTATGGAATTGAATACTTATGTTCAAAATTACCCTTCACATAAGTTTTATTATAATAAAGGTTATGAAATCTGGGGATATCATTTCTTTAGAAATATCTAGTCTATTTTAATCCGCTTAAATCAGTATTAGGACCTACCTCATAGGGCATTTTCCCATGCTCAAAAACTCTTGCGTGTAATGATCCTTTTAATGTTAGCTTATCTTGTTTCACCTTGATCCAGCTACCTTCTCTAAGTCCAATAACAGGTTGTGTATTGTACATATGAAATTCTTTTATCCTAGTTTCTCTAGTTTCTCCCATATGCGTGCTATTAGGATTAGGGTCTAAATAATGTGGATTTATGTTAAAGGGTACTAGACCTAAGGTTTTAAAACTAGGCGGATATACAATTGGCATATCATTGGTTGTATTCATTGTGAGGCCACAAATATTACTGCCCGCACTGGTGCCTAGATAGGGCGTGCCATTTTGAACAACATTCTTAAGTTCAGATAGTACGTCTGCTTTGTATAATTGATGTACTAATATAAAGGTGTTACCACCACCAGTGTAAATACCTTTGGCGTTTGTGATAGCTGTTTTAGGGTTTTCATACTCGTGTATTCCCCTAACTGATTTCCCAATTTCTTTAAATGGAATGGTCACTCTTGATGTGTACTCTTCATAAGTTAAACCGCTTGGTCTGGCATAAGGAATAAAGAGAATTTCCTCAGTTGAAGCAAAGTGTAATTTGAGTTCGTCAAGCAAATATTCTAAAGGTCGACTTCCATGAATGGTTGAAGTGCTGGCTATTAACATTGATTTCATATTTCAAAAATACTAGTAATTAGGATTTAAAAGTACTTTTTTATTTAACAAAGATTTATCAGCATTTTTTTATGTAGGTAATGGAATATATGCGAAATTTAAAAGTAAATAAAACCAACATGAGAAAAATCATTGTCATACTTTGTTGTCTTTCCGTTTTTGGACTTCAAGCTCAGAACATTAAAAGAACTTTAGTAAATGGTAGAATTGTTGTTTCTACAGATGACAAAGAAGGTGTAACCGTTTATAATTCATCGTCTAATAAAGGCACAGTTACTGATGAAAATGGAAATTTTGAATTAATGGTAGCAGTTAATGATGTTGTTGAATTTAGTGCATTGCAGTTTAAAGACTTTGAAATTAAAGTAACTAAGGACATTGTTACCTCAAAAAAGTTAACCGTTATACTGGTTGAAGAGGTCAACAAACTTGATGAGGTTGTGATTTTACCTTTTGGTCTTACCGGAAATTTGAATGCCGATCTTGAGAATGTAAGGACTTATAATGTTAATCTAGATTATGTTTATTTCGGTCTAGATCATATTGAGGACTTCAACTTTACACCAGACTTTAAATCAAAAGCGGATAATGCGGCTTTTAATGAATATAATCCTGAAGTGGGAAATATGCTTAATATTGTAAACTTGGCAGGGTTTATTATTAGTCAGGTTGTTGACATTGATCCCAAAAAAGGAAAAAGTAATCAAGACAAGGCTGTAAAAAAGACTCCTTTTAAGGAAGCCTTAGATAAGTATAGTTACAACTATATCCATTTAAATTTTGATATACCCTTAGAACAAGTTGAAGCATTTATTGATTATGTTGAGGAAGAAGGTATAGATCCTATCTTGCTTGATGAGAACAAAGAAATGCAGTTTCTCGAACGCATTACTCAACTCAGTAAATCTTTTCTGAAATATAAAAGTGAAAAAGATTAAGATATTTTTGAGTTTTACTGCAATTCTTGCAATTTCTGTATCCTATGCACAACGCAAGGAGCTTAACGGCCAACTTACAGCTAATGATGATGTAGAGGGAATCCATGTTTTAAATAAATCGGCTGCAAAATTTGCCATATCGGATGAAGGTGGAACCTTCAGGATTTTAGCAAAAGTAAATGACACTTTATTTGTATCAAGTTTAAAGTATAAGAATAAAGATGTTGTGCTTACCCAAGCAATGATAGATGCCGAGATAATTTTAATTCAATTAGAAGAAAAAATAAATGCATTAGATAAGGTTGTAGTTGGTAAAATACTCACAGGAAGTCTTCAGTCTGATTTGGAAAATTCTGACGCCAAAACAGAGGTTAATTTTTATGACTTAGGTATTCCTGGCAATACCAAATTACCACTGACTCAAAATGAACGTAAGCTCCATGATGCAGATGCAGGGCCTATGGGTTATATAGGTCTAGGTTTTGGGTTAAACTTTCATAAGCTGCTCAATAAAATTAGCGGTAGAACAAAGAAATTGAAGGCTATCGTAGAATTAGACGATAGAGACCGTTGTATCAATAGGCTTCGAGCAGATTATGAATCAATTATTTTTGAAACAGATTCTTTGTCTGATAGGCTTAAGAATGAGTATTTTTTGTTCTGCCAAGAAGGGGACACATTTTTAGCGCTATGTAAGGAAAAGAATGAGATGAAATTGTTGGAATATATGCAACAAAAGTTGATTCAATATATGGAAAATAGAGAATCTGTAGATAAAAATTAATTTTGGAATGTTTTTTGAATACATAACGCTAAATTTGAAGACTTAGTAAGACATATCAAATTAACTACGCAATAGACATTTATAGATGAAGGCCATTTCTTTTTTAATACTGTTTTTGATAACTCCATACCATAGTTTTGATGAGGTTAAACATGAATATTATGTTAGTGTTACTAATATTGAATATGTAAACGAACAGCAGTCGTTACAGATTATAAGCCAAATATTTATCGATGATTTTGAAAAATTGTTGCAAGAGCGTTATGATGAGACTATTACATTGGCACCGGATAATAATAAAACCAATATTGAAAAATACATGGAGCGTTATCTTGAGGATAAATTAAAATTAGAGATAAATTCAAATCCGGTCAGTTTTAAATTTATAGGAAAAGCCTATAGAGACGATATAGCGTATTGTTATCTGGAAGTTGAAGATGTCTCGACCCTGAAATCTATAACAGTTAAGAATCAAATTCTTTTTGATGTATTCCCAGAACAACAAAACATTTTAAGGATAAAAGGCTTGGGGAAAAATAAGAGTTTTTTATTGTTTCCAGATAATGACAATTGCATGTTAAACTTTAACTAAAAATTCTGTTAATGCAACTCATTTGCGTACATTAGGCACGCATTTTTTAAACAACACTATTCACAATGAAAATTTTCAAGTATTTCTTTGGGGCAATGTTATTTGTTACTGCAAATACATTTGCTCAAAATGAGATTAAGCCAGAACGTAAACCTGGTCACACTAATCAAAACAAATTCAAGCAATTATACGATGAATTTGCAACGCCAAACATGTTTAGAACGGGTTCTGGTGCACCTGGTCCTGCGTATTACCAGCAACAGGCAGACTATAAAATGGACATAGAGATTGATGATGTTAATGCCAGATTATATGGTAATGAAACTATTACTTATACGAATAATTCACCAGATGAATTAACATATCTATGGGTGCAGTTAGATCAAAATATGAGAGCTAGAGATTCTAAAACTCCACTTATTAATAGTTCTGGAATTGGGCCAGCTACTTCTGGCTCACGTGCTGCAAGAACATATTTAAAGGAACGTTTTGATGGCGGGTTTAATATTGAGCATGTTCAAGATGTAAATGGGGGCGATTTACCACATACAATTAATCGCACCATGATGCGGGTTGAATTACCAAAACCAATGAAGACTGGTGATAAATTTTCATTTAATATCAAGTGGTGGTATAATATTAATGACCATGTTAGAGATGGAGGTCGTTCGGGATATGAGTATTTTGAAGAGAATGATAATAGAATCTACGTTATGGCGCAGTTCTATCCACGTATGGCCGTTTATAACGATGTTGAAGGATGGCAAAATTCTCAATTTTGGGGACGCGATGAGTTCGCTTTACCATTTGGTGATTTTGATGTTAATATTACAGTTCCTGCAGATCATATTTTAGATGGCACTGGTTACTTAACTAATAGAGAAGAAGTTTTTTCTAAGGATATGATGAAACGTTACAATCAGGCTAAGAAGTCTTATGATAAACCAGTAATGATCGTAACAGAAGATGAGGCTCGTAAAACCGAAAAGACAAAAAGTAATAAAACAAAGACTTGGAAGCTATCTGCCCAGATGGTTCGTGATTTTGGTTTTGCCACATCACGTAAATTTATTTGGGATATGATGGCAGTGAAGATTGGTGATAAAGACGTTATGGCCGTGTCAATGTATTCGAAAGAAGGCAATCCGTTATGGGAGCAATGGTCTACGAGAACAGTTGCTAGTACTTTAAAATCTTATTCAAGAATGACATTTGATTATCCATATCATAAAGCCATTTCAGTGCATGCACCAATGGGTATGGAATATCCTATGATTTGTTACAATTTTGGTCGCCCTGATAAAGATGGTAACTATTCAGATAGAACAAAATTTGGAATGATTAGTGTTATTATTCATGAGGTTGGTCATAACTTCTTTCCAATGATCGTCAACAGTGATGAGCGTCAATGGACTTGGATGGACGAAGGGTTAAATACATTTGTACAGTATGTTGCGGAGCAAGACTTTGGTGAGTGGAATCCAACAGCATTATCGCCTGGACAGGACAAGTATCCATCTCGAAGAGGACCGGCTAAAAATATAGTACGTTACATGGGTGGTAATCAAGATTACATTGCTCCGATTATGACTAAAGGATTAAATACCTATCAATTTGGTAGTAATGCCTATAGTAAGCCAGCTACAGGCTTAAATATTTTACGTGAGACGGTAATGGGTCGTGATTTATTTGATTATGCATTTAGAGAATATTCTAACCGCTGGATGTTTAAGCACCCAACGCCAGAAGACTTTTTCCGCACAATGGAAGATGCTTCGGCCGTAGATTTAGATTGGTTCTGGAGAGGTTGGTTCTACACGACTGATTATACTGATATAGGTATTAAAGAAGTTAAAAAATATGCTGTAACCTCAAATCCTAATGAAAATGGAAAGAAGTTAGCAGAACGTTATAATATGAATCCAAATGACTTGGTTTATTTTATTGGAGAAGGTGATGAGGGTTATGAAGTTGCTATGAATAGTAGTGTGGCTATGAAAGATTTGCCAACAGTTAAGGAATATATCATGGATAATTTTACACCAGAAGAGCAAAAAGCCATGAAGAAATCACCTAAGTATTTCTACCAAGTAACTTTTGACAAACCAGGAGGATTAGTAATGCCATTAATCGTTGAGTACGAATATGCAGAGGGTACAACTGAAAAGGTCACTTATCCAGCTCAGATTTGGAGATTCAATGACAAAGAAGTGAGTAGAGCAGTGGCTAGTGAAAAAGAAATTGTAAGCATCACAGTGGATCCAGATTTGGAAACAGCAGATGTTGATACCTCAAATAATTCTTGGCCAAGAGAAGTTTCAGAGAGTGAATTCGATAAATTTAAAAATAAAGTAAAAAATTAATTCAATTTGCTTTAAAATAATATGCCGACTTTAGCGAGTCGGCTTTTTTTATTCGCTAAAGTCGCTCTATATTTGCACTGTGATACCATTAAGCACATTATTATTCATTGGAGGTACAGAAATAGTCTTTATTCTATTTATTGTCGTTTTGGTATTTGGTGCCGATAAATTACCTGAAGTCGCAAGGGGTTTAGGGAAGGGTATGCGTACCCTAAAAGATGCTACAAATGACATCAAGAATGAAGTAACTAAAAGTGCTAAAGAAAGCAATATCATAGATCCTGATACGGCAAAAGAATTTCAACAAGAAATCAATAAGATTAAGGATGACGTTGAAGATTTCTCAGGATCAATAAAGAGAAATCTTTAACTATTTTTTTCTGCTAATCGTTAAACCGTCCCTAATAGGCAATACAACTGTTTCAATTCTGCCATCATTCTTTAGTAAACTGTTAAACTCTAAAATAGCCTTTGTGGAACTATCTTTTGGATTTAATTGCTCAACTACTTTACCGTGCCATAATACATTATCTGAGAGAATGATACCTCCAGGATTTAATGTATCTATAATAAGGTTAAAGTAATTGCAGTAATTAGGTTTATCAGCGTCTATAAATACGAGATCAAAGCTTGTGTTTATTTGGGGAATGATATCTAGTGCATTACCTGTATGTTGTATGATTTGGTGTCCAAATCCAGATTTATCAAAATATTTGCGTTGAAGATCTACCAATTCTTCATTAACATCAATAGTGTGAAGTGTTCCTTCTTTGTGTAAGCCTTCTGCCAAACAAATAGTAGAATACCCTGTAAACGTTCCTAATTCTAGTATAGTCTTTGGATTAACTAGTTTAGCAATAATACTTAATACACGACCTTGATATGGGCCACTTAGCATTATAGGTTGTAATACCTTTTGATAAGTCTCGCGGGTTAATTGCTGAAGTAATTCTGGTTCCGTTTCAGAATGTTCAACAATATATTCATCTAGCTTTTTAGGTAAGAAGTGCATTAGGATAATATTCTTTGAACCAGTTTTTCCTTGGCAGATGCATCATCTCCGCAAAGCCATTGAATCACATTGTCTTCCCAAATGGCATCGCGTTCATTCTCGGTAATGATATCACGTTCTATGGCCAAGTCCAAAATTTTCCCAGGATAAGAAGACTGTTTTTCACTTTCCATTTCTCCTAACGGATAAGGATCATCTAATCCCATCAGTACTTGTTTTGAAGTTTGATTCTTAATTAATAAGTCTAAACCACCCGTATCATGGACTAACGTATCAAAGAAAATATTTTTATGAGCTACAGCTTTTCTCGGATGTTTCTTGTCTTCAAATAAATCGGGTCTTCCATCAAAGCCTTGTATACGTCGACCTAGATTAATCTGTGCTAATTGTCCACCGTGAGCGAAACAAACACGCATATTTGGATATTTATCGTAATAACCATTTAAGGTTAGAAAGTGATAAGCATCTGCGCATTGCGCTAACATCCAAATCAGATGGAACCTCCATGACGTGTTTTCAAGCTTTATAAATTTTTCACCGTCATAAGGGTGAATTTCTACTGCAAGATTGTATTTGTCAGCTAATTCAAAAATAGGCTCATTTTCTTCATCAAAGATACATCTCCATGTGCCAATAGTATCCATGTAATGGGTTGGTAAGCACAATAGTTGTAATCCTAAGTCCTCAACACAACGTTCTATTTCCCAACAAGCTCCTCTCACAAACCCTGGATGCACCACAAAACCACAAGTGAATTTACTTTGGTGTTCGTGTTGTACTTT